>JACQVB010000285.1 GCA_016209985.1 Gemmatimonadota bacterium | reverse complement strand
GGCGGTATCATATGCTGCGATACCAGAGTGGTTCGGCAGTGGCCGGATTCGCGTAGACGTCGGTCAGCGCGGTGCCCGGATCCGGCAGTGGGTCGTTCTCGCAGGCGGCGACCGCCTGGTCCAGCTCCGAGGTGACGCGGTGGTCGAGATCGGCCAGCTTGCCGGGATCGGCCCACCCTTCCGTGACCAGGCGATCGACGTAACGCGTCACCGGGTCGCGTCGCTCCCATTCGGCAATCTCGTCCTTCGACTGATAGCGCTGGTCGTCGTGCTCCGCATGGCCGGCCCGCCGGTAGGTCACCGCCTCGATCAATGTGACTCCGTTTCCACTACGAGCTTTCTCGAGAGCCGCGCGGGTGACCTGGTGCACCTCAAGCACATCATTGCCATCCACGCTCACACCGGGAATGCCATACCCCGCGGCCTTGTCCGACAAATGCTCGATGACGGTCTCGGAGCCGGTCGGGGTAGAATACGCGAAGCCGTTGTTCTCGACTAGCACGACCAATGGCAGCCGCTGCACGGAGGCAAAGTTCAGTCCTTCGTGAAAGGCACCGGTACTCGTTGCGCCATCTCCCGAATACGCCAGCACCACCCGCGGCTCTCGATTGAGCTTGAACGAAAGGGCAACACCGGCAATGACCGGCAGCATGACTCCCAGTGGCGCAATATGGCCCAGATACCCACGCCCGAGGTCGCTGAACATGACATGGAGGTCGCGGCCTCGCGTTGGACTCCCCGCTTTTCCCTGATACTGCCGGAACACCTGCGGGGGCTTGGCGCCTCGCACGAGCATCGAGCCCAGATCGCGGATGACGGGCGAGCATACGTCATCAGGCCCCAGAGCGTAGGCCGAGCCGACCGCTGCGGCCTCTTGTCCGAGCGAACGGAAGACCCCGCCCGGGATCCTGCCCTGCCGGTACCAGGCCACCAGGCGTTCTTCCAGCGACCGGGTAAGCCGCATGAAGTAGTACATCTCCAGCAGCTGATTGCGGGAAAGACCATCAGGCAGCGCTGCGGTGCGTGTTGCCGGGCTCAGACTCGCCGGTACCAAAGCGGTTCCGCACTGGAGGGTGTTCGGTAGACGCTCGCGAGCGCGGATGCGCCGTCCGGCAAGGGATCATTCTCGCATTCGGCCACGGCCTGGTCGAGCTGCGAGATCACCCGCTGATCGATATCGGTAAGCTCGCGTTGCCGGGCCCAACCGTCGGCGAGGAGGCGATCGACGTAACGCGTCACCGGGTCGCGTCGCTCCCATTCGGCAATCTCGTCCTTCGGCTGATAGCGCTGGTCGTCGTGCTCCGCATGGCCGGCCCGCCGGTAGGTCACGGCTTCGATCAACGTCACGCCCGAACCGTTCCGGGCGCGCTCGATCGCCTCGCGGGCCACCTCGTACGTGGCAAGTACGTCGTTCCCGTCGACCGTGACGCCCGGAATGCCATAGGCCTTGGCCTTGTCGGCCAGCCGGGCCACTGCCGTCTGCTGCGACGTAGGAGTCGAGTAGGCGTATCCGTTGTGCTCGACGATGACGACCAGCGGGAGCCGCTGCACCGCAGCGAAATTGAGGCCCTCGTGAAACGCTCCGGTGCTGGTCGCGCCATCGCCGAGGTAGACCAGTCCCACCCGTCGTTCCTTTCGCATCTTGAACGACAGCGCCATCCCCGACATGACCGGGACCATGTCGCCCAAATGCGAAATCTGCCCGAGGTAACCGAGTCTGAGATCATTGAAATGCACGTTCATTTCGCGGCCGGCCGTGGGACCGGTGGCTTTGGCCATGTACTGCCGCAGCACTTCGACCGGTTTGGCCCCGCGAACCAGCATGGCCCCCAGGTTGCGAATCAGCGGAGAGAGGATGTCGCCGTCGCGCAGCGCATAGGCCGAAGCGACACTCTCGCCTTCCTGGCCCAGCGAGCGGTAGAGGCCACCGATGACCTTGGTTTGGCGATAGAGGTTGACCAGCCGCTCCTCGAGGGAGCGGGTGAGCCGCAGATAGTAGTAGATCTTGAGGAGATCATCGCGCGAAAGGCCGGCCGGCGGCGCCGCGCTCCTCGCCGCTCCGGTCGCCATCGCTAGGCCGCTACTTCGGCGCTATAGCCGACGGCGCGCACCGCTTCCACGAACTCGCCCGCAGGCGCTTTGCCGTCGAAGTCGACTTCGGCGCTGCCCGCATCGAGGTCCACCGAGACACCATAGACGCCCGAAACCTTCTTCAGCGCTCGCTCGACCGTGGTCGTGCAGTGACCGCAATGCATGCCGGACACCTTCAGTTTAAGCGATGCCATTCCTCACCCCTGTCCCCTCTCCCCTTCGCTCCGCTCAGGGCGGCGCCTACGGGAGAGGGGGACGGAAGAGCGCTAATAAGATCCTCGGAGCGCGTGCTCGGGCTCCGCCTTCGTATGTACGACCCCTAGAAACCTCTTCGCGAGCTTGTCTAGCTCGCTTTCGCCCACCTGGTCCGTCTGGACCGTGATTCGCGTGTAGTGGCCGCCCTCCATCCCCACGCTCACCGTGACCGTGCCGACGGTCCCGGTGAAGCCGATCTTGCGTGACTCGCGTTGTGTGCGGGAGAGGGTGGTTCCGAAAAAGCGTTCAGCTTCCGCCATGACAGTGTCAGGGGAAACGGAGGTCCGGTGAAAGTACCGCATCGGTCAGGCCGCGTAGGATGGGTTGAAGTTGCGGAGCCGCAAGCTGTTGCCCACCACACTCAGGCTGGACAGCGCCATCGCCGCGCTGGCGACGATCGGGCTCAGGAGTAATCCGGTGAATGGATATAACACGCCGGCCGCCAGCGGTATCCCCAGCACGTTATAAATG
>JACQVB010000046.1 GCA_016209985.1 Gemmatimonadota bacterium | reverse complement strand
TGGTATGGGCGGGCGTGGGGGGGCATCAATGCTCGCTCTCTTCCGCGCGATGCTCGGGGCGTCGGAATTGGATGGGCTGCAGGAACGAAGTGGCAATGGGGCGGCCGTTCTTGCGCGCAGGAGCGAATTTCATGGTGGGTACCGAGGCGAGCGCGGCCGAATCGAGACCGCTGATGCCACTCCCTTCCGCGATCCGGGTGGATTCCGGCGCCAGTCTGCCGAGGGAGTCGACGAACAAACGGAGCAAGACCGTTCCCTCCACGTTCTGTTGAAACAGGACCGGCGGATACCGCACGGGCGATTCCGCGTTGGTCACGACGGGAGGCTCGAAGGGCGGGTGCGACGAGTCGGCCGCAGCGGCGTCGGATTCTCCCGCGGCGGGAGCCGGCTGCCGGCGGCAGCCGGCAACCAGCAGCGCCAGTAGCAGCACCGAAACGAGCCACTCGCGCTTCATGGCTGTTCCACTCTCCGTTTGAGCTCGCTCAGCCGATTCAGGGCCTCGAGCGGGGTCATGCGGTCGGTCTCGAGTGCGAGCAGCGCCTGTACCACTGGATGCGGGTTCTCGAACAGCGCCAACTGGCCCGCATCGGGGCGGGCCGGCGGCGGCGCACTGGCGACTCGACGCTCCGATTCGAGAACGCCAAGGATCTCCCACGCCCGCCGTACGACCTCCGCCGGCAACCCGGCGAGTTGGCCCACGTGGATCCCGTAGGACCGATCGGTCCCGCCCGGTTCCAAACGATGAAGGAAGACGATGGTGTCACCGGACTCCCGCACTGCCACGTTGAAATTTCGCGCGTGTTGGAGGCGCTCGGTGAGCTGGGTGAGCTCGTGATAATGGGTGGCGAAGATCGTCTTGCACCCGATTCGATCGTGCAGGTGCTCGGTCACTGCCCAGGCAATCGCGACTCCATCGTAGGTCGAGGTCCCTCGCCCGATTTCATCCAGCAGCACCAGGCTCCGGCGACTCGCGCCGTGCAGGATCGCGCTGGTTTCACTCATCTCGACCATGAACGTCGATTGTCCGCGGCCCAGGTTGTCGCTGGCGCCCACCCGGGTGAAGATGCGGTCCGTCACGCCGATGACGGCACTTTCCGCCGGCACGAACGATCCGATTTGCGCCAGAATGACCGCGAGGCCGGTCTGGCGCAGGACGGTGGACTTGCCGGCCATGTTGGGGCCGGTGAGGAGCATGACCCGGGCCGCATCGTCCAGCGCGATGTCGTTGGGGATGAACTGCCCTCGCGGCATGGCACGCTCGATCACCGGGTGCCGGCACGCGCGGAGCTGCAGTGCATCGCCGTCGTTCACCTCGGGCCTGACGTAATGCTCGCGGACGGCTACGTCGGCGAAGGTGGCGAAAACATCGAGCTCGGCCAGGGCGCGCGAGGTGCACTGGATGCGCGGGAGACGGTCGCGGATCGCATCGCACATGGCGTCGCACAACTCGCGCTCGCGGGCCAGGACGCGCTCCTCTGCCGTCAGCACCTTTTCCTCGTACTGCTTGAGTTCAGCGGTGACGTAGCGCTCGGCTCCCGCCAGCGTCTGGCGGCGCTCGTAGTCGGCCGGCACCGCCTCCCGATGGGATTTGGTGACCTCGATGTAGTAGCCGAAGACACGGTTGAACCCGACCCGCAAGGAAGTGATTCCGGTACGCTGCCGCTCCTTGGCCTGGATCTGGGCGATGAAGCGCTTGCCTCCGTCTCGCAAGTCCCGCGCCTCATCCAGGGCCGGATCCGCACCCGGGCGAATCGCATCACCATCTCCGAGGGCGGCCGGCGGCTCATCCATCATCACGCGAGCCAGCTCCGTCGTGAGGTCCGCCAGCAAGTCGAGCTCCCGGGCGATGCGCTCGAGCTCGCCGCTCCGGTCGCGATGACCGAGGCCATCGAGGCCGCTCTTCACGTCGGGAAGCCGCTCCAGCGAGCGGCGCATCGCGCCCAGGTCGCGGGGAGAGGCGCGCCGGGCCGCCGCCCGGCTGGAGAGCCGCTCGAGGTCGCGCACGCCGGCGAGCGCGTCGCGTAAGCGTTCGCGGCCCCGGGTCTCGTCTGCCAGCACCGCCACCGCGTCGTGGCGGGCGGTGATGGAGGCTACGACTCGCAGCGGAGCGACCAACCAACGGCGCAGTAGCCGGCTACCCATCGGTGTTGCCGTATGGTCGAGGACATCGAGGAGGGTCCCCGCCGACGCGCCGGCCCGAAGTTGCTCGACCAGCTCCAGGTTGCGCCGCGT
Source organism: Gemmatimonadota bacterium (assembly GCA_016209985.1). Classification (GTDB taxonomy): domain Bacteria; phylum Gemmatimonadota; class Gemmatimonadetes; order Gemmatimonadales; family GWC2-71-9; genus SHZT01. The sequence goes on along the minus strand of JACQVB010000046.1, from coordinate 3,280 downwards.
CATCTCATCGAGGGGAACCGTGCTGCCCGCGCGGCGAAGGGTCGGCCGGGCGAGCTGGGGAAGGCCGCTGGGCTGGAGCTGACCCGCATAGCGAAGGAGTGCCGCGGCCGCCGCCAAGGCGGGGCGGTCGGCAGGTTCTACGCCGAGCCCATCGAGCGCGGCGAGTCCGAAGCGGCGCTTCAGCTCGTCTTCGGCCACGCCGGAGTCGAACTCCCAGCGTTCGCGCCGCGTCACCATGACTTCGGTAACGGCATCGGCGCCCGCCGGCAGGACCACCTCGCGCGGGTCGTAGCGCCGGAGCGCCGGCTCCAGCTCGTCGGCGGAAACGGTTTCAAGGATCAGCTCGCCGGTCGAGATGTCCAGTGCGGCAAGGCCGGTGCTCTCCCCCGGACAGATGGAGACCAAAAAATTGTTCCGGGGCTCATCGAGCAGGTTTTCCGCGAGGGTCGCCCCGGGAGTGATGGTCTCGATCACTTCCCGCCGCACCACGCCCTTGGCCAGCCGGGGGTCTTCCACCTGTTCGCAGATAGCCACCCGGTGGCCGCGTGCGACCAGCCGGCGAACGTATTCGGCGGCGGCCTTGACCGGTACGCCGGCCAGGGGAACATCGGCCGCGCCGCCGTTGTTGCGGCTGGTCAACGTGATGCCGAGCTCGCGCGAAGCGAGCTCGGCATCATCGAAGAACATCTCGTAGAAATCGCCCATCCGGAAAAAAACGACCGCATCGGTGTGCTGCGCCTTGATCTCCCGATATTGCTGCATGAGCGGCGTGCCGGCAGTTCCGCCATTATCGCGTTTCAAGGCTCTTCGACCACGAATGGCGTGGTATTGAGCTTCCGGCGGATTTCGGTAGCGATCCGCTGCGCTTCGGCCCGCGTCTTGTATCGCCCGACTCTGACCTTGAGCAAACCGTCGGGGTCACGAGTCACGCGCGAATCGAAGCCGGCCCGTTTCAGGGCTTGCATCGACTGGTCCGCGGCCGCCACGCTGCGCACCGCCGCGACCTGAACGGCAAAGATGCCGCTGCCGGCGGCCGCCGGTTTGGCCGCCGGCGCGGACACGGGGGGCGCGGGCAGGCCGGAGTCGGCCGGCGTGGAGTCGGTCCTCGCGATCGGCAGGTTGGCGCAACGCTGGATATAGAAATGCGCCCGGTTCGCGAGCTCCACGTCATTGCCGGCCGAATCGGCGGCTTGCGCCAGGAGCCGGCAGGCGCTGGCCATGTTGCCCAGATCGATTTCCGCGCGCCCGGCCCAGTACGCGGCCTGGGCGCGAACGCCGCTGAAGGGATAATCCGTCAGCACCCGTTGGGCTGAGCTGAACGTCGTGGCCACGTCGCCGGAGGCAAAGGAAAGCTGGGCGATCCGGAGCAGCGATTGGTCCGCCCAGGCCGATTGCGAATACTCGATGCTGGCTCGCCGAAAGTAGCGCAGCGCCGAATCCGGATCGGCGGCCACCACGCCGGCGGTGTAGAGGAGCTCGGCATAGGTGGAGTCGGCGGCCGGCGTGGCGGCCAGGCGTCGGCGTACCAGCCCCCGCGCCGAATCTCCCCGTCCTTCAGTTGCCAATCGGACCGCGTCGCGCAGCACCGAATCCTGTTGGGCGGCGAGCGGTGAAGCGACCAGCAGAAGCACCAGCCAGCTGCGGGTCATGCGGCGGCTCCTGTTTTCAGGGAGGGGCGGCGGCGCGCAATTCGCAGCAGCAAGGCGGCCAGCACCCCCCGTTCATCGGTCAATGTGGTGGTTTTGAGGGCGCGGTCGGCCTGGTACACCGCCTCGAGCGCCGCGTCCAACTCCTGGCCGGTCCAGCCGGACGCGGCGCGCACCCAGCGTCTGGTCTCTTCACTCCAGAGCCCGAGCCCCTGCGGACGGGCCTGCTTCAGAAAACCGAACAGCTGGTCGCCGGCGTCACGCGGCGAGGCGCCGCCGTCCGCCAGCGCCCGCGCCGCCCGAGTTCCCAGGAGCGCGGTCCCGAGAGCAGTCACCATCCGCACGCCGTTGACGCCCGGTTGCGGCAAGACGACGTCCAGCAACCCGATCGCGGCGACTGCGTCGCGGCGCAGGACCGCTTCGACCCAATCGACGAGAGTTTCACCGCGCCGCACCCCTGCGAGCTCGCTGACGCGTTCGAGGGTCACCGGTGTTCCGACCGGAGTGGCGGCGGCCAGCTTCTCGATTTCCATCGTCAGGGAGCCCAGATCTCCGCCGACGGCGATGATAAGATGCTCGGCTGCTCCGGGCGCCAGCTCGATACCCGCCTTTTGCGCCCGTTTCACCACCCATCTGCGGAGCTGGTCGGGTGAGAGAGTATCCACCTCCACCTGCGTGGCAAGCGAAACAATACGGGCGTGCGGCTTTTCTCCCGATCCGTGCGTCAACACCAGTAGCGTGGTCGGGGACGGGCGCTCCAGGTAGCGAAAGAGCACCTGCCAGATCGCGGCGTTGGCGCGCCACTGCTCCAGGTTCTTCAACACTACGACGCGCCGTTCCGCCAGCATCGGCGGCGTTTCGACCAGCGCGTGCAGGGCCTCCCCATCGACGTCACCGGCCGCCCGAATATCCACATTGAAGTCGCGGCTGGCGTCGTCGACCCCGACACGGATGATTTCCTTGACCAACTCTTCCTTCAGGACATCGGCGTCGCCGGTCAGATAATAGACGGTGGCGGGTTCACCGCGTTTGAGGGAGCGGTAAACGGCTTCGAGCGTGAGAGCAGGCATCCCAGGCGGAAATTACCGCCGCTCCCCCTAGTGCGGGAGGTTAGCCCAGGTGCCGAGCGGAATGTCGCCTTGAGAGTGGAACTGGGTACTGCCGACTACGTGGAACGACGAACTCGGAAGATCGGTGAAGGTGACGAATGGGACGCCCGGGTTCGCCACTACCAGCGGGAACGCTCGCTCCGGACCGCTCATCGTCACGGTGTCCACCGTGGCAGCGGCCACCGGGACCGGCCGGTTCAGCTCGTTCCCCCGGCGCGAATAGATGACGAGAGCCACCGCGGCGGCGAGCATGAGAGCGGCCGCGACGCTCGCAGCTCCCGGCCCGATGGGTTCCATCGGTTCCGTTTCATTGCGGTTGACGCGGGCGATCAGCCGGCGGCGGAAATCGGGTGACGGATCGATTTCCCCCAACGCACGAACTCCGCGGCGAACGCTTTCGTCGTAGCGGTAGCAGGGGGCACAATGGGCTATGTGGAGACGGATTTGCCGGAGAGCGCCGGCATCGATAATGAGCCCGTCGCGGTATTCCGAATAGGAGCGGAGGAATTCAGAACAGTTCATGTG
>JACQVB010000281.1 GCA_016209985.1 Gemmatimonadota bacterium | reverse complement strand
GTTGTTGCCATCCGCCGCCACCGGCCAGGGACACATGGTGACGGGCTATGGTACCGTGGAATACGTCAACCCTCAGGGCGGCACGCAAACTTTCGATGCCCACAACCTGAACCTCATCCTGATCGGGAAACTCCGTGGCGATCTCTTCGCGGCTGGGGAGGTCGAGTACGAGCACGGCGGCGAAGAGATTGCCCTCGAGTACGCGTACCTCGCATTCACCCGCTGGCGCTACCTGAACTTTGTAGCCGGAAAGTTCATTGTTCCCTTCGGCAGCTTCAACGTGAATCATCCCTCGTGGATCAACAAGGTCCCCGGCCGACCCTTCGGTTTTGACCGCGTGCTTCCCGCCACCTACAACGACGTTGGCGTGATGGTGCGGGGTGGTCTACCGGCCGGTTATCTCAACCGCGTGACCTATGACGTCTGGGTCGTGAACGGGCTGGCGGGCGACCCCGGGGGCGACCTGCGGGGGATGCGGGATAACCTGATGGACGTTGACGACGCCAAGTCCTTCGGCGGTCGGGCGGCCTTCGTGGCCCGGCAGGGGCTTGAGCTCGGAGCGTCGGTGTTGACCGGGACCTACAACGACTCACTCGGTCTCGGAGTCACCCTGATCGGCGCGGACGCCACCTTTCAGCGTAGCGGGTTCGAGATCAAGGGCGAGTTCGTCCAGGCCACCCAGCAGGGGAGCACGGGCGATCTGAAGAAGAAGGGGTTCTACGCTCAGGCATCCTACCTGGTTGTCTCATGGTTGGAGCCCACGGTCCGCTTCTCGCAGATGGACTTCCCCGGAGCCTCGAACCGTGATCTGCGGGAGATCAGCGCTGGCATAAGTCTCTATCCTTCGGACTTGGGTGCCCTGCGCCTGTTCTACCGGATCAACCGGGAGCGAAGCGTAGCCGAGGTGAAAGACAATCAGTTCATCGCGCAGTTGACGGTTGGCTTCTAGGAGGGAGAGAACCATGTTCGCACTTGCACAGTGTTCCAAGGAAACCCGACGTGGGCTCGGGGCGCTGCTGCTGGCCCTTCTGGCCGTACCAGCCGCCGCGCAGCAGCGGAAGCCCAGCGGAGCGGAAGTGTGGGGTACGAATTGCACTCGCTGCCACCGGGCGAGGGCCGTGGATGCCTACAATGCGTCGCAGTGGGAGAGTGTCGTCAGTCATATGACCCTCACGGCGCGCCTGACCCCTGACGAGACTCGAGCGGTGCGCGACTTCCTCGTGGGAACCGCGCTGGCCCGTGAGGCAGCGCTGAGTGGTGCCGCATTCGCGAGGGCAGGAACGGATGGGGGGGGAGTACGGCAGCAGTCTTGCGATCACGAGGTCGGGAAGGCGACGTTCGAGACTCAGTGCGCAGCCTGCCACGGGTCGCGGGGCAGGGGCGACGGGCCCGCGGCGTCGGCGCTGAATCCACGGCCGGCCAATCTCACGGACGTGACGCGCATGGCGAGGCTGAGCGAGGACTCCTTGGTGCAAATCGTGACGACCGGGCGGAAGGCTATGCCGGGCTACGTGAACCTCTTGACCTCCCGGCAGGTTTGCGAGGTTGTGGCGCACGTGCTCAGCCTGAAACCCTAGGGTGCGAACCGAGGGATCGAAGCGGTTCCTTGCGTGGTGACCGTTTCGGGCTCAATCCTAAGGATAGGAAAGGGGGCTCCATGTCGATCAAGTCTCGTACCCTCGCAGGCGCGGTGGTGGTCTTTGCGGCGATAGCCGCGGTTCCCCCAAGATCGGGAGCGCGGCCCCCCTTCCGGGCCTACCCTCGGGTGACACCTGGTGCTACCGCAGCCATGTTGACGCAACGACTCCACGCGGATCACCAACGGCTGGTGACCGAACTCGCCAGCGCGTCGGATCGAGCGGTTCGCCGAAGAGCGGTTGCCGACTTGGCGGGTTTTTTCCAAGAAGAGCTTGCTCCGTATCTTCTGAGCGAGGTCATGGTGTTCTATCCCGCCATCGACAGCGTGGTCGGCACCAATGGGTACGCGGTAACTGCGGCGCTTCTGGATGCACAGATGATTGCGAGTGTGGCCAGTGATCTCGGGCCGCAGACGGACATCCGCATGCTAGAGCACCACAGCCACCTCCTGGCTGCGCTGGTGGGTAGCTACTTCGACAAGGAGTGCCTCCTCATTCTACCGATCCTCGGCAAGTATTTCAGTGATAAGGAGCTGCAGCTGCTCATCGATCGACTGGAAGCGGGGCGCGCGCTGCTGAAGAAGTAAAGAGGTGCCAGGTTTCAGGTGCCAGGTGTCAGGGTCTTCCATCAAGTCCCTGGCACCTGACACCTGACACCTTGTCAGCCTTCCACGATAATCAGGAATCTCGAGTTCGCCCAAAACTGCTGCGGCTCGGTGATGTGCAGCGTCCCCTTCACCTTGCCGTCCTTGGTCGCCGGCTCACCCAGGGCGGCGAGATTCTGCCTCGAGACGATCTTGTACCACGCATTGCTCTTGGGCAGGGGAATCTCGGCCAGCTCGCGCCGGTCAGTCTTGGTGAACCCGCTGGGGTCGAGGTTCCAGCCCGGCACCAGCGTCTTGCTCCCGAAGAACAGGAACTTCCCGCCCTGCTCCTGGATGATACCCTTTTCCTTCAACTCCTTCTTGGTGCCGATCACGTAATAGACGGTATTGTTTTCGGTCACCTGCTGCTTCAGTGTATCGGTAATCGCCGCGTTCTGTACCGTCAGCTGCGCATTCTGGCTTTGCAGGTCGTTGACCTGGGTCTCCAGGTTTGCGATCGCCGCCTTCTGGTTCTCCAGGGTCGTGCGGAGATCGATCATGGTCTGCTCGGCCGTGGCGAGCTGCGACTTGAGGCTGTCGGACATGTTGCCGAGGTTGCGAATCCGGCGCTCGCTCGAGGCCAACCGGGTTTCCGCGGTATTCAGGCGCTCCACCACATCGGAGATCTTCGCCTTCAGGCTGTCACGAAAGCTGACCGAGGAAGCGAGCGGCGACTCCGGCGAGACGACTGCCCCCATGGGCCGCTTGACCTCCTTCACCTTGGCGAGGTCGCTGCTGATCTCGCTCAGCAGCTTGGTGTTTTCGGCCATCAACGCGAGCAAGCTGTCCTTCTCGGCCGACACCGTCGTCAACTGCGCCAGCTTCTGTTTGGTCGCTTTGGTTTCGCATCCCGCGGCCGCGAGTGCGATCGCAACCACCGCTATGCCGCGTGACATGGTCAAGCGTCTCCTACTCCACATGAGGCATCCTCTCCTCTCTAAACGTTTCGGTCCTGAAGCGTCGTACCTGTGCCGCACTTCTACCCGCATGGCTCGTGCCTGTTGCATACGTGAGAGGCCCAAGCCTCGCGATAAGCCGAAGCATATACAGTATTTGGTAGCGCTGCCGACGCGGGCGGATCCGCCGTGCCTCCGTTCAGGGCGTTGCGGTTACGCCACACCACGTTGCGGATGCCTGGTGATGCCGATCACGCCCAATCGCTCACACTATGATGGAAAGGTTCTCGGCGAGTCCGCTGCCCGCCGGTAGAGAGCTTCGTCGATGTTCTGTCCGGTTACGATCACGACCACGAGTCCGTCGCTGCGCACCTGATCCAGGCCCGCCAGCGCAGCGGCCGCCGCGCCTTCAGCTCGGATTCCGGCGGACGCATACCTCCCTACAGCGGTGGCGATCTGGCGTTCCGACACGAGAAGCATCTCATCGACCACGCGTTGGAGCACGTCCACCGCGTACGGGATCGCCACCCGTACCGCGAGCCCATCGGCGAAGGTGGCCATGCGATTGCATTCGACGGCCCTGCCGGCCTGGTGCGAAAGCACCATGACCGGCGCCTCCTTAGCTGCTACGGCGATCACCCGCGTCTTTGGCGAGCGGCGACGGAGCGTCAGCCCGATGCCGCCGGCCAGCGCGCCATTGCCGAGGGGGACTACCACGGCAGCCGGTGGCTCCGGAGCCTGATCCAGGATCTCGTCTGCGATCGCACCGTAACCGGCATACTGCGCGGGCTCGGCGCCATCCACGAAGAGCGGCAGTCCGGCGGCCGCCGCAAATGCGCGGGCACGGTCCTTGGCCTCGTCGAAGTCGCTTCCCTCTTCGCGAATCTCGGCATCCTGGCTGGCGATGAGCGCGAGTTTGGCACGGGAGGCGCCGCTGGGCGCATACACGATCGCCTGCAAGCCGAGTCGCTTGGCAGCCCAAGCCGTCGCGGCCCCATGGTTGCCGGTAGAGGCGGTGACCACCGTGGTCGCCCCACGCGCCTGGTACGCTTCGAGCGTCGGCAAGGCGCCGCGCCATTTGAAGGCGCCAAGCTCGTGCCCGTCTTCTCGTTTGAGGAAGAGCCGGCGGCCGGGCGCGAGAGTCGGGGGCGCCGGCTGGAGGGTCACAGGGAAGTGGTGATAGTGATCTTGAAGCCGTCGGGATCCACCACGGTGAAGTCGCGGGCGCCCCAGGGCTGGTCGGCCGGCTCTTGCTCCAGGACGCCGCCGCGAGCCTTGATCAGGTCGGCCAACTGGTCGATGTCCTGGCGCGTCGTGCAATACAGTCGAAAACCCTCGCCCTTCTTGCGATCCCGACCCTTCGCGAAATCGTCCTGACCGAGCATCACGCTGACGGTGCCGGCTTTGAGCTCGGCGCCCATGACCTGCCCGTTGTGTTTCCATTCTTCCTGGACTTTGAAGCCGAGCACGTCGCGATACCATCCGATGCTGCGCAGCAGGTCATTGACCGTCAGGGAGGGCGTGATCGAGCTGAGGCGAAGAGTTTCGGGCTGTTTTCGCACCGGGCGTGGGGCATTCTTCTTCGCCGGTCGTCGGGCGCTCTTCGTGTTGCCGGGCATACTTCACTCCGGATTGGGGGATCGACTCAAAATAACGGTGCGCGGTTCGCGGTGCGGGGGCTTGGCGGTCGGGTTCCTCGCACCTCGCACCGCGCACCTCGCACCGCTATTCTTGGGCGTGACCTCCAGGCAACACGACGCGATCGAGGCCCCGCTCGGTCCCGTCTTGGTAGTGGCGGGCCCCGGCGCCGGAAAGACGTACTGTCTCATTGGCAGGGTATCCCACCTCCTCCAGCAGGGGATTATCCCGGCCGATCGTATCTGCGCCGTCACGTTCACCAATCGCGCGGCCGAAGAGATCACCACCCGCCTGCGTGCGTCCATCGGGCACGCTGCGGAAGACATCACCCGTGGCACCTTGCACGCCCTCTGCCTCGGCATCCTGCGGGAGCACAGCGAGGCGAGCGGCCTCGCGCGCGGGTTCGGCGTGGGCGACGACGAATACCAGCGGGTCATCCTCGGCCGCCTGGGAGTCGCCGCAAAACGTCGCGGTCCGGTGCTCACCCGATTCGGGCGACACCGGCTCCAGGGGTATCCGCTGAGCGCCGAGGAGCAGCCCCTCTTCCGGCGTTACACCGCGTATCTCCGAAAACAGAATCTCATCGACTTCGACGACATCATCGCGGTCACCGCGCAATGCCTCGAGCGCCACCCCGCGGTTGCGGACGCCGTGAGTGCCCGGTGGGACTACGTGCTGGTGGACGAGTTTCAGGACCTCAACGCGGCGCAATACGCGATCGTCCGGCGGATCGCCCGGCCCCACGGGAATTTCTTCGCGGTGGGCGATGACGAGCAGTCGATCTTCTCCTGGACCGGGGCCGACCCCGGGATCCTGGCGCAGTTCCGGAAGGACTACCAGGTCGAGCCGATCATCCTGGACGAGAACCGCCGCTGCTCCCGGCAGATCTTCGAGACGGCGCGCCGCCTGCTGCAGGGAAATCGCTCGCTGTTCGAGAAGCAACTCCGCGCCGAGCGCGAATCGCAGCACGCGGTGCAGACCCGCGGGTCCGAGCACGAGGCGGCGGAAGCCAAATGGCTGCTCGAGGACCTTGCCGCGGACCACGCGGCGTCCGGATTGAGTTGGGGAGAGTACGCGGTGCTGTACCGGAAGCACTCCATCGGGGAGAAGCTCGAGGTCGAGCTGCTGCAGGCGGGCATTCCCTGCCGTTTGGCGCCGGGCCGGGCCCTCCCCGACGACAGCGTCATCGCCTATATCATGGCGTCGCTGCGGCTGATCACGCGGCCGGGCGACGCGGTCGCGGTGGAGGCGGCGGCGAAACCGCTGCCGGAGGACCTGCGGGAGCACGTTCGCACCATCGCGCGCAGCAAGAAGAAGGATTTTCTCGCCGCCATGCGAGATCTCGCCTACAGCAAGGGCGACGCCAGCCGCGAAAGCCGGATCGCATGGCGTTTCATTCGCTACGTCGAGAACCTCACGGCGCTGGCGCGTACCGGGACGTCGCTGCGCGGTCTGGTCAACGAGCTGCTATCCCAGCGGGTCAACCGATTCGAGAACCGATTGGAAGAGCGCCACGCGGAGCTGAGCGACCCCCTGGCAATGCCGGCCGCCGCCGCGCTGGCCGACCGGTTCAGTGAGGCGGGCGGCGCGGGTATCTGGATCGCTCCCTGCGGCGGGCTCGATCTGGCGCTGCGACGCATGGTGCAATCCGCGGGGTTCGGGTGTGCGCCCGGCCCGGCAGACGCCCGGGTGGTCGTGACTCAGCGGGATGCGGGTCACGACTCGCTGGCGCTGGTCGTGTTCAAGGCCCTGCAGATCGCCCGGGCGCGGGCCGTGACCGAAGGATTCCCCGGCTACGTCGCGTTCGATTTCGAGACCACCGATCTTGACGTCGATTCGTGTGGCGTCGTGGAGATCGGCGCGGTGCGAGTCACCAATGGGCAGGTGGCCGAGCGATTCCACCGGCTGGTGCGTCCGGAGCGTCCCATTTCATCGGCGGCGGCCGAGGTGCACGGATACACCGATGCTGACGTGAAGGACGCTCCCTCATTTGCGGAGGTCTGGCCCGCATTCCGGGAGTTCGTCGGGGACCGCATTCTCGTGGCGCACAACGGACAGGAATTCGACGTTCCGGTCCTGGAGCGGATGACCGGGCCGTCAGGCGGCGTGGGCGATATCGTGTTCTTCGACACGCTCCCGCTGGCGCGGGCGCTGCATCCCGCCAGCCGGAAGCTCGAGGATCTGGCGGCCCTCTATGGAATAGGCACGGGCCGGAGCCATCATGCCCTGGACGACGTGCTCACGCTGGTGGAGGTCTTCGGGCGGCTGAATCGTGACAAGCTGGTGCGGGCGCGGAAGTCGAGCCTCGCCAATGTGCTCGACTGGCTCGGGGTCGCCCTGGTTCTGGATCCCGCCGGCACCGGGGGGGAGGAGTGCCAGACCCTGCTCGACATCGCGCGGCCTTACGCGCTGGGGCGTTACAGCGATTGTCTCCCGAAATACGAGGCCGACCGCGAGGTGGGAGAGCGTCTGGACGCCCCCCCGGTCGCCGAGGTGGTCGAGCGCCTGGGTGGGGAGCAGCGCATGGCGCGGATTCGGGCGGAGAAGAGCACGGCGGAGCAATTCGCCGCCGAGCTGGACCGGCTGGAGCGCCTCATCTCCGCCAGTGAAAACGGCTCGATCACGGAAAGCATCGACCACTTTCTCGACTTGGTGGCGCTGTCGACCTCGCAGGGAGTAGCGGCTGATCCGCAGCGGGTGAACCTGCTCACGTTGCACTCCACCAAGGGCCTCGAGTTCTCTCGCGTGTATGTGGTGGGTGCCGAGGACCGGCTGCTGCCGGGAATGTACGACCTCGAGCGCAACCTGGTTTCGGAGATCGAGGAGGCGCGGCGACTGCTCTACGTGGGGATGACCCGGGCCAAGGATCGCCTGGTGCTCACCCACACGGAGTCGCGGGAAGGCGACACGCGTGGAGGAACGAAGTTTCTCGAGGAGATGGGACTGGTGCAGCTAGTGAGAAGTGAGAAGTAAGAAGGGAGAAGGGAAGTCGGCGCGGCACCCTTCTCACTTCTCACTTCTCACTTCTCACTTCTCACTTCTCACTTGACCGTCCACGTCCCTCCGCTCGTAAGCAGCGCCCGCATGTCCGCCTTGGGGTCTTTCTTCTTTGCTTCCCGGATCTGCTGGTCGAGAATTTCCTCGTAAACCGGAGCGGGATCGCAATATAGCACCCCAAGTGCGACCGGAAACTCGGGTGGGGTCAACGAGGCGAGCAGCCAGGCCAGGGTGCGATCCTTTTCATCGTGAATCTGGATGTCCGACTCGTTCACGTCGTTCTGGCCCACCGTCACCACTTCGAATTCCAGTTTTCCGGGCTTGAGCCGGAGGCCCTTCTCCCGGTTCTTCCCGAACCGCATCGGCTTTCCGTGTTCCAGGTGGAGCTGCATGTCGGCCGCGACGTCCTT
>JACQVB010000280.1 GCA_016209985.1 Gemmatimonadota bacterium | reverse complement strand
GACGGCACCTGGCTCGCCGTCACGCAGACTGAGGCGCACACCGTGCGGCTCTACCGCGTCGCGACGCTCGCGTCGCAGCCGGTCGCGGCCGTAGTGGGTGGGCCGGGCACGTTCAACTTGCCGCAATCGGGAGTCGTGTCGCGCGGCGCTCTGTTCATCGCCAACACGACCAGCAACCTGGTGCACCTGTGGCGCGACGCCGCCGATGCCGCCGCCGGCCGCACCGCCGACGTGCTGCTGGGAGCCACATCGGTGACCCCGGTGCCGCCACCGCGCATTACGGAAAACACGTTCTTCTGGCCCGGTGCGGCCGCGTTCGACGGTTCCTACCTCTGGGTGGGCGAGTTCAAGTTCTCCAACCGGATACTGCGGTTCAGCGTCCGCTGAGCTAGGCGCGCTCGTCGGCGCTGGCCGTGCCCTCCGTTACCAACGAGATTATGTCACCATGCGGTACTCACTGAAAGTCCTACTGTGTTTCGCACTGACGCATGGCGTCTGGCCGCACCCGGCGAGGGCCCAGACGCCTTCAGAGCGGCAGGCGGCGAAGGAAACCTCCATCGACGGGCTGCGCCTCCTGGACGCCGCGCTTCAGGAACCGCGCCTGACCGCACTCGGGGTCCATCTGGGCTATGTCGAGAGAGATACCCGGCCGGGTGACGGCAAATATTTCTGCGGCGCCTTGTCACGGGATCAGAGCCGCGCGGCCGGCGCGATCGTCAGCACCGCGCTGTCGAAGCTGTCGGAAGCCCCGCTTCGGAAGCTGAGGTTGCGATACGTGATTCTCTGCGGCGAGGCCAGGTCGGGCGGACAAAGAATTGGGGGGATTCCCGTGCCGCCCCTGGATCTGTTGATGCTCGATGTCGGTGAGACCGACGGCAACCGCTCGTATCTGCAACACATCTTTCTCCATGAGCTGTTCCATCTGATAGAGTTCCGCTTCGACACTTATCAGGATACCGAATGGCACAAGCTGTTCGGCACAGGCTATGCCAATAGCTACACCGGCCAGCACCGACAATCGGCGGTCGGCGGCGGCAAGCGAGGGTTCCTGAATGCCTACGCGGAGACCTACCCGCATGAGGATCGCGCAGAGCTCTTTGCCTCCCTCTTACTGAACCCCGCTGACGTCGTCGCCTACATCAGGGCGACGAAGGACGAGGTGTTGAGGCAAAAGGCGCTGTACCTGATGCAGAAATGCGAGCGTCTCCTGGGGCTTCGTACCACGGTTTCCGGATTGTGAGCCGTGGCCCGGGAGAGACCCCTTCGCCTCCTTGAGCTCCGGTCGCGCCGACGCGGAATCCATCAACTCGACCAGCGCACGGTAGTACTTCACGGCGACCTCGGTCTTCCCCGCCGCCTTTGCCGCGCGCGCGGCGCCCGCGATGGTGCGCGCGCGATTCGGCTCCCGCTCCAGCGTCTTCTCGTAGGTCGCCAGCGCCTCGGCCGGCTGGCCGTGCACCATCAGGATGTCGCCCAGCAGCTCGCGCGCCGGAATGAGCGGGCCCGGCGTCACCGGGTGCTTCTCCACCTGCTCTTCCTGGTCCGCCGCCGCGCGGGCCAGTTGCAGCGCCTCGGCGTGCCGGCCCTCGCCGTGCGCCACCCACGCCGCCACGGCCATCCGCTGCGCGTCCACCACGTGCGACCAGTAGCCGTCCTTCGCGGCGGTAAGATCGGCCACCATCTTCTCCATGGCGGTCAGCTCCTGCCGCGCGGCCGGCAGGTCACCCGAGCGCGCGGCCCCGAGGGCCTTGGCGAAGTGAGTGACCGCCTCTGCCGAAGGCGGCGCGCCCGTCACCTTGAGCGCCGCGGCGCTTTTCCAGTCGTCGCGCTCGAGCGCGTACCGCGCCGGCATCGCCAATGCGTTGTAGGAGCCCAGCGCCCCGGTGCTGAACTCGCCGGCCGTGTTGCCGCCGATTTCCTGGATCACGCGGAGGGCATCTCCGTCGCGCCCCTGCTGGAGGTAGGCGTACACCATGTAGTCCACTGCGTGCGACTTCGCGGCCGGGGTCGGCTCGAGATCCGCCGAGCGCCGGTTCGACTTGATGGACTCGTCCCAGTAGCCCAGCCGGGTGAAGATGTGGGAGGGCATGTGGACCGCGTGCGGAGCGGCCGGCGCGATACCCGAGTACTGGCGGGCGGCGTCCAGCGCGCTGCCCGCGAGCGGCGGAGAATCGAACGCGTGAATGATGTAGTGCGCGAGGCCGGGGTGACGCGGATACCGCTGGTAGAGCCGGGTGAGCACCTCGGCGGCCTGCTTCTGCTGGGTGAACGTGAGATCCGTGGCCGGCGCATTGGCCACCCGGAACAGCGCGTGGAAGATCACCGCCTCGGTGTCCGCCGGGAACCGGGTAACGACCGATTGCAGCGCGGTCTCATACGCCTTCATCCGGGTGCGGTTGTCCACCGTCGCGTAGTCCCGGAAGAGCGCGACTGAGCCATCGATGTAACCGCGATCGCGCTCGCTCTGCGCGCCCATCTGCGCCGCCTTCTGCGCGGCTTCCCAGCCCGCGGCCTGCGCCGGCCCGGTGCTGCCGCCCGCCATCGGGTTGCCGAAATGGGTCAGGGCGACGCCCCAGTACGCGATGCCGCACTTCGGGTCCGCCTGCGCCACTTCCTCGAACGTTTTCCGCGCCTCTGTGAACCAGAACGAATGCAGCATCGCGACGGCGCGGTGCATGCGTTTCTGTGCGGCGGCGTTGCAGCCCACCGGGAAGGTGACGCTGCCCAGCTCCGGGTCGCCGCCCTGGGCGCGTTCCTGGGCAACGGCGGGGGGCACGCTCAAGATCGTACAAAGGAATAGCGTGGAGATCGGTCGGACTCCCATGGGGCCTCCTGGCTTGTCAACTGTTGTCGCGATAGACTCTCAAAACCTGCATCGGAGGAAAACGGAGGTCAACCAGTGGAATACGCTCGTCGTCTCGACACGCGCAGCATGCAGCGGGGAGTGAGGTGTCTCACCCGTGAGGACCACGATCTGGCGGCCGTCGTGAGGCGGCACGGGCCCCCGCCACTGTGGACTCGTCCACCAGGGCTGGGCACCCTGATCCGGATCATTCTGGAACAACAAGTCTCCCTCGCATCTGCTCGTGCCGTATACCGGCGCCTGGAGCAGACCCTGGGTGAGATCACGCCCGGGACCGTCGGGCACTGTGGGACAGCGGGCCTGAGACACCTCGGAGTGACGCGGCAGAAGGCGGCGTACTGCATTGACCTGGCGAACCGGGTTTCGGCGGGAGAGCTGAATCTGCGGCGGATCGCGCGGGCGCCGGCGGAGGTGGCGCGGGCGGAGCTGATGCGGGTCAAGGGAATCGGACCGTGGACCGCGGATATCTACCTCCTGATGGTACTGCGGCGACCGGACATCTGGCCCACCGGAGACCTCGCCTTGCTCACCGCGTTGCAACACCTGCGGCGGCTCCCCCGTCGGCCGACCAGCGAGCAGGCGGCCGCGCAAGCGCGCCGGTGGGTGCCGTGGCGCGCGGTGGCAGCCCGTATTCTCTGGCATGGCTATCTGGCGGGCAGTCTGGCTACGAACCGTCCGTCGGAGTGAACGCCCGCAGAACGATCCTTCTTGCGCCCGCCGCCATGCCGGCGAAAACGAACAGTCCTATCGTCAGCCAAATCATGTCGTCCATCGGTTCACCTCATGGTCCGGACCGCGTTGCCGAGCTAACTCGGGAGAAGCGCAAAACCGCTACCTCACGATTCCCGCTTTCCCGAGGCAGTTTCGGCCTCACGTCGTGCAACGCGCTCGCGCTCGTGTTTCAGAATCGTCCGATAGGGCTCCAGCCAGGTTTCGCCATAAACGCTTGTGATGAGGTCGCGATGCGCGTCGCCCGCGTCGCGTTCAAGCCCGACCAGGTAATCGATGAATGCCTCACGCGTGCGGCTGGAGAAAACGCGCGTGGGGTACTGTATCCGGTCCCTGAGCGGTACCTCACGTAGCAGGCTGGCGCACTCGTCATCGACGAACACTGCGTCGCAGTAGGGCAGGTAGTTCGAGATCGCCTTGATGTCATTCCACATGCCCGGGCTTGGGGGACGTTTCTGTCCGCTCGCAGCGCGCCGGGCAAGCCCCGCCATCATCAATGCGCTGATCTCATTTGCCGGGCCGGTGAGAGCGTCCTCGGAAGTCAGGAACTCGGCGACTGCGCTAACCGCTGCTGTCGCGTCGAGACCCAATTCGTTGGCTACACTGAGGAGTCCGTAGACGGTCTGGACTTCCAGACGGTAATTCCACAGTTCATCGGAAAACTCCCCTGTCTGCTCTGCCCTCAGCTTTGCGGCGACGTGCTCCCGCCAGAGCTGAAGCATCGCCTGAATTTCGCCGGTCCGCTCCGAGTCATATACCTCCTCGAAGGACCGACCTTCCTGCGTCCATCGTGAGAACATTTCCCTGAACGATGCTGCCGAACGTGACCGCTCCAGGCGCACGGCTGCGGGATCTGGGTTGGCTGCGGGCCAATTCACGGAAATCATGATCCGCTCGGACCAGCCATGAATGGTGTCATGCTGCGCCCGAATAACGTCCTCGGCGGTGATGCCGGCGTAGTCTACGGCGGTACCGGCCAGTCGCGCGCGGAACGCCCGGTACAATTGCATTGCCTCAACGTGGGTCGGAAACTCGAACGTCGCGCCGCCCGCGAGGTGTTCGTACAGGCGCCGGAGCACCGGAAAATGCCTGGCCACCAGGACCGACTCCTTCTCATGGATGCGCGAAACGGGACAGACAATCAGTTGCAGTTTCAGCGCCCGGTCGAGCGCGTCGAATGCGCGGCTCCAGTAGGGATGCTGCGGTTTCCGTTCACTCGCCCACACCGGGTCCAAGGTCTTCGCCATGTTACTCAGGATCATCTGGTCCAGGTATAGCACCCGCTTCCGCAGCTGCGGGAGCCGTTCCCCGGCGGTGTGCCGGCACGCGCGGCATTGACGCGATATCCACGCACGCCCGATGTTGAGAACGCCGAACTCCGCCCGTCCGCATTTCGGGCAGGGGCGGTACGGCGGGGCGATGAAATCTCGGGGGTCAATGACAACACGGTGCACGACGAAGAATAGCCGCTCTCAACTCCATCGCGGAGGTGGATGAGCGGGAGACGGCGAGGTGTACTGGGCGTTCGGCGCTTGGAGCGCCCGCCCCCGCCGGCAGGAAGAGGGAGCGTGCGCTAACGCGGAGAGACTTGATGTACAGAGGGCCGCGACAGCATAATGCTGACGCGGCCCTTTAGGATTTGGTGGGTACTCGGTCTGGCAGGTGGTGGAGTTGATCGCTTGCGCGCACCCGTGCCCTTCCTGCCATCGCCCTCCAATTAAGCAAGAAATGGTCCTTTTGCAAGTCCTCGGCGGAAGGTGGACTTAATGGCTTCCGAACTCCCGAATTGGCAAGAACTTAGCGACCGTCTCGCAAGTACGCTGCCTTCAACGAGTTACCGGGCGGCCACGCTACAGATTCTCGAAAAAGTGACACAGCTCGGCCCTATGGGGGACCCGGAACGCGAGTTCCGCCGGATATATCGTTTCCTCCACTACAACGAACCGTCCCGCGTGATCCAGGTACTCGATGAGCTGCTCAAAGCCCACACCGAACGTAGAGAGCACCTCCAAATCAGGAACAACGCCTGGAAGTATGTGGTCCGAGCGTTCGATTCGTGGGTAGGCCGTGCGCGCATTTTCTATCTCGCCGTTGGGATCGTCGAGGGAGCACTGCGTTCACGCTTGAACGAGCGGTTGACCGCAGTCTACGGGCCGACATGGCCAACGCAGGCTGGGCTGGTGCCCAGCTCCGTGGTTGCCAAGCTCAAGGAGGAAGCCGACGCCACCGTCATCGCGACGATCCACCGAATTGTCGAGGAAACCCAGAGCGCAGGGGCCGATCCTGAAAGACAAGTCTCCGCCTTCGATGCCATCGCGAAAGCGATCAGCACTCGTGACACCGAGCTGCCATCCAACGGCGAAGAGTTCTGCCGCCGGCTTTCCTTTTCCGATCTCCGCACGTTTTTCCAGTCGAAGAGACTTTGGGGGAGCGCCGCCAACCTGGGCTCACTCTTTAGACCCCTAATGGGCCATGGTGATCCTCCACTGCGCGGGGCCGTGGACGAGGCGCTTAAGACCATCCACGAAGTCCGAAATGAGATCGCACACTATCGCCCGAGCGGCAAACTCTCATTTCTCAACGGCCTCCTCGCAACCGCCAAGTTAGCTCGATGGTTGGAGGTTGATCTTCAAGATTTCTACAGCGCCGTCGATACCAAATTCTCTACTGAGCTTTCTCACTTGCTGGAATCTCACTATCCGCCGTTGCGCTCGCGATTGGCCAATGGCGGTGCAACCTGCGCTACGGATGGCTGCGCTCTGGGAGATCCCATCGACATACTCCTCCAACGCGCACCTACCAGTTGGCCCGACGAGGACGCTGTGCGGGACGCGTCCCTTGGATGCGCCTATCATCGAGTCAAGGTTCGAGAGGCGGCCCATGGCGTGGTGTGACCGGAACGGCGGCAAACGGGCGGGCGCGCGACCGTCGCCATCGTGAATCATTCTCCGTGAAAAACCGCCATCATTTCGTGCCGCAGTTCTACCTCCGACGGTTTGCCAGTAGTCCTCGTCGCATTCATCTTTTCCATTTGCGGGAACAGAAGCCAATGGTTGGCACTCCGGGTTACACGAGCCTCGTTTCCTTTATCGCACTCCAACTCCTCCGCACAAGTGCGGCGATCAAGCGCGTTCGTCAATCGACCGCGAAGCTCGCCGCCGTTGCGTTCAAGGGCGAACCGCCCCCAGAATCTCAAATCGATGACGAACAGGCCCTCATCCTGTCGCTTGGCCAAATGCGAAACGTTCTATACTCCCTAAAACGATCTCGCTGGTCACATGATCGATGCTCCGAAGGGTTCGATCTTCATGACCAGTGACAATCCCGTCTTTCGTTATAACCAGTATTGCCAGGGTGTGCGTAGCGTCGGAGTGATAGGTGCCCTGTGTCGGGGTCTGCAACAAGCGGAGCAGAAAAGACAGTCCAGAGGGTCATGCGGGGGTGCAGGTGCGACCCTCTTGTCCTAAACGGCTTCGAGTCGCACATATGCTTCGATAACTACATATTACCGTCCAGAAGCGACCCCCGGGCTACGTGCCAACGCGGCGCGTTGTTTGACGTGGCTACGACTTCTCGGAACTAGCCACCGCCACAAGACGAACACCGAGAGAGGCAGCCCATGGCCGACAGAGGTGCGTCACCATGCATAAAAGAGGCGCGCTGAACGGCTCGGTGCTCCTCGCGCTGACGTTTCCCGTTACCGTGCTGGCGCAACAAGGTTCCAGATACTCCGGAGAAGTCACCAATCACGGCTACGGGACATCCGGCTCGGCCGGTACCACTGGCAGCCTTTTCATCGACATCGAAGACCCCGTCGTTATTCGGGGCCGCATTGACATTGGCGCACCGCTCGGTGGTTCGGGCGGGTTCAGTGCTCGGGTCTGGTCAGACACCTTCTTCGCGCTTTCATCGAATGCGGAGGGTGATACGATTGCGTGGCTCGGACTCATCAGTTCCGAGAATATTCGAGGCCCTTACCGCATCGTCGGCGGCCAATACTCAGGCCAAGGTGGTTCCTGGGACGTAAACCACATGTCTGGTCGAATGATTGCCGCGCGACCGAATGCGACAAGCCCTTTGCCAGACTCGGTTCGCCTGGCGGCGTTCTTTTCCGACTTTGCTCGATTCGTCCAGAGTCCATCAATTCCCCCCGCATCTGGCGCTCGGCCTTCGCCGAAGGCGTTAGGCCTCCGCCGAGGCGAAGCGGGAGACTACTCGGTCCTGCCGTGGGTGGTTCTCTTCGCGGTCATAGTGTTAATCGCATGGGCGGTATGGCATCGGCAGGGTGCCACGATGATACAGGCCTTGGCGACGGTGATGATGGCCGCGAATTTTCTTTCCGCTCCCATCGCGATTGTTTGGCTGATGATCCAGGGGCAATGGTGGGCGATAGGTCTCGCAGTTGTGTCACTCTTTTCCCACTACATCCTTGGTCTCGCAATGCTTCCCGGTCTCGCGTTGTCGGCACCAGCGGCGGTAATGGCGGAAAAACGGCCGACGCTGGCCCTCATTCTTGGCATTCCAGGGCTTCTATACACCGCCGCCCTCATCACCATTTGGTGCATGGGAGTTCTCGCCTTCCTGATGAGGGGTGCAACCCCTCAGACTTGGTTTCCACTGTTACTACTCTCGTACTCCATCGGGACGGCTCCTTGGGCGTACATGGCTCAGCACGAGATAAGAGGCGGCGGTGGTGAAGGGGCAATGGTGGCTACCTTCTTCATGCAGCTCGCGTTTCTTGTCAACATGGCGTACGTCGTGATCGGGCGACCAACGCTCCTCGCACTCTGGATCATCTTTGCATCTATCATGGGATTACAGGTCGTGATCGCAGTCGTGATGGCCTTCGCTCTAGGAAGGGCAACGCGCTCAATACTGTAAAGAGGCGGGCGAGATGTCTCTGAAGTGGACGAATCCAGCCACTGCCGATCTCTTAATAAACCGGCTCGACAAGACGATCCTGGGAGTGAATGCGGAGGGGCAGGTTACCGTGGGTGGCGTGGTTTGTCCAGTACGGCCGTTGAGGTGCTCGCTGATTGCATTGGCTACTCAGAACGCCTTCCAAACGACCAAAGAATGAGAATAACGTGGCGAGCCGTGATCGACGCCAAGAAAGCCGGCCGCAGCTTAATCGCAGATTCGTTCTATGAGAGCGATTGTCAAGGGCAGACCTCCGGCTCGCTGATGGCGAGGGGCTGTTCCCCTGACCAATCAGCCCCGCCTGCTGCGTAGGTGAGGCCTTTCGGTGCTCCCG
>JACQVB010000271.1 GCA_016209985.1 Gemmatimonadota bacterium | reverse complement strand
CGGCAAGAAGGTCCACTCCCCATAGCAATCCGCGCAGTGCGGGTTCCGCAGGATCAGCGTGCCATTCTCGAGCTTGAGCACCATGTGCTCGTCCGCGGAGGGGATGGATGGTCCGTGCGGCAGCGGCGTGTCGTAGTGAACCAGCGTGATCTCGTCCGCCGTAGGACTCGGCCTCGATCGGGTGGCGGTAAATCGTGTGGTGAGGATCACTGCGTTGTTGCGGACGACCTCGACCGTCCCCTTGTCCGAAAATTGCAGCACGTAGGTGTAGCCCTCGGTGGCCGGAGTCCGTTCCGCACCGGCAATGCTGCAGCACGCCGCCATCCATTCCCAATCGCCGAGCACGACCGCCGCCTCGGGGCCGAGAGTGTGGTGGCAGCCACCAACGAGCAGAACGGCGAGCGCGCTCGCGCGGATGGACAGGTGCATTTCCCTCCGAGATATGAAACGCTCGAGTGCGCTCGATTCTGACTGAACAAATCTCAAACGTTCCAAGGATCCCAAAGCTTCGCGAACCCTTGCAACCCTTGTAACCCTTCCTTGCACCCTCCCTACACAAGTGCTAGCGTGGAATGTCCCATCCCCCCGGGGTCACCATGACATACTCCCGTCGCGATTTCGTGTCCCTGGCCGCCCAGGCGGCCGCCTTCGGCGCCACCACCTCGACCTTCGATCTGATCAGCCTCTCCCCCCGCGCGATCGACGAAATGCTCCAGGACGCGCAGATCGAAAAGATCAAGCGCTACATCGCCGATCATAAAGAAGAGCACATCGCCAAGGTACGGGCCGACCTGCGCCAGCCGTCGGTGTCCTCGTGGAATCGTGGTGTCAAGGAAATGGCCGACATCATGGTTCAACACTTCAAGGATCTCGGGTGCCAGGAGGCGAACACCGTGCCAACCGCAGGCTTTCCCGGTGTCTGGGCCTACTACAACGCCGGGAAACCCAAGACCATCGTGGTCTACCTGATGTACGATACCCAACCCTTCGACGAGTCGCGCTGGTCGAGCCCGCCGCTCGAGGCGCGACGGGTGAAGATGGATCCCTTCACCGAAGTGATCATCGCGCGCGGCGCGGTCAACTCGAAAGGACCGAACCGGTTCTTCCTCAATGCGCTGGAATCCATCAAGGCGGTGACCGGGACATTGCCGGTGAACATCATGTTCACCTGCGACGGCGAGGAGGAGCAGGGCTCGCCGCACTTCCATGAAGTGCTCGCTCCCTACCGTGAGCGATTGAGGACCGCCAGGGCGCTGCTCAACCCGGGCACGTCGCAGGACAAGGACGGATCGGTCACCATGTCGCTGGCCGGCAAGGGCATCGCCTACTTCGAGCTGGAGGCCAGCGGCGCCAGGTGGGGCCGCGGACCGCAGAAGATGCCGATTCACTCGTCCCGCAAAGCGGCGCTGGACTCGCCGGTGTGGCGTTTGGTGGACGCGCTGCGGTCCATGTACGACCCGGCGCAGAACAAGATCCTGGTGCCCGGCTTCTACGATGCGATCCGGCCGCCGAACGACGAAGAGAAACAGCTTATGCAGGTCCTCACCACCAAGTTCAAGGACCGGCTGTTCACCAGCGACAAGGAGAACATCCAGACGTTCATGAACAACTGGACGCCGGACGTGGCGGCCTGGCATCTCACGTTCGACACCACCATGAACATCGATGGCGTCTGGGGCGGCTACACCGGGCCCGGTGTGGCCACGGTGCTGCCGGAGAAGGCGACGGTGAAGATCGACTGCCGGCTGGTGCCCAACCAGGACGTGGCTCCGCACATGGATCTCGTCCGCAAGCACCTCGACGCCAAAGGCTTCACCGATGTGGAGATGCGGCGGATGGGCGGTGGCGACGAATGGTCCCAGACCAGCGTCAAGGCGCCGGTGGTGCAATCCGTGCTGGCCATGTACCAGAAGAACAACATCGAGCCGATGGTGTGGCCGCGGTCGGCCGGTAGCTCGCCGCAGGCGCAGTACACCCGTGAGTTGGGTCTGACGGCGGGCGGCGGCGGCATGGGTCATGGCAGCCGCGCTCACGCCGATGACGAGTACATCGTGATCGACGGCAACGCGCAAGTGGCCGGGATCGTAGGCGCCGAACAGTCGATGGTTGAAATCCTCTACGGCTACGCCAATTGGCCGGAAAAAACATAGGGCGGTAGAAGGCGGCAGAGGGCGGTAACGAAGTTCTTTTACCGCCCATTACCGCCTAGAATGAAAGTGTTGCCATCACACCGGGACTGCTCCCGGCATATACCGCAGGCGCCACCGTCACGCCAAGCGTCTTCGGTCTGCCCGAGAGGTGGTATCCGATGACGGCTCCCGCGGTCGGAAAAGCCCAGAAGGCGACCCAGAAGGGCGTGTAGTCAGGGTCAAGTTGGAGCATGGGCCGGACAACCAGGAACGCTGCCATGCCGAGTACAGCGCCTCCCAACGCACCGCCGAAGGATCCTTTTCTGGGCCCCGACTTGCCGACCAGGTACACCGGAATCGCCGCGCCGAGGGTGGCACCGGCCAAGCCGCCGAACACGGCACCCATGAGTCCGGGATCGTCGCAGTTGCAATCGCCCTCCAGCCGCGAGCCGACCACCGCCAGCGCGAAGGTTGCGGCGATGGAACCAGCGCCGCCGGCCAAGACCTCCCCGGCCACGCGTCCACCATCGGAAGCTCCGGTCGAAGGCTCCTGCGCGGTACCCGGGGCGGCGGGCGTCACGAGAAGCGCGGCCAGCAGGAGCGCTCGAATTGGCTTGGAGGACATGACCACCTCTCGGCTTCGGGGTGGAGCGAAACTGCCGAGAGTCAGTCAAGAGGAGATCAAGCAGCGGTAGGGACCTACCGCCTGGTACCGCCCTCTACCGCCTTTTTCCGCCTTCTACCGCCCACTCACCCGCTGCGGCTTGGGTGCGCCGTCTGGACCATTATCCCAGTCCTGAGCGGACGAAATGTTGGGCATTCCCCACTGCCGGCCGTTCCAACCGTCGAAACCGTCGAGATGCAAACCCCACGTGCCGGTGCGTGCGTCGCTCACCACGATCAAGCCGTCGACATTCCGAATGTCCACGCCCCAGTTGCCTTGCATGATGGCTTCGGTGTCTCCCCAATTGCCGCCCGGTCCCGGGGGAACGGGAATGGGACCGTCGAACGTATCGTAGTATCCCACGGTATATGGGTTCGCAGGGTCCATCATGTTGAAGATGTGCAGGCCGTCGGCGTACCCGGCGGCGAATACGTAGGGCCAGCGGATCTCGAATTGGTGAACCAGGTTCTTCCAGTTCGGAGTCCAGGCGCTGATGGGCCGTGAAATCGTCTTGACGGTTCCGTCGAGCGCCGGCTTGAGATCGAACACGTAAAGGGGATCATACTGACGTTCGCTCTCGCCTACCGCGTAGCGCCCGTCCGGAGTTGCCATGAACGTGTGCGCGTACGACACACCCGGAACACCGGTGATGGTCGCGAGCAGCTTGGGCTGCTCGGGTCGCGTCACATCGAACACGACATAGTAGCCGATCTGGTTCCAGCTATTCGGGCGGTTTTGCCAACCCGCAGCGTAGAACTTGTCCTGCCGAGTAGCAGGATCATATGCCACGTACATGTCGTGGTAGGTCCCCGCGTTGGTGCCGCCCGGACGGACCACCTCGTCCGGAATGGGCACACGGCCAACCCGCCCATTTGCGGTATCGCCCCCCGCGAGCACCCGGTCCATGTCGTAGATATCGGCGAATGGAGCGCCGGAAACGGTGGTGAAGAACAACGCCCGGCCATCGGAATGTTTGTAGGTGAACGCCTCATGTGACCCGCCGCGGTTGGCCGCGTTTCGGATCCGGGCGACTTCCTTCACCTTGGACGTGTCGGGAAGACTGGTGACGTCCAACACGATTCCGACCACGTCATTATCCGGACCCTGCTGGCCGAATTGGGTCGAAAGGATGCTGTAGAACCGGCCGCGCTGCTTGAAGAGCATCACTCCGGTGGGGCGACCGATATGCAAATCGGGCTCCTCGATGGTCCAGGAATACTGGATAAAGGCTCGGTCGGGATCGCGCGCATTGATCACGTGCAAACCCGCTGGGCCGCCATGCGCCTGGTACACGTAGGGACGCGAGGGATCCTGGTCGACCCGGATATCGGTCGCTCCGGTAAGTGGTAGATGAAACCGTATCTTCACGTTGGGGCTGCCTTGCGCGCCGGCCGGGTAATTGTCCCGCGGAGCATACCGGACAGGCCCCTCTCCCTGCCCGGCCGGCCTGGCGCCGGCGGATGGCTGCTGCGAACGGAGCGGTGTGGCGCACAGGGTCGCCAGCGCGACCAGGATTAGTCGTCTCATGGTTAGCTCACTCGTTGGGTCTTGGGCGCGCCTTCAGGTCCGTTGTCCCAATCCTGCGCACCGGAAACGTTAGGCATTCCCCATTGCCGTCCATTCCAGCCGTCGAACCCATCCATCCTGAAGCCCCAACTGCCGGTCCGTGAGTCGCTGATTACGATGAAGCCGTCCGCGTTCCGCACGTCGATACCGAAGGCGCCGACATAGACGCTGTTGACGTTGGCGTTGTTGCTCATCTCCGGCGGCGGAGTCTCCAATGTGGGCCGATCGAACGTGTCCCAGTAGCCCACGGTGTACGGGTTGGTCGGGTCCATCAGGTTCACCACATGGAGTCCATCGCCGTAGCTGGCCACGAACATGTACGGCCAACGCATCTCCATCTGGTGGGGGAGATGCTTCCAGTCGGAGGTCCAGGCCCCGACGGGCCGAGAGATGGTCTTGACCGTGCCGTCCAGCGCCGGCTTGAGGTCGAAAATCTTGAGCGGCTGATACTGATGCTCCGATTCGGCGACCGCGTAGCGGCCGTCGGGGGTGGGCACGAAGGTGTGCGCATAGTCCACGCCGGCGACTCCGGTCACGGTTGCCAGCAGCTTAGGCTCCTCCGGCCGAGTCACATCGTAGACCGCGTAGTAGCCGATCTGCCCAGCTCCCCCCTGCGGCCCACGGCCTGCCATCCGGCGCCGTAGAACTTGTCCTGGTGAGTGGCAGGGTCGTATCCCACGAAAAAGTCGTGGTAGATGGGAGCCACTGCCACGTCCTTCCTGATGGTGCCGTCGGGTACCGGAATCCGGCCGACGCGCGCGGCCTCGGCCGTCCCTGCCGCGATCACCTTTTCCAGGTCGTAGATATCGGCGACGCCACCACGCGCGACCGTGGTGAAAAAGAGGGCGCGTCCGTCCGAATTGTAGCTGAATGCTTCGTGGGAGCCCCCCTTGTTCTCGAGGTTTCGAATGCGGGCGACTTCTTTGACTTTGGTCGTGTCGGGCAGGCCGGTCATATCGTGGATCACGGCGACGACGTCGCTGGCGGGCCCGTTCTGACCCAGCTGCATGGACGCGATGCTGTAATGGCGTCCCTTGAGCTTGAAGAGCATCACCCCGGTGGAGCTCCCCTGAGCCAGCTCAGGATTCTCGATCTGCCACGAATAGATGACCGAGCTCTTCCTGGGATCCTTGATGTCGATGATATGGAAGCCGGCCGGCGTGCGGTGCGAGAAGTACACGTATGGCCGGGACAGATCCTGATCGATCCGGGTATCCATTCCGCCGGTGAGTGGAAGGTGATACTGAACGTGCACATTGGGACTGCCCTGCAGTCCGGGCGGGTACTGTCCTCGGGCCGTGGCCGTTCCCAACATTATCGCCGGCAGCAGCATGATCACGCGTTTCATTGAGCCTCCTAGAATCCGGCCGGGGCGACGCAGGTGAGACTCCGCGGCACGTGCGCGGCCGCGTCTGCCGGAAGAACCAGGAGCAGCGCGAGCGCGCCGGCCCAAAGACGGGAGTTGGGGGACATCGGAGGGTCCCTCTCTTTCTGCGGAAGACAGCTAGTCCTGACAACCGGAAGGAAGCCCAAGATCGGATCGGAGCTCTGCACCCGAGACGATTTGGCAGTTAGGCTAATATGCCCCTGGGCGAGGGTCGGTCAAGTGGAGGTCAAGCGCTGCTACCGCCCTTTCAAGAACTCCTCCATCCCGCGCTTCGCGTCTCCAGCAGCGAAGGAACGGCGGTGCGCGGTCTTGGCAAATTCCACCATCGCCTGAAAACTCTGGTCCCTCAGTTGCCGGGCCCACTCCTTGTCCAGCCGCATCGCGAGCGGAGCGAAGGCGGCCAATTTCCGGGCGAGAGCCTTCGCCTCACGCAGCAGGCGAGCCTGCGGGTAGATCCTGGTGGTGAGACCGGCCTGGAGGGCTTCGCGGGCGGTGAGCGGCTCGCCGGTCAACACCATCGGCACGCTGCGACTCAGGCCGATCACACTGGCGAGCATCGCGAGCCCGAAGATCGCCGGGATGCCATCCTGAATCTCCGGCATCCCGTACTTGGCCGTCGGGGAGGAGAGCCTGATGTCGGCGAGGAGCGCGAGCTGGCAGCCTGCCCCCACCGCCCAGCCGCTCACCGCGGCGACGATGGGCACGTTCACTCCCCGAATCACGTCGTAGAGCCGCTGGTATTCCTGAACCCACTCCTCCGCCCCGGCGCCATCCAGATCCTTGGCCTCGTTCAGGTCCTGGCCCGCACTGAAGGCCTTTCCCGCTCCCGTGAGCACCACCGCGCGCACATCCGGATCGGCTCCGATCTTCCCGAATGCATCAAGCAGTTCCGCCTTGAGGGCCCGGCTCAGCGCATTCAAGACTTTCGGGCGATTGAGGGTGACGACCGCGACGTTACGATCTGTCTCGAACCCGATGTTGGAGTACATCTATGGCTCCTTCGGTCGAGCGTGAAAGCTCCGCTTTGCGGATCCGCTCGCTGGGTGTCTTGGGGAATTCATCGATGAACTCGACGTAGCGCGGCACCTGAAAGTACGCCAGGCGCTCCTCGCAGAAACGGATGAGGGCGGCGGGATCCACCCCGCGGCCCGCCGCCGTCCGCACGAACAGCTTGATGTCTTCTTCGCCCAGCTCGGAGGGAACGCCGATGGCGGCACATTCTTCCACGTTGGGAAACGCGGCGGCGGCGCGCTCCACCACCCACGCCGACACGTTCTCGCCCCGGCAGCGAATGGTATCCTTCTTCCGGCCGGCGAAATAGAAGAAGCCCTCCGCGTCGCAAAGCCCAAGGTCTCCGGTGTGCAGCCAGTCGTTGCGGAGCGCGATGCGGGTTTCCTCGGGATCGTTGAGATAGCCTTGCATCACCACCCCGGGCTCGAGCCCGCGCTGGACGATCTCGCCGATCTCTCCCGCCGGCACCGGCCGGTCTTCATCATCCACGATTCTCACCTCGAATTCTTTCACCGGCTTCCCGATCGAGCCCACTTTGCCCCAGAGATTGATGGTGGTGAAGCTCGAGCCCTCGGTCATGCCATAGCACTCGTGAATCTTGACGCCGAATCGTTTCTCGAAGCGCGGCCACAGGTCGGGAGGCGCGGGGGCGCCATAAGCGATCCGCACCGGATTGTCGGCATCGTCGGGACGCTCCGGCTGCTTCATGAGGAGACCCAGCACACCGCCAAGGTAGTGGATCTGGGTGGCACGGTAGCGGCGCACCTGCTCCCAGAATCTGGACGCGCTGAAGCGCTCCACCATGGCGCACGCGATGCCCTGTTGGAGGCAGAGGATCACCGTTTGCACACCCGCCACGTGATGCAGCGGCTCCCAGAGGAAGAGCACGTCTCCCGCTCGCACGTCGGCCGCGATGCCGGCGTTCCGCGCCGCGGTCTGATACATCTGGTCGGTGACCATCACCCCTTTTTGGGGGCCGGTGGTGCCCGAGGTGTAGAGGATCATCGCCAGGTGTTCGGGATCCGCCGCGTGATGCACCCGCTGCCCCGAGCTGTGAGCGAGCAGCTCTTCGCGCCAGATCACGCTCTTTACATTGGCCAGCTGGCTCTGGTATTGCCGGTCGGCCATGAGTACCCGGACTCCGGCATGCTCCAGGAGATGCTGAATGCCGTCCGCCTTGTGATGCACGTTCACCGGAACATGGGTGACGCCCAGCTTGGCCAGCGCGAGCATGGTGCAGACGTGATCCGGATGGCTGGGCAGCATCACGGCGACGCGGTCGGCGGGACCGATGCCGGCCTGGGTGAGGTTGTTCGCTAAGCGGTTGGCGGCCGCGTCCAGCGCTCCGAAGGTTATGACCTCGTCAGCGAAAAAGCAGAAGGGATCGTCCCGGTTGTCACGCGCGCGCCGCTCGACCAGATCAGCGAGCACGGGAGAAATGCTGTTCGTACCAGGCGATGCTGCGATCGATCAGGTCGATCTGGTGGCCGACCTCGCTCACGCCGTGGCCTTCCCGGGGGTACCGGACGAAAATCGTCTCCACGCCCACGTCCTTCAACGCGATGTAGTACTGCTCGTTTTCGGCGATGGAGACGTCGTTGTCGTTTTCGCCGTGCACCAGCATGATCGGGGTGCGGGCACTCGCCACATGCTTCAAGGCCGAACGCTCCCACAGGTCTTCCATCAGGTTGGCCTGGTGCGGGTAGCCGCCGAACTCGCCCATCAGATAATCGTGATAGTAGGCCATGTAGGTGAAGCTGATCAGGTTGGCGATGCCGGCCACCGACACCGCGGCCTTGAAACGGTGGTCCTGGGTGGTGATCCAGTTGGTGAGCTGCCCGCCGTAGCTCAGGCCCTCGATCCCGAGCCGGTCGGGGTCTATCCAGGGGTTCTGCCGGAGTGCCACGTCCACGGCGTATCGCACGTCCAGGGCTTCGCCCCCATCCTGGTCGCGGAACGTTCCGTCCGCGTGCCGCTGGCCGTAGCTGGTGGAGCCGCGATAGTTGACCATCAGAGTCGCCCAGCCGCGGGCGGCGTAAACCTGCGCCTGGTGATCGTAGGTCGGGCTCGAATGGTTGTGGGGCCCACCGTGGATGTTCACGATCATCGGATACCGGCGGCCACCCTCCATGCGGGCCGGCCTGGTGAGGAAGGCCTCGACCGGAAGCCCGTCGAACGATGGGAAGGTGAACGCCTCCACCGGGGCGATGGCCTTGCCCGCGAAGACGCTGTCGTTGAGATGGGTGAGCTGGCGGGTGCCCCGGGGAGTCTTGAGAAAGAGCTGCGCCATGTCGCGCGCCGTCTCCGCCGCGTACGCGATGGTGCCCCCCGCCGCCAGGCTCCACGAGGTCACATTCGGTGTCGGATCGGCGATCACCGGCTCGGCCGCCCCGCCAGTGGCCAGGACGCGGTACACGTGGAAGTTTCCCCGCTCCGCCACGGTGAAGTAGACCGAGCCACCATCCCAACGAGGTGACGATTGCCGGTTGTCGATCGTGGCGCCCAGCTCCCGCCGGTTGGACCCGTCCGCGTTCATCACGAAGATGTGGGTGTCCTGCGCGGGGCTCGGCCGCGAAGTGAGGAGCGCGCGCCGGGTCCCTTCGAACGCGATCAGCCTGCCGTCGGAAGACCACTGGGGCCGCTCCTCAGTGGACTCAGAGCTGGTGATCTGGCGGATCGTCCCGTCGGCCACATGGATGGCATAGGCTTCGTCGTTGAAGAAGCGGTCGGGGTCAGGCTCGGCGCGGTTCGAGACGAAGACGATCTCCTCGCCGTTGGGTGACCAGGCGATGGCGTGCTCGTCATAGACGCCATCGGTGAGCTGCCGCACCTGCCTGGTCGCCACGTCCACGAGGAAGAGGTGCAGCCGCCGGTTGTCGTCGAAAATGGTGGTGCCGACCGAGGTGGACTTGTAGCGATAACGGGTGATGACCCGCGGATCGCCTTCGGCATCCTTGGTCTCGGGGCCCGGCGTCGCCGAGACGAACGCGATGCGTTTGCCATCCGGCGACCAGGCGAGGTATTCGCCCGGCGTTCGGATCCCGTGATTGCTCGTCTGTACCGGAGCGACAAAGACCGAGTCGACCAGGAGCCCGTACCGCTCGCCCTGGCGGCCGAAGTAGGCGAGACTGCGTCCATCAGGCGACCAGCGCGCGTGCGATGCGCCCTCGCTACCTAGCCGGCCGCTCGCACCAGTCGCGACATTCATGACGAACATCTGGGTGTACGGGCGGCCCGGCCGGTCCCGACTCTCCACCACGTAGGCGATCCGGGACCCGTCAGGCGAAACCTGAACCTCCTGAACCGAGCGCAGCCGGGTGAGGTCGCTGCTCTGGAGGACGCCCTGCTGCGCCAACAGGGCAAACGCCACACCGATCGCATTGATCATCGCGTTTCTCCCGCGCTCCTGGAAAGCGCAGCATTGGTTGATGCGCTAGACAAGTTCGCGGCCCCTCGTTTCCGGCACGAACAGCCACGTCAGCGAAGCCAGCAGCAGCGCGCCGCCCAGGATGGCGAAGCCGATCCCGAAGCCCCGCGTCTCGGCCAGTGACCCTACCGTAAACGGCGCGACCGCGCTGATCACCCGTCCCACGTTGTAGGTGAACCCGAGCGCCTGGGCGCGGATGGCGGTCGGGAAAAGCTCGGAGACCACCGGACCGAATCCGGCGAAGAAGCCGGTGCCGAAGAACCCTACGCCTGCCCCCAAGACGAGGAGCGCCAGCGGTGATTTCGTCGCGGGGTAGAGGAACAGCAGCAGGGCCGCGACGACAAGATAGGTGACATAAGTCTTCTTGCGCCCGTAGCGATCGCTGCAGACACCGAAGGTGAGGTATCCGACGAACGTGCTTGCCTGTATGAGGATCACGAACGTGGACATCATCACGGCACTCAGGCCCACGCCTCCCTGGTTCACGGCGAGCGAGAGGTACGCCGGATTCCACGAATTGAAGCCCCAGTAGGCGAAGAGCGCGCCGCCGTTCAAGAGCGTCATGGCGATCGTGTAGCGTCGCAGAGACGGGCTGAAGAGCTGGGTCATGCGCCCGTCGGATTGGCCGGCCGCGCGGTGACGGCCCTCGCGCCAGATCGCCGGTTCCTCCACCGAGCGCCGGATCCACAGGGTGACGAGCGCCGGCAGCGCGCCCACGAAGAACACGGCCCGCCAGCCCCAGCGGGGGAGTATCAGTCCGGTTACCAGGGCCGCCAGAGCGTACCCGACCGCCCAGGAGCTGTGGACCACGCCAAAGGCCTTGCCCCGATGCTGGGATGGCCAGGTTTCGGAGACCAGCGCCGAGCCGCTGGCGAACTCCCCGCCGAGCCCGAAGCCGACCACGACCCGGAGGACGGCGAGCTGGGTTATCGTCTGGGAAAATCCGCACAGGGCGGTAAAGATCGAGTAGATGGCGATACTGCCAATCATGGCGCGGGTGCGGCCGAAGCGATCGGCGATGATGCCGAAGACCAGGCCGCCGGCGGCGGCGGAGAGCTGGCCGAACGACGCGAGGAGTCCGGCCACCGGCTTACTCATGCCGAGGTCGCTCATCATGTAGGCCAGCACCATCGAGTAGAGCATGAAGTCCATGCTGTCGAGCATCCAGCCGAGGGATGCCGCGATCAGCGCGCGCCGCTGCTGGGGACTGGCGGAGCGGTACCACGACGGGGTTGTCACTGTCGCTGAAGCAGCGGGAGTGGCTAGAGGCATGACACCGCGAAGGCTATAAGGGGTGTAAGGGTTAGAAGGGCAAAAAGGGAATGACCCTTATAACCCTTCCAACCTTCTTGCGAAAGACTACCTGCGCTCCCGCAGCCGCACGAGGTACGCGCCCCCGCCCGGCTCCAGCACATGCCGCTGGACCTGCTCCGAGAGTCGCTCGGTCAGCAACTTGTTTACCAGGGGCTTGAGGACCGCGCCGCCGTCGGACCGGTTGCCGCGGCCGGTGATGATGCGGACCACGGCACCCGACCGGGTCATCGCGCACCGCCCGATGAACAGTGTCACGCGCAGCTCGGCCCCGCGCGCGTCGAGCCCATGCAGGTCGGTCTCCTCTTCGACTGGCTTGCCGAGCAGCGAGTCGACCGGCGCGGTTTCGGCTTTCAGCGGAATGCGGCGCTTGCCCACGTGCTCCTTTCCGCGGCGTAAAGCAGCCCTTCGACTGCGCTCAGGGCAGGCGGCTCGGCTATCTGCCAGCTAAGCTGACGGCTCCGGACCTGAAGCCCCTTCAGGCCCTGGGCGCACCTGCCTGAACGATGCGTACAGCGCGAGATCATACATGGTCTTGAGACCCGCGCCAATCAGGAGCGGCGCGCCGAGGCCGGCGACCCGGATCGCGAACCCCGCACCGGCCGGACCCACCGCCCACCCGACATTCCGCACCAGGCCCGTGATCCCCATGGCCAGCGTGCGTTCCCCCGGTTGAGTCACGGCCGCAACGTAGGAGGTCCGGGTGGGCACGTCCATCTGCACCAGCGCTTCCCGCAGCAGGAAGATTCCGATCGCGAGCCCGGGAGTGGACACGAACGGGAGAGCCACCAGCAGCAGGCTCGAGGGCAGGTGGGTGAATACCATCGTGCGCAGCAAGCCGATCCGCGCCGCAAGGAAATCGGCGCCGAAGTAGGAAAGCGCGTTGAGCACCCGTGCGCCAAAGAACACCGGACCCAGAACGGCGCCGTCCAGCCCGTGCCGCCGAAAGAACCAGTAGGTGATGATGGAGCCGGCCAGAAATCCACCACCCAGGCTGTCCAGCGCGAAGAGCGTAGAGAGACCGCGCACGTGCCGGCGTGACTCGGGGCTCAGGCGAGTGGGAGGGGAAGAGCGGCTGCCTGTCGGCGGGTCGGCGGGTGAGCCTGCCCTGAGCGAAGCGAAGGGGCGGGTCGCCACATCGCGTGGCAGGCGGAGATAGAGCCACACGGGGCCAAGACTCAGGCCGGCGAGACCGAGGAAGGCCCACCGGTAGGTCACGAGCGGCGGCACGTTCGTCAGGTGTGCGAGGAGGTCAGGCAAGGAGACCGCGAGCGAACCTACCGCCCCGGCGACGTCCTGCGCGAAGGCGTAACGGGTGAACGCGCGGGTACGCGTCGCTTCGGGCAGCGCGTCGGCGAGAACACTCTGCTCCACCGTCTGGGCCGGGCCGCGGTCGCGTCCCATGCCGTTCACCATGCCGAAGAACGCGGCCAGGGTCATCAGCTCGGCACGGCTGGTGAGCGCGAAGATCGCGAGTCCCACGGCACTCAGCGCCGCGGTCCCGATCAGGGCCCGCTTGCGACCCACCCGGTCGGCCAAGAATCCGGTGATCGCGGTCCCAACGGCGAGCCCGCCGAGTCCCGCCGCGACCACGACCCCCAAGGTGGCGGCATCCAGCCCGCGCTGGGCCAGGTAGAGGCCGAGCAGCACGCCGGTCGCACCGGTCACGAAGGCGCGGATGGCGCTCGCGGTGAGGAGGAGGGCAAAGACGGTGGACACGATTCGCGGTGCCTAGATTAGTACCAGGTCCATGAATCAGGCCAGCTCGTACGACGCGGTGGTGGTGGGGTCGGGACCTAACGGTCTGGCGGCAGCCATCACGCTGGCCCAAAAAGGCCACTCGGTCCTGGTGCTGGAGGCCGAGGATACCATCGGCGGTGGGACCCGCTCGGCCGAGCTCACCCTTCCTGGGTTTGTCCACGACATCTGTTCCGCGATTCATCCGGCGGCGGTTGCCTCGCCGTTCTTCGCTTCGATCCCTCTCGCCGATTTCGGTGTCGAGTGGGTGCACGCCCCTGCCCCGCTGGCCCACCCGTTCGATGACGGCACCGCGGCGGTGCTGGAGCGCGGCGTCGAGGCGACCGCCGTGAAGCTCACGCCGGATGCCCGCGAGTATTCCGAGCTGATGGGGCCCCTCGTGACCGAGTACGACACCCTGCTCGGCGCTCTGTTCCGTCCTCTATTTCCCCCCAGGCAGCCGCTGGCGATGGCGCGGTTCGGCCTGCGCGCGCTTCGCTCCGCCCGCTCGCTGGCCGAGGCCTGGTTCGATGGTGAGCACGCGCGGGGGTTGTTTGGGGGGCTGGCCGCGCATGCCATTCTGCCGCTCGAGCGCCCGGTGACGGCCTCATTTGGATTGACGCTGGGACTGTTCGGCCACGCGGTGGGCTGGCCTATGGCACGGGGCGGATCGCAGAAGATTGCCGACGGACTGGCGAGCTGCCTCAAGTCACTCGGCGGCGAGATCGCGACGAGTCACCGGGTGAACTCGGTGAGCGAGCTACCTTCGGCGCGGGCGGTCCTGTTCGACGTAACGCCTCGCCAACTCCTCAAGCTCGGAGGCGACCGCTTGCCCCCGGGATATCGGCGAAAGGTCGAGCGCTTTCGCTACGGTCCCGGCGTGTTCAAGGTCGATTGGGCGCTGGATGGGCCGATCCCCTGGCAGGCGCACGAGTGTGCGCGCGCCGGGACGGTGCACCTGGGAGGGACACTGCCCGAGATAGCGGCGGGAGAGAAGATGGTGGCCAGGGGCGAGCATCCGGAGCGCCCCTTCGTGCTGCTGGCGCAGCAGAGCCTGTTCGATACCACCCGCGCACCTCAAGGCAAGCACACGGCATGGGCGTATTGCCATGTCCCCAACGGATCCTCGGTCGACATGCTGGAACGGATCGAGCGGCAGGTCGAGCGGTTCGCACCGGGATTCAGGGAGCGGGTGCTCGCACGACACGTGATGTCACCGGCGCAGCTCGAGCAGCACAATGCAAATCTGATAGGCGGCGATATCACGGGCGGATCGAACGACATCTGGCAGCTCCTCATGCGCCCTCGCCTCCTCGCGCCGTATTCCATTCCGGTGGACAGACGGTTCGCGGTGCGCGGCGCGCGGTGCGCGTGGTATCTCTGTTCCGCTTCGACGCCGCCGGGGGGAGGGGTACACGGAATGTGCGGGTACCATGCGGCGAAAGCGGCGCTGTCGTTCTTGAGGGAAGAGGGAAGAGGGAAGAGGGAAGAGTAAAGCCAGGAGGGCGGACATGTTCGCCGCACTTGCCGACGGCCACGGAGCCGATTATTGGCTAACGCGCTGGTTGTTCCAGCGGTCGCTGGCGGTCATCTACCTTGTGGCCTTCGCGGTCGCGGTCAACCAGTTCCGCCCGCTGCTCGGCACACGCGGTCTCCTGCCGGTGCCGTTCTTTCTGGAGCGCGTCCCCTTCTGGAGCGCGCCGAGCCTTTTCTTCTTCCATTTCTCGGACCGCTTCGCCGCCGTCCTCGCGTGGAGCGGTGTGGCGCTCGCGCTCATCGCCATCAGCGGTTTCTCGGAGAACTTCGGCACACCGGTCAGCATGGCCGTCTGGGCCCTCATGTGGCTGGTCTATCTCTCGTTCGTCAATGTGGGGCAGACCTGGTACGGCTTCGGGTGGGAGACGCTGCTGCTGGAGACCGGCTTCCTCGCGATTTTCCTGGGCGCCAGGAACGTCGCACCCCCGGTCATCGTCATCTGGATGCTGCGCTGGCTCCTCTTTCGCCTCATGTTCGGCGCGGGGCTGATCAAGCTGCGCGGGGATCCCTGCTGGCGAGATCTCACCTGTCTGGTCTATCACTACCAGAGCCAGCCCATGCCCAACCCGCTGAGCTGGTATTTCCACCGGCTACCGGTCGTGATTCACCAGGCCGGTGTGCTGTACAATCACTTTGCCGAGCTGGTCGCGCCGTTCGGCTACCTGATTCCCTTTGCGCCGATTCGTTACGCCGCCGGCGTCATCACGATCGTCTTTCAAGGGATTTTGATCCTCAGCGGCAATCTCTCCTGGCTCAACTGGCTCACCATCGTGATCGCCATCAGCTGTTTCGATGATAGGGCTCTGACCTGGCTGATCCCGCTGCGTCCGGCGGCGTTGCAGTCGTTCTCACTGCCGCATCAGATCGCGCTGGGCGCGCTGGGACTCGTAGTCGCGATCTTGAGCATCTACCCCATCCGCAACATGCTCTCGAGCCGGCAGGCGATGAACGCGAGCTTCGAGCCCTTTCACCTGGTGAACACCTACGGCGCGTTCGGGAGCGTGGGGCGAGAGCGGACCGAGGTGATCCTGGAGGGAACGACCGACGAGGCCATTGGGCCGTCCACCATATGGAAGGAGTACCAATTCAAGGCCAAGCCGGGCGACCCCACTCGGCGCCCCCCCGTCGTGGCACCGTACCATTTGCGACTGGACTGGTTGATGTGGTTCGCCGGGATCAGCCAGTACTATGCGGACCCGTGGATGTTGCCGCTGGTGGCCCGGCTGCTCCAGGGTGACAAGCCGACACTCTCGCTGATGTCGGGGAACCCCTTCCCCGACAGGCCGCCCAGATTTGTCCGGGCGCGGCTCTACCGGTACACCTTCACGAGTGCCGCAGAGAGGAAGGAGACGGGGCGGTATTGGGACCGGGAGTTGCTCGAGGAATACCTGCCGCCGATTTCGATGGAGAGCCCGGGATTCCTCGAAGGGTTGAAAGGACGGGGGTGGGTGCGGTGAGTCGGGCAGGCCGGCGGGTCGGCGGGTCGGCGGAGGGTAAGCCAAGAGGGGCCGCCCTGGCGAACCAGAGCAGCCCCTCAAAACCCTTCTAACCCTTACAACCCTTCCATCACTTTACTTGACGAGTGTCACATTCGCCGCGGCGGGACCCTTGGGGCCCTGGACGGTGTCAAAAGTGACCTTGTCGCCTTCCTTCAGGGACTTGAAGCCGGAGGCGTTGATGGCGGTGTGATGGACGAACACGTCCTTGGCACCGTCATCGGGGGTGATGAAACCGAAACCCTTTGCATCGTTGAACCACTTTACCGTGCCCGTAGTGGCCATCTGATCTACTCCTGCAT
>JACQVB010000273.1 GCA_016209985.1 Gemmatimonadota bacterium | reverse complement strand
GACCCCATCCCGCCATTGCCACTCCTTTCCCCCGGCGTACCTTCTCCGCTCATGCCCCGCGACCTCCCCCTCTCCAACGGCAAACTCCTGGTCTGCTTCGACCTGGAGTACCGCATCCGTGACGTGTTCTATCCTCACGTGGGCCAGGAGAACCACTCCGGCGGGCACCTGTTCCGGTTCGGCATTTGGGCCGACGGGGCCTTCAGCTGGATGGGCGCGGACTGGAAACCAGAGATGCGCTACGTGCCGGAATCGATGGTCAGCGCCGTGCGCGCCCGGAACGAGACCTTGGGGATCGAACTCGAATGCACCGACGGGGTGGACTTCTACGAGAACGTGTTGATCCGCCACATCCGGGTCAAAAACCTCCGCCCCACCGCGCGCGACATCCGGGTCTTCTTCCACCACGACTTCCGTATCAAGGAAACCGGGGTGGGGGACACCGCCCTCTATTCACCCGAGGCGCAGGCGCTCGTCCACTACAAGGACGACCGCTATTTCCTCATCAACTGCGCGAGCGGACGCTCGGTCGGCGTGACCCAGTTCGCCTGCGGCCTGAAAGAAGTGAACGCCGCCGAAGGCACCTGGCGAGACGCCGAAGACGGCACCCTCTCCGGCAATCCGATCGCCCAGGGCTCGGTCGACTCGACCCTCGGCGTGACGCTGCCGGTCGGGCCGCAGGAAACCGGCGAGCTCTTCTACTGGATGGCCGCGGGCACCGATTTCCGTGAAGTCTCGACCATCAACTCCGTGGTGCGAGACAAAACGCCCGCCGAGCTGCTCCGACGCACCCGCAGCTACTGGCGGCTCTGGGCCCGCAAGGACCGCCGGGCCCACGGCGAGCTGTCCGAGCTGGTTCTGGACCGCTACAAGCAGAGCCTCCTCATCATCTACTCCCAGATCGACCATGCGGGCGCGGTCCTCGCCGCCAACGACTCCGACATCACCCAGTTCGCCCGCGATACCTATTCCTACATGTGGCCCCGGGATGGCGCGCTGGTCTCGGCGGCACTGCTCCGCTCCGGCCATACCGGCGCGCCGGAGCGCTTCCTTCGCTTCTGCGCCCGGGTGATTTCCGACAACGGCTACGTGCGCCACAAGTACAACCCCGACGGCACCCTGGCATCCTCCTGGCACGGCTACGTGCGTGACGGCAAGCCGGTCCTCCCGATCCAGGAAGACGAAACCGCCCTCATCATCTGGGCGCTGTGGATTTACTTCGAGATGTACCAGCGGATCGAAGAGACCGCTCCGCTCTATCGCTCGCTGGTCACCCACCCCGCCGACTTCCTCCTGCAGTACGTAGATCCCACAACCGGTCTCCCGCTTCCGTCCCACGATCTCTGGGAAGAGCGCTGGGGCGTCCACGCCTATACGGTGGCCGCGGTGATCGCGGGACTCCGCGCCGCGGCGCGGCTGTGCGACGCGTTCGGCGAAGAGGGCCGCGCGGTCCGCTATCGCGCCGGCGCCGACCGGATGCTCGAATCCGTCCGCCGTACCTTCTGGAACGAGAAGGAGCGACGCTTTGCCCGCATGGTGTCACCGGGTCCCACCGGCTACACCCAGGACCTGACCTTGGACTCCAGCCTGTTCGGGCTGGTGGAGTTCGGAGCGCTCGATCCGGATGACCCGCAGGTCGCTTCGACCTATCAACAGATCGAAGAGCGCCTCTGGGTGAACACCGATGTCGGCGGGCTGGCGCGCTATGAAAACGATTACTACCAGCAGCGGGAGACCAAAGACACGAAACGGGTGCCCGGCAATCCCTGGTTCATCAGCACCCTGTGGCTGGCACGCTACCACCTGCTCCGCGCCAAGACACCGGTGCAGGCCAGCCGCGGCCGCGAGCTGATCGAGTGGGCCGCCCAGCACGCGCTCCCTTCCGGCGTCATGGCCGAACAGCTCCATCCCTACACCGGCGAGCCGCTGTCGGTCTCACCGCTCACCTGGAGCCACGCGGCTTACGTCAGAGCGGTACGGGAGTACAGCGATCGGTCAGCCCGGATGCAGGTCTGCCCGCAGTGCGGCCAGCCGGTCAAACGCCTGCCGCGACTCACCGAGAAACTCACCGTCGTCACACCGGGCCGGACCGGAACAGAAGTCAAGAAGTAATGCGGGTGGGGCAGGGTGGGGTCTTTCCTCTTTACGAACGCGGGGCGCTGTCATCCTGAGCCCCTGAGCGCAGCGAAGTGGGCGAAGGATCTGCCGCGCCTCAGGCGACGCAGAGTCTTCGCTCGCTACGCACGATCCTTCGCTCGCTACGCTCGCTCAGGACACATCCCCCGTGCGGTGATGCACCATCAGGCTCAGGCCGCAGTCCGGACACTTCGCCATCCAGATCGCATCGTCGGCAACGCCGGCCTGTTCGGTTCCCAGATGGCCGGCGCAGCGGGGACATTCGACGTGGTCTTTTCTTGCGAGGATGTCTCTGCGGATCCTAGTGGCCTCACCCAGCGAAAAACCCGGACTCCGTCGGCGCGCGACGCGCTCTGCTCGTTCAGCGATCAACATGGGGCGACCTTCCCGTCCAGCGTAGCGTTGGACTCGTCTCCAGCATTCCCATATCCTGGTGGATGCAGTGTGCAGCAGCGGTCGAAAAACCGCAACTTGTAGAAGGCAAGCATCAGCAATAGCCCTACGTACTTCCTGGTAAGGCCGCTGCGCCGCCGCAACGCTCCGGGTTCATGCCGCGCCGCCCGTCCCTCTCGTTGAAAAGGGACGGAGCCCGGGTTTACTTCCGTTTCTATGACCGAAAACGACAATCGGCCGCCCTCGCTCCCCGAGCGGATCAAGGGCCTGGTGGCGATCGCGGCCAACTTGGCCTGGAGTTGGGACCCGGGTGCACGGGAGCTATTCGCCAGAATCGATCGGACCCTCTGGTCGCTGACCCGGCATAACCCCCTCGCTCTCATCCAGCGGGTCGACCCCGAGCGTCTGGCGAAAGCCGCTTCCGACCAACGGTTCCTCGAGCTCTACGACGAAGTCGTCGAGCGAATGAGCCGGCTCTCGTCCTCGGCCGGGACCTGGTTCGCTACCCAGTTCTCCGGACTCAACACGCCGCCGGTCGCGTACTTCTGCGCCGAGTTCGCGCTGCACAATTCCGTCCCGATCTACTCGGGCGGATTGGGCATCCTGGCCGGCGATCACCTCAAAGCCGCGTCCGACCTCGGTGTACCGCTGGTCGGCGTCGGCTTGCTCTACACGCGGGGATACTTCGATCAGCGGCTCCGCTCCGACGGCTGGCAGGAAGACTCGGCCGACCAGTTCGATCCCGCCACCACGCCGCTGAGCCCGATCCTCGGGCCGGACGGTGCGCCCTATGTCGCGACGGTGATCGCGTCGGGCCGGCAAGTATACGTGGGCGCCTGGCGAATGATCGTGGGGCGGGTGCCGGTCTACCTGCTCGATACCAACCTGGAACAGAACGATCGAGCAGACCGCGAAATACTCCATCAGCTCTATGCCGGGCACTCCGACTTGCGGCTGCTCCAGGAATGGATCCTCGGGGTTGGCGGCGTGCGCGTGCTGCGCGCGCTTGGAATCCACCCGATCGCGTGGCATGCCAACGAAGGGCACGCCGCGTTCATGCTGGTCGAACGGGTGCGCGAGCTGGCCTCGCAAGGACTGCCGTTCGGTGAGGCCATTCGACGCGTGCGCGTCAACAGTGTCTTCACCACCCACACGCCGGTGCCGGCGGGCCATGACGTCTTTTCCCGCGAGCAGCTCCTCCACTGCGTGGGTCGCTACTGGGACGAGCTGGGCA
Organism: Gemmatimonadota bacterium; assembly: GCA_016209985.1. Classification (GTDB taxonomy): domain Bacteria; phylum Gemmatimonadota; class Gemmatimonadetes; order Gemmatimonadales; family GWC2-71-9; genus SHZT01. The sequence continues at coordinate 5,711 of JACQVB010000273.1, read as the reverse complement.
TCGAGCGGGAGACGTTTCTCGGGCTGGGACACTACCCTACCCGCGATCATGGCACCTTCCACATGACGGTCGCCGCCATTCAGCTCTCGGGCCAGGTGAACGGCGTCTCGGCCCGCCACGGCGACGAGAGCCGCGTGATGTGGCGCGACCTGTGGCCCGAGCGTGAACCGGAGCGGGTTCCCATCAGGCATGTCACCAACGGCGTCCACCTCGGCACCTGGATGTCCAATCCGATGCGCGAGCTGCTCGACGGGCATCTCGGCGGGGACTGGCCGGCGCGGGTGGATGAGCCCGCGCTGTGGCAGGAGGTGCTCGCGATCGACGATGCCGAGCTCTGGGCGGTCCACACCCGCACCAAGCGGTCGTTGCTCGGATACATCCGCGAGGATGCCCGCCGTCGTTGGCGCTTCGAATGGCGGGACGTGGTGCAGCTCGCGAGCGCGGGAACGGTGCTTGCGTCCGGTGCCCTGACGATCGGCTTCGCCCGTCGCTTCACCGGTTACAAGCGACCGGATCTGATTTTTCACGACCCCGACCGGTTGCGGGCCCTCTTGGTCAATCCCTGGCGGCCGGTGCAGCTGATCTTCGCCGGAAAGGCGCATCCGGCCGACGAGCAGGGCAAGCGCCTGTTGCAGCGGGTCTACTCCTTTACCCGGGACCCGGCCTTCGAGGGCCGCATCGCGTTCCTGGAAGACTACGAGCTGCACCTCGCGCATCGCTTGGTGCGGGCGTCGATCTGTGGCTGAACGTGCCGCGGCTGCCCCTGGAAGCTTCCGGCACCAGCGGCATGAAGGCGGCGCTCAACGCGGTCCCCCAGCTCGGGACCAGTGACGGCTGGTGGGCCGAAGGCTACACCGGAATGAACGGCTGGATCATTCCCGAGGCTCCGCCGGATGTCGATGCCGACGCCGCCGATGCCGAGCAGCTTTACCGATTGCTGGAACAGGAGGTCGTGCCGCTTTTTTATGACCTCGATGAGCGTCGCGTTCCCACCGGATGGGTGCAACGCATGAAACACGCGCTCGCCCAGGCAGGTCAGCGTTTTACCGCGCGCCGGATGCTTCAGGATTACGTGTGCAACCACTACCTCCCGATTCTCACCGGCGCCCCCCTCCCCGATGATCCTCCCACCGCGGGGTACAGATCATGAAGACCTCTGCCAAGCAGGCGGTCGGTGAGGCGCCGCCGCCCCCCGATCCCGACATGTTCGAGAGACGAGGCAGCCGCGCCCCACGCTCAGGTGCGAGTGGACGGCAATTCGCCGTCGCTCATCTCACCGCGGAATACCTCCCCTTCGCCCAGGCGGGCGGCCTGGCCGAAGCGGTGCGTGGCCTCGCGGAATTCCAGTCGACCGCAGGAAAACCGGTGTTCGTCATCCTGCCCCTCTATCGGGGCGTCCGCGAGACGGCCGACCTGGTTCCTCAGGGCGAAGCCCACACCATTACCATGGGTGCGCGAACCGAGCCCGCCCGTTTCTACATGCTCGCCGAGCAGCCGCCGGGCCCCCAGGTGCTGTTCCTCGATCACCCGGAGTATTTCGACCGTCCGGGCATCTACGGTGAGAATGGAAAGGACTATCCCGATAACGGTGTTCGGTTCGCCTTCTTCTGCCGCGCCGCACTGGAGCTGCTGCCCACGGTAACCCGCAACCGCTTGGTCTTGCATGCGCACGACTGGCACGCGGCCCTCGCGCCGGTCTACCTGCGCACCGTGCTTCAGGGTGATCCGTACTACGATCAGATCGGCACGGTTCTGACCGTCCACAACGCCGGCTTCCATGGACATTTCCCGGAGCCCATGGTGGCCGAGGTCGGCTTGCCGTCGATGCTCTATGACTGGAGATGGCTGGAATGGTACGGCCGGGCGAACTGGCTGAAGGGCGGGATCGCCTTCGCGGACATGGTGACCACCGTGAGCCCTACTCACGCGGACGAGCTGCGCACCGCCGTCGGCGGTTTTGGTCTGCACGATTTGTTCAACGGCCTGGGCGACCGGCTGGTCGGCATCCTCAATGGCATCGACCGCCGCCGGTGGGATCCGGAAACCGATCCGCACATTACCGCGCGCTATTTGATTGACGACCTCTCGGGCAAGCAGAGGTGCAAGGCGGCAGCCCAGCGCGGGTTCCTGCTGAGCCAGCGGGCCAAGACGCCTTTATTCGCGATCAGCGCGCGGCTGGTGGCCCAGAAAGGCTTCGACCTTCTGGTCAACGGTCCTACGCTGTTCAATTACGACGCGCAATACGTGGTCCTGGGCGATGGGGAGGAGCGCTTCCGGGTGGCACTTTCCCGGCTGGCAGAGCAACTTCCCGGACGGCTCGCGGTGGAATTCGGCTTCAAGGATCGCCTGGAGCACCGGCTGCTGGCCGGCGCGGACCTCTTGCTGATGCCTTCGCTGTACGAGCCTTGTGGGTTGACCCAGATGCGCGCGATGCGCTATGGCGCCATACCGGTGGCGCGCAACGTGGGAGGACTGGCCGATACCATTCAGGACGGCGTGAACGGTTTCCTGTTCGACTTCAACACGACGGCCGCGCTGGACGAGGCGGTGGGCCGGGCGCTGACGGAGTACGCCGACCCCGTGCGCTGGCGCGAGTACGTTCACGCGGCCATGCGGACCGACTTCGGATGGGAGCGCTCGGCGGCCCTCTACCAGAAGGCGTACCAAAGGGCGCTGGCCGCGCACGCGGGCGCCCGCTAGCCGGCATGGACTTCGTCCTCGTCCTGCATAGCCACCTGCCTTATGTTCTGAACCACGGCCGGTGGCCGCACGGCAGCGACTGGCTGTGCGAGGCGGCGCTGGACACCTACCTCCCGCTCTACGATCATCTCGCCTCGCTCGCCGACGAGGGCGTGCCCGCTCCGGTGACCCTCGGCATCACCCCGGTGCTCGCCAATCAGCTCTGCAACGTCGACTTCGAGATCGAGCTGGAACGCTTCATCGAACACCGCCTGGAACTGTGCCGGGAGGCGGCACCGTCCCTGGTGACGACCGGAGACGGCGACTTGGTGTCGCTGGTCACGTTCTGGGAAGCGCACTTGAGGAGACTGCGCGATCTGTTCCGGTCGCTGGATCGCGATCTGGTGAGCGCGTTCCGCGGACTGGAGCAACGCGGCGCCATCGAGATCATCACCTCCGCCGCGACCCACGGCTTCCTGCCTTTGCTCGCCCGCGACGAAAGCATCCGCCTCCAGCTGAGTACCGGCCGGTCGGAGCATCGGCGGCTCTTTCACTCCAACCCGCGGGGGTGCTGGCTGCCGGAATGTGCCTATCGCCCGCGCGGCCGCTGGGACCCGATGCCGGGAGAGCGCCGGGCATCGATCCGGCGAGGCACCGAGGAGCACCTGAGCGACTTCGGGCTGCGCTTCTTCATCACCGACGCCCACCTGGCCCACGCCGGAACTCCGCTCGAGGCCTACGCCGATGGGATGAATCTCGCGAGGGGGCGCGGCGAGGAATCGGGCCGCGCGGCCCGCACGCCCTACCGCGCGTACCGCGTCTCGGCTCCCTCCGCGCGGCGCCCGGTCGCAGCACTGGTTCGTGATCCCGAGTCATCCAAGCAGGTCTGGAGCCGTCAGCAGGGCTATCCCGGCGACGAGTGGTATCTCGAGTTCCACAAGATCCGCTGGCCTCACGGCTTGCGACTCTGGCGGGTCACCGGGCCCGGCGTGGATCTCGGGCTCAAACGGCCCTACGAGCCGCAACGGGCCCGCGAAAAGGCGCGGGACCACGCCGAGCATTTCGCGCATGTCCTCAGTCAGATCGCGCGCTCGCAATCTTCCAACGGCGGCGTGATCGTGGCGCCGTTCGACACCGAGCTGCTGGGCCACTGGTGGTTCGAGGGCGTGGATTTCCTCAGCTCGCTCTACCGGCGGCTGGATCACGACCCGCTGGTTCGACCGGTGACCGGATCCCGCCATCTCGCGGACCATCTGCCCCGGCGTGCGGTGCGCCTGGCCGAAGGGTCGTGGGGGGCGCGCGGCGATTTCAGCATGTGGCTCAATCCGGACACCGCCTGGACCTGGCGGCGGATGTGGGCGCTGGAGGATGCTTTCTGGGTGGTGGCCGAGGACGCGCTCTCCAACGATGCGGCGCATCCGGTGCTCGCCCAGGCCGCACGCGAACTGCTGCTGGCCCAGGCGTCCGACTGGCAGTTCATCGTCTCCACCGGGGTGGTCCGCGACTATGGCGAGCGGCGCTTCGTGCTACACTGCGATTCAGCCGAACGGCTGGTCGCGGCGTTACGGGGAGACCTCGAGGCGGGGCACCGGCTGGCGGAGGAGCTCAGCCGGCAGGACGACCTCTTCCCCAATGTGCTCGATTCCGTCGCGGTCGCCCTGGGTCGCCGCCGCGTCCGGGCATGACCTCCACCAGGAGTCTTCTCGTCGCTCGCATTCGACCCTTACCATCCCTTACCGTCTCTTACCGACCCTTACCGACCTTTTGATGCCGGACGGTCGCTCGATCGTCATCCACGGGCATTTCTATCAACCGCCGCGGGAAGATCCCTGGCTGGGCGAAGTGGAAGCCGAGCCGACCGCGGCACCGTTCCACGACTGGAACCAGCGCATCAACCACGAGTGCTATCGTGCCGTCGTGGCGGCCCGGATTCCGGGACGCGGGGGGCGCATCGCGCGCATCGTCAACACGCTCGATTGCATCAGCTACGACCTGGGCCCGACGCTGGCGACCTGGATGGAGCGGGAGGCGCCCGATACCTACGCGGCCTTTCTCGAGTCCGACCGGGTGAGCCGGGCGCGCTTAGGGCAAGGCAATGCCATCGCCACTCCCTACCACCACGTGATTCTTCCCCTCTGCACCCGTCGCGACAAAGTCACCGAGGTTCGCTGGGGCATGCGGGACTTCAAGCGACGCTTCGGCCGGGACTCGGACGGCATGTGGCTGCCGGAGGCGGCGGTGGATCTGGAAACGCTCGAGGTCCTGGCGGAAGCAGGCATACGATTCACCATCGTGGGACCGGAGCAGGTGGAATCGGTGCCGGCAGGCGGACTGCCGGGCCTGCACCGTACCAGCGCCGGCAAAGAGATCGCGATCTTCGTCTATGACGGACCACTCGCCCATGATGTGGCGTTCGGCCCGTTGATCCGGGATGCCTCGCTCTGGACCGAGCGCCTCACCGCCGACTACGGCGAGCCCCGGCATTTGCTCTCGCTCGCCACCGACGGCGAAACCTTCGGCCATCACCACCGCTTCGGCGAAATGGCGCTGGCCGCCATGCTGGATCAGGTGCAGCGCCGGGCGGGAATCAGGGTCGAGAACTTCAGCGCATTTCTCGCTCGGTATCCGGCGAAAGAACCGGTCACGGTGATTGCGCCGAGCTCCTGGAGCTGCATCCACGGGGTCGAACGCTGGCGAGCGGATTGCGGATGCAAGACCGCCCCTCAAGTCGCGACCCAGCAGGCATGGCGCACGCCGCTGCGGGAGGGGCTGAACTGGCTGGCGCAGGAGCTGCACGACCTTTACGAGGAGGAGGGGGCGCCACTGCTCGGAGACCCGTGGGCGGCGCGGGACGCCAAGGGCGGCGATCCGCGCGGCACCACGACCAGGAAGCTGCCGGTTCGCACCCGCGAGTTGCTCGAGCTCGAGCGCAACGCGCTCGGTATGTTCACGTCGTGTGGGTGGTTTTTCGACGATGTCGGCGGCGGGGAGACGGTGCTGGTCCTGCGGCATGCGGCGCGCGCGATCGAGCT
>JACQVB010000272.1 GCA_016209985.1 Gemmatimonadota bacterium | reverse complement strand
TTGCGCCGAGTGGTGCACCGCGTTGTGCGCCACCACGCCCTTCGACTCGTCGTAGTTACGCCCGCCCGTGTTGAGGTTGCGGTCGAAGTGCGGGAAGCTGCTGCTGCTCACTTCAATGCGAAGCCGGTGCCCGGGGAGAAAGACGTTGCTCATGATCAGCGGCTGCAGCGTCACCTTCGCCACCTTCCCCGGTTCCATCCACACCAGCGGCTTGTCGTATCCGTCGCGATAGCGCAGGCGCTGGATGGACTCGTCTAGGTTGAACGCACGGCCGTCCGGGTACACGTCCAGCACCTTCACCGAGATGTCGGTGTCCTTGGCGTCCGACGTTACGTAAATCGTCGGTGTCACCGGCCCGCTGGCCTGCATCGCTTCCGTGAACGGCGCGGTGGTGTAGACGAGTACGTCCGGCCGCTTCTCGATTTCGCGCTGGTCGAACGCGCCGGCGGGCCCGTTGGCCGTCGAGCCGTACCCGCCTTTGGTGGGAACCGGGTTCATCGGGTCATAGGTGAAGAGGTCCGGCGTATCAGTCGTCGGACGCGCAAGACTGAGCGTGCCGTCGCCGTTCAGGGTGTTGGCTTTGCCGCCGCTCGAAAGAAAGTACGTCACCGGCTCTGCGCCCTTGGGCGGCCAGGTATCCGACGCGTTCCACTTGTTGTTCCCCGTCGTGTAGTAGCGCACCTTGGGCAGAGTGTCCATCACGCTGTTGCTCTCCCCCTTGAGCGTGAGGTCAAAGAAGTTGTACATGATTTCCTGGTAGTTCAGCCGCGCGTCGCCCACATCGAGATCACCGACCAGCGTCCGCTCCGTCGCGCGGGTAAACGCGCAGTGGTTGACCGGGGCGATGATCAACCACTGCTGGTTGGCGGCGGCCCCCTTCGCGGTCTTCCGCACGAAGTTGTACAGCTCGAGGTTCGGCCCAATGGCGATGTCGTACAGCGAGGTATACCAGAGCCCCGGGACGTTGATCCGCATGTTGTCGTGGAAAAGCGCACCCCGGTACCACGCCGAATCGTTGGGCGTGCGCTGGATCATCCTGCCGCCGGTGGCCACCGGCATCGAATCGGCGAAGACCCCCTTCGGCCCGCCCACCGCCTTGATGATGTCTTGCAAGGGGAGATGCCAGTATGCCTTGTTCCAGTCCACCGGCGGGTTTCGCGCCGCCAGGTCCCACGACTTCGACAGCCGGACCAGATCCTCCTGGGAGGTGTTCGCGGGGAACCTCGGATGCTGCGGCTTCTGATTGCCGTAGAACCAGTTGACGTTGTACAGCATGAAGGCCCCACCCTTGTACCAGTTTCCCTGGTCGTAGTACGGGCCGATCCGGCCCACGCCGCAGCCAAACCCCTGTGCGTTGAACGCAGCGAATCCCGGAACGTTGCGCGCCACCGCCGCGATCTGCCATTCGGCGGTCGACGAGCAGCCCGTGGTACCCACCTTGCCGTTGGACCAGGGCTGGCGCGTCATCCACGCGACCTCGTCGTCCGTGTCCGTGAGCGGGGCGCCGAGGACGTCCCACTCGCCTTCGGCGAAGAACTGGCCGCGCTCCTGCATGTCGATGAAGGCGTACCCATGCTTGACGGCGGTGAGTGCCGTGGTCATGTCTCGCGGCACGCCGTTCGCGACATCCCAGAAGTTGAAGTTGTACGGCGTGCGGACCCAGATTGCCGGGTACCGCTTCGAGGTGTCCTTCGGGCGGTAGACGTCGGCCGGTATGCGAATGCCGTCACGCATCGGAATCATCACCTTGCGATCGATGATGGCGAGCGAGGCGAGCTCATTCTCGACTGACCAGCGCCTGGCTCTGGCGCTATCGGTCATCACCGCGCCGCGCTGGGCCAGAGCCGGCGTCATGGCCATCAGAGCTGCCGCTGCAGTGAGGACCAGCGTGCGGACGAATCGATCCATCGTGTGCTCCGTCAAGGGGAGAAGTCGATTCGCTCAGTGAAGATCAAATCGAGGATCTGCCGTATTGAAGACGTCTCAAGAGGCATTTCGGCCTAGTTGGCCGCCGAGTCTCGGGCGCCGATCAGAGTGCAGCGAGGAAGGGCCGGGAGCAACAACTCACTGGTTCGTTGTCGCCATCCGCAGAATTCTCACGTCTCCCGAGCCGGTCTCGACGTCGAGCTGTCCCTGGCCGTCGCCCAGGCGTCCGGTCACGTGATCCTTGCCCCAGCGCTGGACCTGGAGGGGCAAGTCCGTCTCGATGCGGCCGCTCCCGGTGTCGAAATCGACCATCGCACCCAGGCTTTCCGGCACCCGCAGGAGCACGTCGCCGGACCCGGTTTCGACGCTCACGGCGCGAATATCGGTGGCGAGCTCCACTTCGATATTGCCGCTGCCGGTCTCGAAATGCAGGTCGGCGCCGCGCACCGCCGACAGGGTGAGATCGCCGGACCCGGTCTCGACCGATGCCTTCTCAATGGTCACATCGCTACCCCTGATATCGCCCGAGCCGGTATCGATGGTGAGATCGCGGCCCCGAACACCAGTAAGCATGACGTCACCCGAGCCGGTGTCGATCGACAGATCCCCATCGGCGTCGGTGATGCTCACCGATCCCGATCCGACGTCCACGTCGAGCGAGCCGCGCATCCCCTGGGCAGTGACTGAAGAGGAGGCGGCATCGACATGAATCCGGCCGTTCACATTGGAGAGCATCGCCTTGCCCACGCCGAGGTATACCGCCAGCTCGGCGCCTGCCGGAACGGAGATGTTGAGGTCGGCGAACGCTTCGAGACCGGGTCCCGACCCCCGCACGTTCACCTGGCGTCCGAATCCCCGGCCGCGACGCCTGCCGTACTGATCGTCTCCGAAGGTGCCGTCGTCGCGGACGTGGAAATTGCTGTTCGAGCCGCGGGAAAGAAGCGGGTAGACAATATCGTCTTCCGGGAAGATCACGCGCAGCGCGTCGTAGCTGCCGACCGGTCCACGCTCCACCGTGAGCTGCGCCGCGTCCCGGCCGCCACGGACGATCTCGATCACGACTTCAGTACCGCTTCCGGCCTGGACCTGGATTTGCCCCACCAGGTCGTAAACCGCGGCGCGATCAGCGGGGAGGGTAAAGCGCTCAGTTTGTTGGGCATTGGCCGTTGCCATGGGAGCGGCGAAGGCGAGCAGAATCAGGGTCGCGGCGCGTCGGGCATTCATTGGCGCGTTCTCCGGAAAGTGGCTGGGAGGACCATCGTTAGCCCGTTTGACAGATCGATGCACCAAAAGGTTGGAAGCACCGGCGCACACTTCCTTGACACACCGGGAGGCCGGTTCTAGGTTGCGGCCCATGACGCGATTGAACCGAAACTTCAATTACGGCAACCGAAACTCCGGGCAGGTCCGGGGGTGGCGGAGTTGATGATCTAGCAACGCGCAGCTCATCGCTTCAGTCGCACCGGCCGCTCCGCAGCATCGAGTGGCCGTTCGTGTTTCTTGGGGTGTAGCTCAACTGGCGGAGCGTCCGGCTGTTAACCGGAAGGTTGGTGGTTCGAATCCACCCGCCCCAGCTGCAACTGCAGGTGTCAGGGATCAGGTGTCAGGTGTCAGGGAGCTCAACGTAAAGCCCTGACACCTGGCCCCTGACACCTGGTCCCCTTATCGCTTCTTCGGCACAGCCTGCTCCGTCAGCCTGATTTGTCCGGCCTTCTCTTGTGCGCGGAGATAGGTCATCACGTCCGCCAACGGCAGGGGATCGAACTCGCCGGCCACGAAGTCACGAACCTCCAGCGCCGTCTTCTTCTGGTTTGCCAGCAGGTTGAACTCCGAGCGCATGTGCTGCGGAATCTTCTGCAAGGCCTGCTGCACCGCTTGCAACTCCGGAGTTTGCGGCGCACCGAACCCACCGCGGCCACCACCGCGACCCGCATTCTCACTCGGAATGCGCTCGACCAACAACCTCGAAGCCTGTTGCTCCTCGGCCGTCAGGACCGGCTCGGTTGCCGGAACCTTGAGCTGCGCCGCGCGCAAGCGATAAGCGACCGCGACTTCGCTCTGGAGCGCGGCCCCGCGCTGGTCGATCAGCGCTTCGAACGGCTGGAGTTGCGTTTGCCCGTTCGCCGGGTTGTCGAACAGAATGGAGGCCGAGCGCACCACCGCCTTTTCGACGTTGGTCTGATGGCGCACGGCGTTCCTGGCTTCCTTGTACGCCTCCAGCAGCTCGCCGCCGCTGGTGGCATCGGCGAGGTAGCCCAAGCCCTTCCGCTGGTTCCAGCCCATCCGCTCGGCGCCCCGCCCGATGTTTTCGTCGGCGATCTTGAGCGCGCTCTCGTCACCGGCCGACGCCAACAGGCTCATGGCCCCCACCGTCACCACCACCGCCCGCTTGAATTGCGTGGGATCGAGGAACTGCGGCACGTCCATCGAGGAGTGATAATGGGGGTCCGGCCAGGTGATGAACATGATGGCGGGAATCCCGCGGCCGATATAGACCGTGTGGTCGCTCGCGCCGTAGTGCTTGTCGATCACGTAATAGAGCGGATCCCGGCTGCCGTTTTCGGAGACGATGGGCAGGCTAAAGTTGTAGCCATTGCCCCGAAAGCGGATGCGCTCGCGGTTGGTGTTGCCCACGAACTCCACGAAGCTCTGGGC
>JACQVB010000270.1 GCA_016209985.1 Gemmatimonadota bacterium | reverse complement strand
TGAGCAGGTCGATCCGGCCCAAGGCGTGACTCTTGACGATGGAATCGACCGTGATCGAGGGGACCCGCACGGCCCGCTCGCTTTCCCACGGCGAAAGGTTCCGGACGTCGGCTCCCAGGGTTCTTCCCATGGAGCCTGCGCCGGCATCCACGATGAGCGTGACCTCACCGCATTCGCGTCCCGCCGCTGCCTGGATAACTTCGACCTCGGCTGCGCCGTTGAGGTCAAGGTTGCGTCTCAGCTGCGCCGCCGTGATAGGGTGCGGTTCGACCGCGATGATGCGGCCGGTGGCGTCCTGGGAATACCATTGTACCGCGACGCAGCCGATGTTGGCCCCGATATCCAGACACACGTCGCCCGGCCGGGGCTGAAAGCCGGCCAGATCGTACGTGTGATTGATGTAAATCTCGCCAATCGTGCCCAGATCACCCCGCCCGGTCCGCACCTCGAAACGCCCAAATCGGAACTCGAAGACACCACCGCGATACAGCGGTGGCAACCCCAGGCGCCTCAGCCCGTACCCCAGCACGTACCACAGGAGGCGCAGCTTCGTAGCCGGCCGGGCGCTGGCGAACAATGCCGGAAGGTTCCCGGCATTCTCGGCGGGCGTCACGCGGCCTTCTCCATGCTGTCGGGAATCATCGAAACAGGAACGGCCAGGTCAGAAACCATCCTGTCGGGGACGACCGGGAGGCGCGACGGAGCGCGACCAGCCGCCGGACGACGCCCCGCCGAACAAGAGGTCCCGATACTCGGCAAACACGGCCCAGATCATGCCCACGATCGCCGCCAGCAGCACCGAGGCGAGTACCATGATCGTCCGGGGCGGCCCGGATTTCTCCTGCGGCACGACCGCCTGTTCCACCACGCTGACGGTGGGCAAATCGTCCACCTCCGCAATGCGGGCAGCGTCGAGCTGGCGCTGGAGATCGAGGTAGAGCTCCTGCTGCATGGTCAGCACTCGCTGCAACCGCGTGAGCTCGAATTGGAGTGCCGGAGAATTCTGGTAGACTCGGTTACGCTCGAGGAAGCCCCGTACGTCGTCTTCCGCCTTGCGAACCTGCTGCTGCGCTTCGGCCGCGCGGGCCTCCACGAACTGACGCTTGGCGCGGGCCTGGGTCTGCCGGGTCGCGTTGTTGAACTTCAACAGCTCCTCGATGTAGGCGTTGCCGAGGTCCGCCGCGAGCTGCGGCGATCGGTGCCTCACGGCGAGCTGGACGATGCCCGAACGCAAGTCGACCGAGACCCGGGTCATCCTCCGCAGCACCCGCGCGGCCCGTTCCAGTTTTTTCCCCGGCGCCACGTTCCGGCGGTAGAGGATCTCCGTCAGGCTCAGGCTGTCGGCCCCCGAGGTGCCGGGAAACGCCGACGCCCGCGAGAACTTTCGCCGGAGGAGTACCTGAGAAATGGGTCGACCCTCAAGGAGCGCGGCATAGAACTGCGGGCTCTGGCTGCTTCCCATGCCGCTCAAACTGACGCCCGCGAGGGCGGCCAAGCCGGCGATCTGCCCCGACCCGGTCGGCGCGCGGGTCTCCGGCACCAGTCCGATATGCGCCGTGTAGGTGTTGGGAATCAGCAGCGCGACGACCACCGCCACCACGGTGCAGGCCAGGCACCAGATCGCCACCGGCCGGGCACGTCGGCGGATCGCCGTGAACAGATCGGCGAAGGTCAGCCCATCAGGGGGGCCTACCGGTGGCACCGCAATACCGGGAGATGGATCGACGGAGGCCACGGTGCTCAAGGCCGTACTGCCCCGGTCACGGCCTCCCACTTCGTCGTCTGGCGGGCCACGGCGGGATGTGATACCAGCAGATGCCAGACGATGGCCTGAAAACCCTCGACGTGGGGTGTGACCAGACTGTGGTCGACGGTGGGAATCACCAGCACGACGTCACCCACGGCGGCGGTATGCCCCCCGTCACGCCCCACCACACCGAAGACCGCGGCCCCGACCTGCTTGGCATGATTCAGCGCGCTGACCAGATTGCGACTGACGCCCTTCTCCTGGTTGCCACCCCCCACCGAAAAGACGAAGATCGCGTCTTTGCCGGAAAGCCGACTCCCGGCGAGCCACTCGCTATAACTGGTTTCCCATCCTTCGTCGTTGATCCGCGCGGTCAATTCCGAAACATTGTCCGTGGGGGCATAGCATTCGATGTGTCCCAGCTTTCGAAAATCGCACACCGCATGGCTCGCATGGCCCGCGCCCCCACCCACACCAATGAAAAACACCCGGCCCCCCTGATCCCGGACCCGCGCCAGCCCAACCGCCATTCGTTCGATCCGGTCGGCATCCAGGCTCTGCGCGATGCGGGCCGTCTGGCTGAGAAAGGCAAGCGTGAACGTCATCAGTAGGCACCCCGGCGGCTCAGCACCGCGCCCGCCGTGCGCGCCAGAATCCTGAGGTCGAGCCAGAGACTCCACGAACGGATGTACTTGAGATCGAGCTGGGACCAGCGATCGAAGGTATCGATTTCCGAGCGCCCCATGATCTGCCACAGACAGGTAATACCGGGAATCACCGCCAGCTTTCGCCGTTGCAGAGGCGTCGCGGCGATGAACTCCTTGGGAAACATCGGCCGCGGCCCGACCAGGCTCATGTCACCGACGATGACGCTCCACAACTGGGGCAGCTCGTCGAGCGAAAAGCGCCGCAATAGGCAACCCACCCGCGTGATCCGAGGGTCCTCCCGGATCTTGAAGACCGGCCCCGACATTTCGTTGAGGTGCGCCAGCTGCTGCTTGAGAATATCCGCGTCCCGCACCATCGAGCGAAACTTGTAGCCGGTGAAGCGCCGACCGCGCCGCCCCACGACTGACCAGGGATAGAGGACCGGCCAGCCGGAGTCGAGAACGATGGCGCACGCGATCAATCCGAGGACGGGTGCCAGCACGACCATCAGGACGCCCGCGGCCACGACGTCGAATATCCGCTTGACCGCCTGGCCCGCCCTCCACCGCCCATCCGGAACGCCTGCTGGAAAGGCCGATTCCCAATCCACCTCACCGGCTGCCACGACCACCGGGTCGGCGGGGAGCATCCCCTTGCGGGACACAGTGTCCGGGACCGTCGGGTTGTGAACTACCTGCCTCGGCACTGCCATCTCAATCGCCCCTCGCTCGCCACACCTTGAATTACCTCCGCCGCTTCCTCCAGCGACTCGACCAGCCAGTCCGCCACCAGTCCCCGAGCGTCGCCCCCGCGCACCAGAATAGTCCGACACCCGGCTCGGCGTCCAGCGTCGATGTCTTTCCAGGAATCGCCCACCACGTAGGACCGCGGCAATTCCACGTTCCAGCGCCGGGCCAAATCGAGGATCATGCCCGGCTTCGGCTTGCGACACCCGCATTGGTCCGCGTCGTCATGAGGGCAAATCGAGATCTCGTCGATCCGGGCTACCCGGGTCAGGGCCCGGTGCATCCGCTCCAACTCTTCGCGAGTAAGGTAGCCCCGCGCCAGGTCCGGCTGATTGGTCACCACGAATACCAGGAAGCCTGCTTCCCGGAATCGCTTCAGCGCCTCAGCTACGCCGTCGAGCAGCCGAAAATCCTCGATTCGCCTCGGAGAGACTCCCGCCCCGTCGCGGGTTACCAGCGCATTCAGCGTCCCGTCGCGATCCAGAAAAACGGCGGCGCGAGAGACCGCACCAGTCATACGGCCACCGGTGCGCCCGTCGCCGCCGACCGGTACAACGCATCGAGCATTCGCATCGCCGCGACCCCGTCGTCCGCGCTGCCCCCCAGCGGCCGTCCCCCGCGAATCGCCGCGAGGAAATCCTTCCATTCATCGCGCCACGAGCAATCGTTTCCGTCGTAGCGGACCACCTCGCTCTCCGGCGCCCCGCCCGCCAGGTTCCGTCGATAGACCGTCAACGTTTCCACCCCGTAACTCCCACCCAGCCCCTCGACCACCAGGGCCCCGACGGTGCCGAACAGCTCGAGGCAGAACAGGTTCTTCCACTGGGTCCAGCTGGTGTGGAGCGAAGCCACCACTCCCGAGTCATAGCGAAACATCCCGATCCCGTTGTCCTCCAGGTCCCCCAGGGGCCACACCGCGGTCTGGAGCCAGGCGAACGCGCTGGCTGGCAATCCGAGAAACCAGTGCAGCAAATCGGCCACGTGCACTCCCTGGTCGGTCAGCTCCCCGCCGCCAGCCAGCTCCCGGCTGCCTCGCCATTCGCGCTCGTAGCCGGGCCGCCCACCGTGACCGTAGCGGCAGCGCGCGTTGATCGGAGACCCAATGTCTCCCCGATCGAACCGCCGTTTCGCCTCCGCGATAGCGGGATGATGCCGGTGGTTGAAGCCCACTTTGAGCAGCTTGCCTGCGCGGAGAGCGGACGCGCGCATCTGCTCGGCCTCCGCCAGGCTTCTTCCCATCGGCTTTTCGACCAACACGTGTTTACCAGCCGCCAGCGCCGCGGTCGCGATCTCACACAGGAGCCCGTTAGGCGTCGCGGCGACCACCGCATCGATGTCCCCGCGAACCATGAGGGAACGCCAATCGGTATCCGCGGTGGCCCCAGCCGCCCGGGCAACTTCGGCGGCCCGCCCCGGGTCGGCGTCCACCACCACCACGCAACGACTGTCGGGGTGGCTCGCCGCCTCGATCGCTCTCCGCCGCCCGATGAGCCCCGCGCCAATCACCGCGACCCGCAGGGGTGAGCCTATTGCCAGTCCATCCCCCGATCTTTCGGGATGATCCGCCGCAGCGTGAAGAGGTCCGATCCGCCTATCTCGGCGAGATGGTCCGGCCATTTCTCCCAACCATCATAGGGCGCCGCGACGAAGCGGCCCGTGATCCCACTTGCCTTATCGGACAGCAGAAACGAACAGGTCCGGGCCGCGACGGTGGGCGGCACCCCGCCCTGGGCGAGCTGCTGCCTGGTGGTATCCACGAACGCGCCGGCCAGTCCGGCACCAGCTTCCAGTGTCTGCTGGTGCAACCGGGTGGCGACGAATCCCGGCGCGATCGCGTTCACCCGGATCCCCGCCGGCGCCACCTCCTGCGCCAGCGTCTCGGCCAGCCGGACTACCGCCACCTTGCCACAGGCATAGGCGGTGTAGTTCGGAAAGGGCGTCGCCGCCCCACCACCCGACATCAGGACGATCGAGCCCTGAGTCCCCTTCTCCGCCATCACCCGGCAGGAAGCCCGGGCCACCAGAAACGATCCGAGCAGATTCACCCGAATCGCGTCGAACCATTCGTCGGGGTCGACTTTCACGACCGGTCCAATCGGTCCATATATGCCAGCTGCGTGGATCACGCCATCGAGCCGGCCGAGCTCGAGTGCCACCGCCAGCAGCCGGTCCACCTCGGCGGCTGAGGTCACATCCGTGCGCACCGCCCGGACTGGGCCCTTTCCGGTCAGCGTCAGCCTCTCGGCGGCGGCCGCGAGATCCTTCTCGCCGCGCGCGCCGATCACCACGGTGGCTCCTTCGCGGACACACTCCTCGGCGCAGGCGAGGCCGATGCCCATACTGCCGCCGGTGATGACCACCGTGCGGCCCGCTAGCATGCCCGTCACTGGTTCGACGATCCGAGGACGATGTGCCGCAGCCCGGCCGCCGCGAGCGCCTCGCGGCGGGGACGGAGGAAATCTTTGGTGTCGAACAGCAAGGGGCGGTGCATCAGGGCGGCCAGCCGGCCGAAGTCCAGCTCGCGATACTCGGGCCATTCGGTGAGCAACACGACCAGGTCGGCGTCCTTGGCCGCGGCGTACGGGGATTCCGCCACCTGAAGACCAGCCGGCAACGGCGTCTCCCGCCAGTCCGCGCGCGGATCGTGCGCGGCAGCGGTGGCGCCCTTGGCCAGCACATCGCGGGCGACCGCTAGCGGCAGGCTCCGGCGTAGGGTGCTGGTCCCCGGTTTGTAGGTCATCCCCAGCAGCGCGAGTCGCTGGCCGCGTAAGCCGCCCAGAATGGCTTCCGCCCGCCGCGCCACCACCTCGACCCGGCGCTGATTGTAGTCCCAGACCTGCCCGAACAGCGGAGCCGAACCCCCCAGCGTCTCGCGGCTCACGCCATCCAGCACCCGCAGATCGCGCCCCAACGTGCCGCCGGAAAAGCCGATTCCCGGCGTGAGGTAGGCCTTCTCGCCAATCCGGGGGTCGCTCCGGAGCGCCCGGGCGACGTCCCCAAAATCGGCGCCGGTCGCCGCAGCGATATCCGCCCACTGGTTCGCGAGCGTCACCGATGTCGCGAGGAAAGAGTTGATGCAATGCTTGGTCATCTCCGCGCTCGGCAGATTCATCCGAAAAATGCTGGCCTGCATGGGCGCGAAGAGCGCCGCCACCCGGTCAGCGGCCGTGGTGGTCTCGGCTCCGATCACGATATGCCCTGGCTTGAGATAGCACGCCATGGCCTCTCCCAGCCGGAGGTTTTCGGGCGAGTACACCAGCTCGGCGGACGGCGCCGCCTGCCGGAGCCGCGCGCGCAGGCGGCGCGCCTCGCCCACCGGCAACTGGGCACTCACGATGACGATGGCGTCCGTGGCGAGATAAGGCCCGATCTGATCCAGAGCGGTGCGGATCGGCGTGAGGTCGCTGCTATCGTCTTCCCGGACGGGCGTATCGTAAGCCACGAACACGAACGCGCAGTCCCGGACTCCGTCGGGCCGGTCCCTGACCGACAGGGTACCGCGCTTCAGCCCCTCGGCCAACGTCTCATCCACTCCGGGCTCGAACAGCGGCGCCCGGCCCTCGCGAAGCCCAGTTACGACACGGCCGTCGAACTCGACGGCCGTGATCCGCTGGTCCAGTCTCAGCCAACTCGCAGCGATGCTACAGCCCAGATGCCACAGACCGACGATCGCTATCGTGCCGCTCATCGTTCGGCGAACTCCAGTCCCGCCGCCGCGGTTCTCGGGTGCAAGATCATCGATTGGGTGCTGGCCACATTGGCCACCACTTTCGATCCTTCGCGCTCGACGTAATAGTTGAGGCGCGGCATCCCGTGGCTCATCATGAAGTCCTCCAGGTCGCCGTCATCCTTGGAGCAGTACAAGGCCAGAAACCCTCCGCCGCCCGCCCCGATGATCTTGCCGCCCAGCACACCAAACCGCGACCGACATTCGTCGTAGAGCTGGTCGATCGCGCCGTGGCTGATCTGACTGGACATCCGCTTCTTCCGTTCCCAGTGATCGTGCAGGAGGAGACCCCACTTGTCGAAATCCTCGCCCTCGATCGCCTCGAGAATCTGGTAGCCGAGCTCCTTGATGCCGAGCAGCGAATCTTCCACCCGCTCACGCTGGGCACCCGAGGAATTCATCGCCTTGTTCTGCTGCGAGAGAATTTCCAGCGCGTCGCGGGCGAGGCCGGTGTAGTACAGATGGGTGTGGCTGATCAGGGTCGCGATAGCGCTCTCCCGCAGCTGCACATTGCGGACTTTCACGTCGCCGTTGGGAGCGATGTCCAGCACCGTGAGCCCGCCGAATGCGGCCATGTACTGATCCTGCTTCCCAATGCCCTTCCGCAGCACGTTCAGCTCGATGTGACACGCCTCTTCCGCCAGGGCCTGCAGCGATATGTAATCCCGCCGGTAGGAATGGAGCGCCGAGAGCAGGCCGATCAGATAGGCGCTGGACGACCCGAGTCCGGTACCGGCCGGCAGGTCCGCCATGGAATCGATTTCCATGCGGTCTTCGATGCCGTGGAGGTTGAGGGCCTCGCGCGCCAGCTCGTGCCGCAACTGAGAGATGTGATCGACGATCTCCGTCTGGGAGTACCGCACCCGGATCTTGCGGTCGACCCCCGGCGGATTGGTCATCACATACATGTACTTGTCGATCCCCATGGCGAAGATGAACCCGCCATGCTTCTCGTAGAACGACGGCAAATCCGTCCCGCCGCCGCCCAGGGTCACCCGAAATGGGGTTCTCGTTACGATCATCGCAGCCTCACGGAGCCCGATCGGATGAGCGCCATCCCGCGCTCGTAGCTGCCGGGCGTATCCAGCCCGAGACAATATCCCTCGATCACATGACCGAAGACCCTCGATCCCGAGGAGACCAGACCGGGAAGTACGTCCCGACCCCAATCGAGAAAGGTGTGCTCCGGAAAATCCCTGAGCAGCGCCGTACGGATCGCGTACACGCCCGCGTTGACCAAGGACGGCGGGTCGGCGGATCGGCGGGTCGCGCCTTCCAAGAATTCCACCACTCTCCCGCCACCATCGAGCAGCACTCTTCCGCCCGCGATGCCGGTGTTGGGTGTGTGCTGGTCAAACACGGCGATCGTGACATCGGCACCCGCCTGCTCGTGCGCCCGCCGGAAGTCCGCCAGATCGAAGTTCAGCAGATTGTCGCCGTAGACCACCAAGGCCGTCTCGTCGAGGTCGGGGAGCACCCGCCGCACCGCCCCGGCCGTGCCCAGGATCTCCGGCTCTTCGGAATAGCGAATCTCGACGCCAAAGGCCGATCCGTCACCCAGCGCCGCCCGAATCAGGTCGCCGCGATAGTGCAGGTTCACCCAGACCCGCCGGATGCCCGAGTCCGCCAGCCACCGGATATTCCGCGCAATGACGGGTTCCCCTCGCACCGCCAGCAGCGGCTTCGGAATCCCCCCGGCGACCGACGCGATGCGCTGGCTGTTGCCGGCGGCAAGAACCATGGCTTCCCCGGAACCACCCCCGGCCCCGCGGCTCACGGCTCACGGCTCGCTAACACATTTTCCTTCAGGTAGGCGATCGATTGCTCGAGTCCGGCGTCCAGCCCGGTTCGGGGAGCCCAGCCCAGGGAACGCGCCAGGGTGATATCCGCGAGCGTCTCCTGCGCTTCGCCCGGAAGATCCGCTTCGAAGCGCGGCTCGATGTCGCTGCCGAGTAGCGTCGCGATCCGCTGGTAGATGTCGCGGACCGAATAATTCTCGCCGCTCCCGATATTGAACGTCCCGCCATCGGTGCGCGAATCGAAGGCGCAGCGAACGTGGAAGTCGTTGACGTCATCCACGTAGACGAAGTCGCGCCGCTTGCCGCCGGTGCCGTAAATCGTGGGGCGTTCCCCGCTCAGCAACTTGATGATGAAGGCGCTCATGACCGGCGGAATCGTGCGGCGGTAATCCTGCCGCGGGCCATAGACGCAGAAGTAGCGCAGCGCGGTCGCCACCAGGCCGTGGTGCTGCGTATAGCCCTGAGCTACCAACCGCGCCGCTTCCTTGCTCAGGGCGTAGAAGCTGCGCGGCGCGGTTTCACTCTCGGGAGACGGGAGCCGGGATACCCCCTCATAGAGCGCGGAGGACTCCGCGTAGACCACCTTGCGGACGCCGGCGCGACGGGCCGCTTCGAAGACGTGGGTCGACCCATGCACATTGATGTCGAAAGTCTCCACCGGGTCAGCCTGGCAGTCCGCGATGCAATTCTTCGCGGCGAGGTGAAACACGACCTCCGCCCCTCGATAGAGATCGTAGCTCCGGGGATCGCGAATGTCGATCTGGTGGAACTCTACCCGATCCGGAACCTGCTCCAGCACACCGTAGGCCAGGCTGTCGATGCCGGCTACCCTGTGGCCTTCTGCTATCAGACGTTCTGCGAGATTACTCCCGATGAAGCCGGCGACACCGGTGATCAACAACGACGTCACGTCACGTGCTCCGCATTTCCACATGAATGGTGAACCCCGCGGCCTGGGCGTCCAGATAGAACATCTTGACGGTATCGCGCGAGAGATCGGCCAGATCCATTCCCCGCATGGGAAGCTTGTCCAGCAAGGCCTTGGTCACGGTAATGATGTGGCAGCCGCAGGCTTCGGCCTGATAGACATTCAGGATCTCCCGCGGGCTCGCCCACAGCACCTGGATGCTGGGCTTGGCCGAAGCCATCTTGACCGCTTCCCGCATGAGCGGAACCGGATCGCGGCCGGTGTCGGCGATACGGCCGGCAAATACCGAGACCACCGCCGGCACGGCGGGGTCCAGCACGGGAACCACCTGGGCGACCTGCTCCAGATTCATCAGCGCCGTGACGTTGAGCTTGACCCCGGCGCGCGAAAGGGCGCGGATCAGCGGGATCGAGGACGCCGCCGCCGTGT
>JACQVB010000268.1 GCA_016209985.1 Gemmatimonadota bacterium | reverse complement strand
GTCCTCGGCGTCCCGGTGGAGTTCTCGTGCAACACGGCTGCCGGCTTGGCGGCCGTCGACGAATCGTTCGGCGGGTGGCGCGGGGTGGGTGTATCAGCGGCAGGGGAGCCGGTCCGCGTCCGCGTGATCGTGCATCCCGGCGACGAAAGTCCTGGCCCGGTGTCGGTTACCTGGCGAATGCCTGACACCCGCAGAATCATCGGCCATACTGCCGGTAGCGTCGGGATCGCCGACCTGGAGCGGCGCGACGTATTCATCTATGCCACGCCGACGCTGCTGGCCGATCGGGTCCACTTTTGCCACGGGCTGCTCGAGGCCCTCACCCTGACAACGATCAATGCCCTGGACCGCTCGCCCCTGCACGCGGGCGCGCTGGTGCGCGACGGATCGGTCCTGCTGCTGACGGGCGCCAGTGGCCAAGGCAAGAGCACGCTGGTGTACACGGCCATGCGCGCCGGCATGGACGTGCTGGCCGATGATGCAGTCTACATCCAGCTCCGCCCTGAGCTGCGGCTGTGGGGTGTTCCCAGCCGGCTCTATCTCCTGCCCGACGTGCGGGGCGTCTTCCCCGAGCTCGGGTCCCTCGAACCCACGGTGCTGGCCAACGGCAAGACCAAGCTGGTCATTCCCACCGACCCCGCGCGGAGGCCCATGCTTCCCGTGCGCGCCGGTCGGGTAGGCGCCGTGATTCTGCGGCGCTCGACCGGCCCGGTGTCACTGGCGCGGGTGAGCGCGGCGGACATCCGTTCTACTCTTCAGGCGGACCTGGAAACCTGGTTTGCTCTGCTCGGCGACACCATGGAAGAAGTCATCGGACGCGTGGCGGGGGATGGTGGGTGGCTGTTGACGCTCTCTGCCAACCCGCTCGAGGCGCTCCCGTGCCTCAGTCGCGTGTTCGATGAGCTGGACCGCCGGGACCGCCCCGCGCACTCCGATTAGCTCCTCGCATGCAGCCGGCCCCCCTCGTCTCGATCGTCTTGCCCACCTACAACCGGATGCCGTACCTCGCCCAGGCCGTCGAATCCGTGCTGCGACAGACGGAAGGGCGGTGGGAACTGCTGCTGGTCGATGACGGCTCCAACGACGGCACCACCTCCTACCTGGGGCGACTGGATGACGCCCGCATTCATGTTCTCCGCCGGTCGCATATCGGTCACCCCGGCGCGGTGCGCAACGTCGCGCTCCCTCTCGCGCGCGGCCGCTACGTGGCCTTCCTCGATTCCGACGATTGGTGGGAGCCGGAGAAGCTTTCGCTGCAGCTTGCCGCGCTCGCCGACCACCCCGAATGCGGGTGGAGCTACACTTGGTTCCGTTCGGTGGATCAGGATGGCCGGGAGATTCCTTCGCACCGGCCCTCCACCAGCCACGAGGGGATGATCGTCGAGTCCTTGATCACGGGCGAGGCCGGGGTCATTACGTCTTCCATGATGCTGGGGCGCGCCGTGCTCACGCAAATAGACAATTTTGACGAGTCGCTCATCGTCGCGAGCCACTTCGATCTTTTGGTCCGACTCGCGATGCGAAGCTCCGTCGTGTTGGTGCCGCGGGTGCTGACAACCCGGCGCACTCACGCGGGGAATTACGGACGGCCCTTTCGAGAGTCACCGGTCGATATCGAGCGAGTGTTCGGGCGGCTGCTGGATCACGTACCGTCCACCGGGCTTCGCCGCCTGGTGCGTGACCGGCGCACCCGCTGGTGGATCGAGACGGCGGAGCGTCTGCGCCACGAGCGCCGCTATCGAGAAGCCCGAAATGCTTTGCGCGCGGCGCTACCGGCCGGTCTGCGCCTGGGGGTCTGGTGGGTGGCGGCGGTGAAGGTTTTGGTCTCCTTCGGTACCCGGCGTTAGAATGACGGGACTGAAAGCCAGGCCGGAACTGGGAGACGCCACATGAAGACGACACACAACCATCGATTCGTAACCGGTGCCCTTTCTTTCGTCCTCCTCTCATCACCCCTCACCGCCGCAGCTCAGCAGCCGTCCCAGGCTCCCATCCGGGGGTTTGCGGCGGACGCGGTGACCCAACGGGCCGAGCTGGAAAACCGCCTGCGCGCGGTACCCGACACCGGGCGACTTCGCGAGTATCAGCGAGTCATGAGCGAAGTACCGCATCATGCGGGGTCGCCGGGCTCGAAGGCAGTGGCGGAATGGGCGCTGGCCAAGTTCAAGGAATTCGGGCTCGACGCGCAGATCGAGCGCTTCGACGCGCTGCTCCCTTACCCTGCGTCTCGCCAACTCGAGCTGCTCGGGCCGGAGAAATACCTGGCGAAACTGAAAGAGCCGGCGATCGCCGAGGACAAGGACTCGGGAGACCCGGGCCAGCTTCCGACCTTCAACGCGTACTCGGCGGACGGCGATGTCACCGCCGACCTGGTCTACGTGAACTACGGCATCCCGGACGATTACGACCAGCTTGCCAAGCTCGGGATAGACGTAAAAGGCAAGATCGTGATCGCCCGCTACGGCCAGAGCTGGCGCGGCATCAAGGTGAAGGTCGCGGCCGAGCACGGGGCGGTGGGCACGATCATCTATTCTGATCCGAAGGAAGACGGCTACTACGTGGGCGACGTGTACCCCAGGGGCGCGCTTCGCAATGAAAACGGGGTGCAGCGTGGCAGCGTCATGGACATGCCGCTCTATCCCGGTGATCCGCAGACGCCGGGTTGGGGTTCCACTCCCGGCGCGCGCCGGCTGGAACGCTCGCAGGCAACCACGCTGATGAAGATTCCGGTGTTGCCCATTTCCTACGGCGACGCATTGCCCCTGCTCCGAAACCTTGGCGGACCGGTGGTGCCCAACGAGAACTGGAAAGGCGCGCTGCCCATCACCTATCACATCGGTCCCGGCCCGGCCAAAGTCCATCTTGGGGTCAAGTTCGACTGGCAGGTGCGGCCGGTCTATGACGTGATCGCCAGGATTACCGGTGCGACCTATCCCGACGAATGGGTCATCCACGGCAACCATCACGATGCCTGGGTGGCCGGCGCGGCGGACCCGATCTCGGGAGCGATCGCGCTGCTGGAAACCGCGCGATCCTTTGGCGAGCTCCTGAAAAGCGGCTGGCGGCCGCAGCGCACCATGATGTTCGCGCTATGGGACTCCGAGGAGTTCGGCCTGATCGGCTCCACCGAGTGGATGGAGACCCACCAGGACGAGCTGGCGACGAAAGCCGTGACTTACCTGAATAGCGACGGCAATAACCGCGGCACGTTGTCCGCCGCCGGCTCTCACACCCTGGAGACCTTCGTGCGGGAGGTGGCGCGCGATACTCAGGATCCCAAGACCGGCAAGAATGCGCTGGAAGCGATCGTGGTGAAGGATCTGGAGAAAGCAAAGACTGCCGACGACTCGGCCAAGGCAAAAGCCAAGCGATTTGCGATCGGCGCCCTGGGATCGGGGTCCGATTACAGCTCGTTCATCGACCACGGCACCATTGCCTCACTGAACGTAGCTCATGGCGGTGAGGTGGAAACCGGGTCGTATCACTCGATCTACGACAGCTACGATTTCTTCCGCCGCTTCAATGACACCACCTACCGGTACGGGGCGGCCCAGTCACACGCCATGAGTGTGGCGGAGGCCCGGTTGCTCGACGCGCCGGTGCTGCCATGGTCGTTCACCGACGCGGCCAACACGTATACCCAGTACACCAACGAGCTCGACACGCTGGCGCGGCAGAAGCTGGGGGACCACCAGGTGGACCTCTTCGTGGTGCGCGTGGCGCTCGATACCCTGAGCGCTGCCGGCAAGATGTTCGATCAGGCCCTGGACCGCGCGACGGGCATGGGCAGCCAGTGGCTAGCCGCCCAGGCGAAGGCGCTGCAGGCGGTGAACCGGGACATCTACCTCTCGGAACGGGAGCTCGGCGATCCCAATGGCCTGCCGCGACGGCCCTGGTACCGCCACACCATCTATGCCCCTGGCTTCTACACTGGGTACGGCGTCAAGACCATGCCGGGCATTCGCGAAGCCCTCGAGCAGAAGAATCGCGAAGAAGCGCAGACGCAGGCGAAGGTGGTCGCGGATGCGATCATGCGGATGGCCAAGCGCGCGCAGCGGGCGGCCGAGGAGCTGGATCGGCTTACGAAACAGGGGAAGACGACATGAACGGCGATGGTCGGATGGTCAGATGGCCCGATGGTCGGTGGATCGTGGGCAAGTTGGTATCTCGCGCTTACAGACCATCCGACCATCCGACCATCCGACCGTCGCTCGTCGTAGCAGTCCTTGCCCTCGCCGCTTGTGCCCGGTCGGGAAGCCCGGCCACGACCGGCGGAATCACCGCCGAGGAAATCGTCCGCCACGTGCAGGTACTCGGCTCGGACTCTTTCGCGGGTCGTGCTCCGTCCTCGCCCGGGGAAGAGAAGACCGTCAGTTATCTGCGGGACCAGTTCGTGGCCATCGGTCTCCAGCCGGGCAACGGCGAGAGCTTCTTCCAGGAAGTGCCGCTGGTCGCGATCGAGGGCCGCCCGCAGGGAACCTTGGCCATCAACGGGCGCCGCCAGACCAGCGGCAGCCGGTTCGTCTACAAGAACGAGTTTGTCGCCTGGACCAGGCGGGTGGTCGACCAGTCCGCCGTCTCCAACTCGCCAGTCGTGTTCGTGGGGTTCGGCGTGGTAGCGCCTGAATACCAATGGAACGATTACGCCGGCGTGGACGTCCGCGGGAAGACCGTGATCATTCTGGTGAATGATCCCGGCTACGACGGTCAGGACACGACCTTGTTCCATGGTCGTACCATGACCTACTACGGGCGCTGGACGTACAAATTCGAAGAGGCGGCCAGACAGGGAGCGGCCGGAGCCTTCATCGTGCATGAAACGGCCGGCGCCGGCTATGGCTGGGACGTCGTTCAGAACGGCTTCACCGGCCCCCAGTTCAGTCTCGTTTCCAGTGACCAGAACATGTCCCGTATTCCGGTGGAAGGTTGGATCACCAGCGCCACCGCCCGAAGCGTCTTCCGGCAAGCGGGGTACAATCTCGACACGCTGAAGGCCCGCGCCGGCCGGCGCGGATTCAAGGCCGTTCCTTTCGATCTGCGCGCCTCGGTCGCGATCAGGAACACCATTCGCCGCTCCACCTCGCGCAATGTCCTCGGCATGGTCCCGGGCGGCGCGCGCAAAGACGCCGTAGTCATCTATGCTGCCCATTGGGATCACTTCGGCACCGATTCCAGCCTCAAGGGCGACCAGATCATGAACGGCGCGCGGGACAACGCGAGCGGCGTCGCGGGACTCCTGGTTCTGGCGCGGGCGTTTACCAAGCTGCCGCAACCTCCCGCCCGGTCGGTGTTGTTCCTCATGCTCACCGGGGAAGAGCAGGGACTCCTCGGCTCGCAGTACTACGCCACGCATCCGGTCTACCCCTTGGACCGCACCGCCGCGGTGATCAACGTCGACGAGCTCAACATCTTCGGCCGGACCCGCGATATCACGCTGATCGGGCTCGGCAATTCGGCGTTGGACGACTATATCATCGCCGCGGCCAAAGAGCAGGGAAGAGTGGTGCGGCCCGACCCCCAGCCCGAGAAGGGATACTTCTACCGGTCGGATCATTTCAGCTTTGCCAAGCAGGGCGTACCCGCCCTGAATCCGAATCCGGGCATCGATAATGTCGCGCACGGCGAAGCGTGGGGGAAAGAGCGGGAAGAGAGGTGGATCGCGGAGAAATACCACAAGCCCAGCGACCAGTACGACGCGAGTTGGGATTTGAGCGGGGCGGTGGAAGATCTCGACCTGCTCTTCGCGGTGGGCACCCGAATAGCGAATGACACCACGTGGCCGAATTGGCGTCCGGGAACCGAGTTCCGCGCGAAGCGGGATAGCATGATGAAATAGGTGTCAGGTGTCGGGGGCCAGGTGTCAGGTTTTCAGCCAAGGCACGGTTCCCTGGTACCTGACACCTGGCACCTGACACCTATGATTAGTGACCAATTCGCCAAATCGCTGATCCTCCTCGGCGCCATCATCATCGCGGTTGGCGTCGCCGTCTACTTCGGCCGGCACATCCCGTTTATCGGTCGTCTTCCGGGTGACATTCGCGTCGAGCGACCCGGATTTCGCTTCTATGCCCCGATCACCACCGGCATTCTCCTCAGCCTGCTCCTTTCCGCCATCCTCTATTTCATCTCCCGGAAACGCTAGGTTTTGGCTCGGAAATTGCCCACCTGTGCTACCGGCTGGGAATCCTCTTCAAACGCCTGACACGGATCGCGGCCGGATGCAACGATCATGACAAAGTGGCCTTCCCATCGGTCCGACGAGCCGGGTAGATCGCTCCGAGTCTTCATTGTCGAGGACTCGGCGCTGGTGCGCCAGCGGCTGGTCGAGACGCTGACTGGCCTCACCTATGTGAAGTTCGTGGGGCACGCCGGTGGAGTGCGGGAAGCGCTGGAGTGGATTCCGCTCGCGCGGCCGCATGTCGTCTTGCTCGATCTTGGGCTTCCCGACGGGAGCGGCTTGCAGGTGCTTAAGGCCATCGAGTTGATGTCGACCCGGCCGGCGGCCGTCATCTTCACCAACTATGCGACCCCCTCGCTTCGCGAGCGATGCCTTGCGGCCGGCGCGCGCGCGTTCCTGGACAAGTCACACGAGTTCCATCGTATTCCCGAGGTTCTGGCTGAGCTGGCTCACCAGCCTGTCCCAACGGCGTAGACTATTCCGTTGCATTGACGCACGGGGTGTGGAGGCAACCCTGCGCAGGGATCGTGTTTTCGTTTTGTTCCACGCCGTCTAGGGAATCAAGTCCAGAAATCGGTGCCCGTCGATTTCCCGGGTTCTGCCGGGCGTGAAGTCGACCGCAGTGCTGAAGGTGGGACCGTCGAATACCAGTGTGTGATACTCTCCCCTTTCGCCGCAGGGATCCAGGTCGTCCGCAATGCTCAGCTCGGTGAGCAGGTCGGCATCGAGCTCGCGCCCGAGGAAGGCGGCCGCCTGCTGCCGGAGATCCACGCTCACGATCAAGGCGCGATAGCCGCGCTCCACGACCTCGTGCACCAGCTCGATCGGCGGCTCGCCCCACAGCGGCTCGATGTGGTCGAGACCCGCGGTGCGGACGCGTTCCTCGTACCAGGCACGCACCTCCGCGAGGTGGATGTTGCCGAACACGATCCCGGTGTGGCCGCGGTCCTTGATGGCCTGAAGGAGGTTCAGGAAAACCGGCTCGAACGCCTCCGGCGATGTGTGCGCCGAGAGCAGCTCGAGGCCGAGCGCTGAGGCCTGGCGGGCAATCAACTCCTGTCGCACTCCATGGAAACGGACCCGGCCGGTCGAGCCCTCGTAGATATTGGCCAGCATCCGCACATCCAGGCCCGTCCGCAACGCGCGGTCGAGCGCGAGGGTCCCGTCTTTCCCGCCGCTGGTCATCAAGGCGTAGGACATGAACGGAGATGATACCGCGTGCCGGACCGATGCGGAATACGGAGTGCGGCGTGCGGGCCGTCCTGACGTTCGCTCCACCTTGCCCCGTCCGGGCTCCGGCAGATCCGCACGTCCCATTTCGCATTTCCGCGCTTCCCGTCCGCTGGTGTTCCGCAGAAAAGCGGTACGGTTCGCGGCCATTTGCTTGTCGAAAATTCGCGGGTCGGCACTACTGTCGAGCGTGCTCGCTCGCATCCGTTCGGCCGCGGTCCTCGGCATCGACGCCTACCTGGTGGATGTCGAAGTCGACATTGCGCGCGGTCTCCCCTCGTTTGCCACCGTGGGGCTTCCCCAGGGGGCGGTGAAGGAGGGGCGCGAACGGGTCTATGCGGCCATCTCCAACTCGGGATTCGAATTCCCGCTGAAACGAATCACCGTCAATCTCGCCCCGGCCGACGTGCGGAAAGACGGCTCCGCGTTCGACCTGCCCATCGCGCTCGGCGTCATCGCGGCCACCGAGCAGGACTCGCCGGCGCCGGTTTCGGACGGCGGGCGGTCGTTCGAGGAGTACGCCGTGGTCGGTGAGCTGGGGCTGGAAGGAGATGTCCGGCCGGTTCGCGGGGCGCTGCCGGTGGCCCTCGGCGCCAGGCAAGCCGGGCTCAAGGGCGTGATCGTACCGACCGCCAACATGGCCGAGGCCGGCGTGGTGGATGGCATGGAAGTGTTTGGTGCTTCCTCGCTGGCCGAGGTTGCAGGGTTTTTCCGCGACGGGCGGCCACTGGCGCGCGCCGAAGTGGATCGGGCGGCCCTGTTCGGACACGTGGCGCAGGATGACGTGGACTTTGCGGAGGTCCGTGGTCAGGAGCACGCCAAGCGCGCGCTCGAAGTGGCAGCGGCCGGGTCCCACAATCTGCTGATGATCGGCCCGCCGGGCTCGGGCAAGACGATGCTCGCACGCCGGCTGCCCACCATCCTGCCTGAAATGATGCTCGAGGAAGCGCTGGAGACGACCAAGATTCATAGCGTTGCGGGCGTGCTGCCGGCGGGTGCCTCACTCGTCACGGTGCGTCCCTTTCGCGCGCCGCATCACACTATCAGCGATGCCGGCCTGATCGGGGGTGGATCCTTTCCGCGCCCCGGCGAGGTGAGCCTCGCGCATGGAGGGGTGCTGTTTCTGGACGAGTTGCCCGAGTTCCGGAAGAACGTGCTGGAAGTGTTGCGCCAACCGATGGAAGACGGCTCGGTATCCATCTCTCGAGCGGCGTCCTCACTCTGCTACCCGGCGCGGTTCATGCTCGCCGCGGCCATGAATCCCTGTCCCTGCGGCTATTATGGCGACCCGGTCCGCTCGTGCACGTGTGTCCCGACCATGGTCGAGCGGTATCGCGCCCGGGTGTCCGGCCCGCTGCTCGACCGGATCGACATCCACCTGGAAGTGCCCGCCGTCCCCTACCGCGATCTGGCCAACGACCGCGCGGGCGAGCCGGGCGCCGCGATTCGTGAGCGGGTCAATCGAGCCCGGGTCCGGCAACAGGAACGCTTCGCCGCTCGGCCCGGCATTTTCGCCAATGCCCACATGACCCCGCGGGACCTCCGCCGGTTTTGCAAGGTGAACGCGCAGGCCGACGCGCTGCTCAAGGCGGCGATCGCGAAGCTCCGTTTATCGGCACGCGCCTATCACCGTATTCTCAAGATTGCGCGGACCATCGCTGATCTGGCGGGCGCGGCGGATGTCGAGGCGACGCATGTGAGTGAAGCGGTGCAGTATCGGTCCCTGGACCGGGCGGCAGGTTGAGGCCAAAGGGGGTAGATGTGCCGGCGGTCGCTCGACTCCGCGGCCGGCACTGCTGATCGGGCCATGATCCAGATCCCTTTGACGAACGCGGAAAATGCGTTCCTCGATCCGCGGGGATCGATGTAGGGATTCGAAGCTGGTGGGACAGTGAAATCGCGGATAGACTTGAGTAACCTCACCAAGATCGCTCCTCGATGAAGCATTGGCAGGAAACCTCCAGGATCTTCCAGGAGGTCGCGCGACTGGCAGACGGCGCGCGGCGGGCGGCGGTGGCCACCGTGGTCGGCATCCGGGGTTCGGCCTATCGCCGGCCGGGCGCCTAGATGCTGCTCGCCGACGAGGGCGCCCCGGTCGGCAGCGTCAGCGGCGGCTGTCTCGAGGCCGACGTGCGCGAGGTCGCGCTGTCGGTGATCCGGACCGCCACGCCGCGCCTCCTGCACTACGAGACCGGTGACGACGACCAGAAGCCCTGGGGACTCGGGCTCGGGTGCAATGGCGCGGTGGACATCTTCCTGCAACCGGCCGCGGCCCCGGAACTCCGGGACGCCGCGGCGTCCGTGGGAATCCTGCTGAAAGGGGACACTCCCTTCACGGTCTCCACCGTCGTGCGGGGTTCGGTCGGGCTCGGACGCGTCGTGGTCGTCGGAGCGGAGGGGAAGCTCGCCGGCTCGACGGGCGATACGGCCCTCGACCGGGCGGTCGCAGCGCGTGCGCGGGAGATCCTCGTTGCGGGCGAGTCCCGGCTCCATCAGCTCGAAACGGTCCAGGTCTTCACCGAGGTCCAGCTCCCCCCTCCGAACCTCCTGATTCTTGGCGCCGGCGAAGACGCGCGCCCGCTCGCCGCGTATGCCGCGGAGGCAGGATTCCGCGTGACCGTCGTGGACCACCGCCGGGCCTACCTGGAGTCGGGTCACTATCCGGTGGACACGCGGCTGGTCCACGCGAGGTGGGATGACCCATCCGCCGATCTGCCGCTCGGCCCTCGAACCTACGCGGTGGTCAAGACGCACTCGCTGGCGCACGACCGCGAGTGGGTGAAACGGCTGCTGGCGACCGAGGCACCCTACATCGGCGTCCTCGGGCCGCGGGCTCGGGTCGAGACCGTGCTGCGTCAGCTCGGCGCCGAAGGGAACGACCGCGTCTTCGGGCCGGTGGGGTTGGATCTCGGCGCCGAGGGCCCCGAGCAGATCGCGCTCAGCATCGTGGCCGAGGTCCTTGCCGTCAGGTCGGGCCAGGAGCCGGGCCACCTCCGGAAGAAGGAGGAGGCCATTCATGCCGGGTGAGCGGACCGGTCCCGTCGCCGGGGTCGTCCTCGCGGCCGGGACCTCGACCCGCATGGGCGAGAACAAGCTTCTGTTCGAGCTCGAAGGAGAGCCGGCGGTGCGCCGTGCGGTTGCCCGGGCGACTGCCGCCGCCCTGGACCCGGTCATCGTCGTGCTGGGCCACGAGGCGGATCGGATACTGCCGGCGCTGGCCGGGCTGGGATGCCGCAGCGTGTTGAACCCCGACTATGCGCGCGGGATCAATAGCTCGCTCAAGTGCGGGATCGCCGCGCTCCCCACCGCGGCCGTCGCGGCCGTCGTCCTGCTCGCCGACATGCCCTTCGTGACCGCCGAGATGATCGCGACGCTGGTGAAGCGGTATCGCGCGACCACGGCTCCACTGGTGATATCGGACTACGCGGGCGTGAACGCGCCGCCCATGCTGTACGACCGGACGCTGCTCGGTGAGCTCCAGGCGATGGAGGGGGAGGGGTGCGGGAAGCAGGTCGTGAAGCGTCACCGGACCGAAGCGTCCGTCGTTGCCTGGCCGGCCAGCGCGCTCGCGGATTTCGACCTGCCCGAAGACTACCAGCGGATGCGGGCCCTGCTCCCGGCCGGATAGTCACGATGCGACCCGATCTCCTCCACTTCGCGTCGGAACTCGCCAAGCGCGGGGAACCGTTCGCGCTCGCGACCGTCGTACGCCGTGAAGCGCCGAGCTCGGCGCGCGTGGGTGACGCGGCGCTGGTAACACTAGGCGGCGCGTTTCACGGCTGGGTCGGCGGGAGCTGCACCCAGCCCACGGTGCTGCGCGAGGCGCGTCGCGCCCTCGCGGACCGTACCCCCCGGCTGATCGCCCTCTCCCCCAACCCCGACGCGGACCGCCGACCCAGCGTCACCGCCTTCCCCATGACGTGCCACAGCGGAGGGAGTGTGGACATCTACATCCAGCCGGTCCTGCCCGCTCCCCGCCTCGTCGTATTTGGCTCTTCGCCCGTGGCCCAGGCCCTGGTACGCCTTGGCAAGGCGCTGGGTTACGCCGTGGATGTGGTTGATCCCGAGGCCGATCGCGCAACGTTTCCCGAAGCGGATCGCGTGTTCGCGGCCCGCGAGGTCGCGCCGCCCCGCTCGAAGCCCGGCGCACCGGAGGGGGAGCCGTGGCTCTGCGCGGTGGTGGCCACGATGGGCCAGTGGGACGAGGACGGCGTCCGCGCTGCCGTCGCTCTCGATCCTGCCTACCTGGGCGTGGTGGCCAGCCGGAAGCGCTTCGCCGAGATCCGCGATGTCGTGACTGCGGCCGGTATCACGGGTGACATGTTCGGGCGGGTGAGGAATCCCGCCGGCGTGGACATCCGGGCGCAACTTCCGGAGGAGATCGCGCTCAGCGTGCTGGCGGAGATCGTCCAGTTGCGCAATACCGCGCAGCCCGAACCGCGCCGGGCCGAAGCCGGCGGGTCCGCGGAGGCGGACCAGGCGCTGGATCCCATTTGCGGCATGACGGTGGCCGTCGCCACCGCACGCCACCAGGCCGAGTTCGGTGGGCGGACCTACTACTTCTGCTGCGCCGGTTGTCGGGAGAAGTTTCTGGAGGAGCCGCCCCGCTATGCGACGGCCCACCGTGGGGCTGGCGCCGGATGAAGGACGAAATACGCGCGATGCAGGAGGCGATGGAGCGCCACGGCTACATCGCGGAGGCGCCGCTCGCCACCGTCGTGCACCTGGCGCTGTCGATGCGTAAACCGCTACTGGTCGAGGGCGACGCCGGCGTCGGGAAGACCGAGCTGGCCAAGGTGCTCGCCGCGCTGCTGAACACCGAACTGATCCGCCTCCAGTGTTACGAAGGACTCGACGTCGCGACGGCGCTGTACGAATGGAACTACCCGCGCCAGTTGCTGCATCTCAAGCTCTCCGAAGGCTCGGGGCAGAGTCCGGCCGAGCTCGAGCATACGATCTTCGGGCGCGACTATCTCCTCGAACGCCCCCTGTTGCGCGCCATCACCCGCAAGGACGGCCCGCCGGTGCTGCTGGTGGACGAAGTGGACCGGGCCGACGACGCCTTCGAGGCGTTCCTGCTGGAGGTGCTGTCGGATTTCCAGGTAACGATCCCCGAGCTGGGCACGGTGAAGGCCGGGCACGTGCCGTACGTGGTGCTGACGTCCAACCGGACCCGCGAGATCGGCGACGCGCTGCGGCGCCGCTGCCTGTACCTTTACGTCGAACACCCATCGCTCGAAAAGGAAGTGCGTATCCTCCAGGCCCGGGTTCCCGGCGCATCGCAGGCGCTGGCCGAGGCGATCGGCCGGTTCATGCAGCGGCTGCGCGCCCGGCCCCTCTCGCGGATGCCCGGCGTCGCCGAAACTCTGGACTGGGCGCGCGCCCTGGTGTCCCTCCATCGCGATCGCCTCGATGCCGATACGGTGCACGCGACCCTGGGCTGCATCATCAAGGACAGCGCGGATGCGACCGACCTGGACCAGCCGGAGATCGCGGCGCTGCTCAGCGAGTCGGCGGCGTGATCTCGGCCGCCCCGGCCCACGACCTGGTGACGCACGTGGCGCGCTTCGCGGCCGCGTTGCGCGCCCAGGGCCTGGCGGTGGGACTGCACGAGGAAATGGACGGTACGGACGCGCTGACCCACCTGGACTTGCTGAACCGCGATGCGGTGCGTTGGGGAGTACGCTCGGCGTTCCGCGTCCGGCGGCGGGACTGGGATCTGTTCGATCGGACGTTCGACCGCTTGTGGTCGCGGCGGCAGGGGTCGGACCATCCGCCCGTCGACGACCCCCTCGTTCCGCCGGAGCCCCATCGCCCGAGCGGGCGCACCCTTGGCTCTCACCGGACGCCGCTGGTGACGCGCGTGGCGGAGCGGGAGGTGGCCGAGGGCGCCGCGCCCGGGTTCAGCCCGGACGCGCAGCTGCGACGCAAGCCGTTCGACCGGTGCACGGCGCAGGACCTGGTGGCGATGGAGCGACTGTTGCGCCGCATGCCGCCGCCGGGGCTGCCGACGCGCCGCAGCCGGCGCCTGGTTCCTGTGCCGGCCCGTGGCGCGGTGGACTTGCGGCGCAGCCTGCGGCGCGCGGTCGGCACCTGCGGCGACGTGCTCTCGCTGGCCCGGCGCGCGCATCCCCTGGAGGAACCGCGCTACGTCGTGCTGTGCGACACCAGTGGCTCGATGGATCCCCACGCGCGCTTCCTGCTGGCGTTCCTCCTGTCGCTCAGGCGCGTGGTGAAACGCGTCGAGGTGTTCGTATTCAACACCTCGCTCACGCGGCTGACACCGTTCCTGAGCAGCGGGCGCTTGCATGCCCGGCTCGAGCGGCTCGCGGCCGAGGTACCGGACTGGTCGGGCGGCACGCGTATCGGCGGATGCCTGGCCGATTTCGCGGCCCGCTACCTGGAGGCCGTTGTCGATGCCCGGACGGACGTCGTGATCCTGAGCGACGGCCTCGACGGCGGCGATCCCGCGGTGCTGGCGCAGGCGCTCGGCGCCATCCGGCGCCGGGCCCGGCGCGTCACCTGGCTCAACCCGCTGCTCGGCGACGAACGCTACCGTCCCGAGGCGCGCGGCATGGCGGCGGCGCTGCCGTTCCTCGATCGCTTCGCCCCGGCGCACAACCTCGAATCCCTCGAGCGCGCCTTCGCGCGCGCGGCCTCCTGAGGTTCCCGTGCAGATCGAGAAACAGTTCACCGTCGCGGCCCCGGCCGAGCAGGTCTGGGCCTTTCTGACCGACCCCAACCGCGTGGCCCAGTGCCTCCCGGGCGCGGCGCTCACCAATCAGATCGACGAGAAGACCTACGAAGGCACCATCACGGTGAAGGTCGGTCCCGTGGCATCGAGTTACCGGGGCAAGGCGACCTTCGAACGGCTCGATGCGGCCACCCGGACGGCCGAGGTCGTGGCGGCCGGGCAGGACGTGCGCGGCAAGGGTGGCGCTGACCTCAAGATGACCAGCAAGGTCGTCGAGCGCGGGCCGCGGGAGACCCAGGTGACGGTGATGCAGGATATCAACGTCACCGGCATCCTGGCGCAGATGGGTCGCGGAATGATCCAGGACGTCGGCGATCAGCTGTTCGAGAAGTTTCTGGGGGCCATGCGCGCGCAACTGGAGTCGCAGGGCGAAGCGGTAGTCCCTCCGTCCGCCGGTTCCCCGGCGCAGCCACCCATCCAGGTCGTATCGCTGGGAGTCGGCGTGCTGGTCCGGGCCGCCGGCCGCGCGGCGCGCCATCCGCTGGCGTGGCTGGCGGTGATCGTCATCGTCGTGCTACTCTGGTGGGCACTGCGTGGCTCGTAATGCCGCACAACTGAGGAGGGCCGTGGCATGATCCCGTCCGCATTCGATTACCATGCGCCCGGCACGCTGGTCGACGCGCTGGCGCTGCTGGAAAAGTTCGGCGACGACGCCAAGGTTCTCTCGGGCGGGCAGAGCCTGCTGCCCATGCTCAAGATCCGGCTCGCGCAGGTCGGCCACCTGGTGGACATCGGGCGCATCGCCGGCCTCGAGTACATAAAGGAGGAGGCCGGGTTCCTGAAGATCGGCGCGGCGACGAAGGAAGTCGCGCTGGAGCGCTCCGACCTCGTCCGCACGAAGTACCCCATCCTGCTCGACACCGCCAAGGTCATCGCCGATCCGCTGGTGCGCAACCGCGCCACCGTGGGTGGCAACCTGGCGCACGGCGACCCGGCCAACGACCATCCCGCCACCATGCTGGCGCTGGGTGCCAGCGTGGTCGCGCAGGGCCCCAAGGGAGAGCGCACCATCCCGGTCGATCAGTTCTTCCAGGGGCTGTTCGCCACCGCGCTCGCGCCCAACGAGATCCTCACCGAGATCCGGATCCCCGTACCAGCGGCGAAGAGCGGTGGGGCCTACGTGAAGCTGGAGCGGAAGGTAGGCGACTTCGCCACCGCCGCCGCGGCGGTGCAAGTGACGCTCGGCGCGAAGGGCGAAGTGACGAAGGCGGGCATCGGGCTGACGGCGGCCGGCCCGACACCGATCCAGGCCGGCGAGGCCGAGAAGTTCCTCACCGGCAAGATGCCGGACGACGCCACGCTGGCCGAAACGGCCCGGCTGGCGTCGCAGGCGGCCAAGCCGACCGCCGACCGGCGCGGCGCTCCCGACTACAAGCGCGAAATGGCACGAGTACTCACGATGCGCGCCCTGCGGGCTGCGGTCCGCCGGGCGGGAGGGAAGGTATAGTGTCCACGCACAAGATCACGGTGACCGTGAACGGCACGGCGCGCACCGCCGAGGTGGAGGCGCGGCTGCTGCTGGTGCACCTGTTGCGGGAAGATTTCTCGATGACCGGCACGCACATCGGCTGTGACACGACGCACTGCGGTGCCTGCACGGTGTTGCTCGACGGCGAGCCGGTGAAGTCGTGCACGGTGCTGGCGGTGCAGGCCGACGGCCACCAGGTGATGACGGTCGAGGGGCTCGAGCAAGGGGGCAAGCTCGACCCGATCCAGAACGGCTTCTGGCAGGAGCACGGGCTCCAGTGCGGGTACTGCACGTCCGGCATGATGCTCACCGGTTACGCGCTGCTCCAGCGCAACAAGAAGCCCACGGAAGGAGAGATCCGCGAGGCCATCTCTGGCAACCTGTGCCGGTGCACCGGCTACGTGAACATCGTCAAGGCGGTGCAGCACGCCGCCGCCGCGCAGCAATAGGAGACACCATGGCACCGAAGACATCGGCCGAAATCGGCGGGATGGGCCACTCGATCAAGCGCAAGGAAGACCCGCGCTTCATCCGCGGCCAGGGCAATTACGTGGACGACGTGAAGCTACCGGGCATGCTGTACCTCGACATCGTGCGCAGCCCGTACGCCCACGCGAAGATCAAGAAGATCAATACCGAGAAGGCGCTCAAGGTCCCGGGTGTGCTGGCCGTGATCACCGGCGAGACGCTCAAGACCTACAACCTGCACTGGATGCCCACGCTTTCGTCGGACACCCAGATGGTGCTGCCCACCGACACCGTGATGTACCAGTCCCAGGAAGTCGCGGGGGTGATCGCCACCAGCCGCTACGCCGCCGCCGACGGCGTCGAGGCGGTCGAGGTGGACTACGATCCGCTGCCGGTGATCGTGGATCCCTTCAAGGC
>JACQVB010000267.1 GCA_016209985.1 Gemmatimonadota bacterium | reverse complement strand
GAAGGAGAGGTGGCAGCAATCCAATGGAGCGAGGTTGATGTGAGTCAATGGCCGGATGTCGTTCGAGTGGTCCAACGGCAGGTATTCGGAGCCGACCGCGTTTACAATTTCAGCCCGGCGATCATGGCGGACGCGTCCCGAAATCTCGCAATGGTCTACGCGCGGTCAAGTGGGGACGAGTTCGCCTCGCTCTATTTCACGGGGCGTTTAGTGAACGATCCGCTTAACAAACTCAGGCTGGGCAAGGTGCTTAAGGCCGGCGTCTCCGTTTACGAGGATATCGAGTCGGACGGTCGGAATCGCATCACCGATTACTTTCACGCGGCCTTGGATCCTCAGGACGGCAGCATCTGGGTACATGGCTTCTACGCAAAAGCCCGAAATGCAGCCGGTTCCTGGGTCGCCAATGTCGTGTCCTCGCCGTAGGGCACGGTCGGAGCAGAAGGCCAGGTACCGGCCGTCCGGCGACACACGGGCGCCCGCGAGGCGCCATGACCAGTCACTCAAGCGCCGCGTTGCACCGGTGCGCACGTCGTCCACGTAGACGTCGGTCCCCCAGTGTCCGTCGGGCGCGTCCTGATCATTGAACAGGGCGCTGCGCCGTGCCCCCTCTGCGGCGCAGGGTGGGGTCTTGAAGCGCGAAGGTTACCAGTCCGCCATCGGGCGAGAGGTCGAGCTGATAACGGTCGGCGAACGCGGTGATCCCGAGCGCTTCGCTTTACGCTCCACGGTTCTCGGTGTTGCGCCGAACGCACTGTATAACGCCGCCGTCAGAAGGGCAGCGCCACCCGTTCCCCATCGCGATGGTCCGCGCGCTCGGTGGACACGCCCGTGCGGACGTGTCCACGCACCGCATCGTCGAGGCTCTCGTGCCTCGGCGCCTCCCTCGGGCGTCCGCATCTCGATAACCGCCTCCTAAGCGTTACCGTCAAGCGCCGCCCGCACGGCGCGCAGTAGCTCTGGTACGGTCCATGGCTTGGCCAGGTAGTGCACCGGCGCCTGGGGAGGGGGCTCTGGCATCGCGCCACGCTCGGGGTAACCGCTCGTCATGAGAGCTCGCACCGCCTTGCCCTCGGTCCGCAAGGCTTCAAGCAGGCCTGGACCACCCAGTCTCGGCATCACCACGTCGGTGAGGAGTAAGTCAAGTCCATTCGGTGCGCTGCGGATTCGTTGCAGCGCCTCTTCGCCATCTGCAGCGAGTACCACTCGGTAGCCGTGCTTGCGGAGCGCCCGCTCGGCCACCCGCCGAAGCGCCGGGTCGTCTTCCACCAGGAGAATCGTCTCAGTGCCCCCGCGCACCTCCGCGCTTGGCCGCGCCGCCGGCTGCTCCGCCGCTCCGGCTGCCAGCGGCAGGTACACCGTCACTGTGGTCCCGTGGCCGATTTGGCTCTCCAGGTGCACGAACCCTTCTTGCTGCTTCACCAACCCGTAGACCATCGCCAGGCCGAGCCCCGTTCCCTCCCCGGGCGGCTTGGTGGTGAAGAAGGGCTCGAATACCCGGCGCCGCGTTCCCTCGTCCATCCCCACGCCGGTGTCCCTGACTGCCAGGACCACGTAGGGTCCCGGCGCTCCCCAACCGCGACGGGCGCAGAGGTCCTGATCCAGCGTTGCCCGCGCGGTCTCAATGACCAAGGTCCCACCCTCGGGCATTGCGTCGCAGGCGTTGGTCACCAAGTTCATCAGGATTTGCTCGACCGCTCCGGCGTCCGCCCGGACGGTGGTACCGGAAGGAGCAAGCTGCATCCGCATCTCGATACTCTCCGGTACCAGGCGCCGCACCAGCTCGGTGAAGTCGGCAAGCAACGTGCTCAGGTCCAGCGTTCGCACCTCCAGCCGCTGCCGACGGCTGAAGGCCAGGAGCTTGCCGGTCAACGACGCACCACGGCGCGCCGCCTTCTGGATGCCCTCCAGGTCCGCCCGCAGAGGCGAATCGGACGGCAGCTCATCGGCCACCAACTCCGCCGCGCCGAGCACCGTGGTGAGGAGGTTATTGAAGTCGTGCGCCATCCCGCCAGCCAGTTGGCCCACGGCCTCCATTTTCTGGGCCTGGCGCAGCTGCTGGTGGGTCTGTTCGAGCTCCGCGGTGCGCGCGGCCACCCGAGCCTCCAGATCTTCGGTGGCCTGGAGCAACGCGCGCTGGAGCCGTTCGCGCTGTTCGGCATCAGCTTGCAGCTCCCGCCACAGCCGGTACCCGTAGGCGCCTAGTCCCACGGCGATCACCACCACCAGCACGAGCATGGCCAATTCCATGCCCTGCAGCGTCCGGGCGGAGTCGTACTGCTCATCAACCAGTTGATTCTGGATCGTTTGCACCCGATCCATGAGCCGGCCGGCCACCGCGTAACTCGGGCCCAATGCCTGGTCCAAGGCTAAGAGCTCCACCGGCCCCGCCCGGCGGCGCTCTCGCTCCAGCACGCTCAGCACCCTCCCCATACGAGCCCCGGCCCGGCGAACCACGTGCTCCAGCGAATCGAGCATGAGGGGCACTTGGCTGGCGCGATGCCGGGAAGCGTCCGGAGCCACCTCTTCACGCCAGGGCCGGAGATCCAGCACCAGCGAGTCCAGTGTGGCCTCCAGCGCCCGGCGCACCTGCGCACCCGGGGCTCCCGTCCGCGCCGGCGCTACCGATGCCGCGACATGGTCCAGCGCGTCGAACACGTGTGCGTATCGCTGGAGCCGTTGAGCCCAGAGTCGATCAATGGTCACCGCGTCGCGGTAGGTCCTGCTCACTCGGCGACCCAGCGACACGCTGGCCACCAGCGCGAGCATGTTGAGGAGCACCATGGCGAAATACGGGACGTACCAGCGCGACCGAGGACGCGGGCCGACCAGGGCGCGAAACTCCGCGCTGGTGCGGAGCGAGCCGGGATTGAGAAGCGCAACCGACACGGGCGCTAGCCTCCTCAGGCCACTAGATGGCTCCTCCAGCGGAGCATCAATCGGCAGCCGGGAACGTACAATCCAGAGAATCCCGACGCGCAGGGTCCCAGTTGGACGGGGCCTGCCCGGCCTGCTCCACCAACCAGTCCATCGCCGCTGCAACGGTCTTGAACACCGGGAGGTCCTGTTGTAGCGCCCAGCTGATGGCGGCGTGCGCTACCCACTGGAGCCCGGACACTCCGACGATGGCCCGCGCCCTGACGTATGGCTGGTTATGCGCCGCCAAGTCCCTGAGCGCCCCGAGAATCTCGGGCGTGAAGCTCGATCCCGCGACCAGGGTCAACG
>JACQVB010000025.1 GCA_016209985.1 Gemmatimonadota bacterium | reverse complement strand
GGGGGCTGCCGACCGTCTCCTCGGCGCTGGCTGGGGACAAGGGGCCGGTGGGGGTACCTACGGTGGGGACGGTTAGCTGAATGAACGTTGGGGGGTGCTTGGTGCGTGGGGCGTGACGTCACGCACCACGCACCACGCACTACGCACCACTCACCACCTCCAGCTCCGTCGCCTTCTCCGCGTCGGAAGCCAGCCACCAGGCCCTCACCAGGCCCGGCTCACCGCTCTTCACCGGAATGATCAGCCATACGGTTTCCGGCCACAAACGAAAGAACTCCAGGTCGGTCGCCGAAGGTGCGGCCTCATGGTCCGGATGCGAGTGATAGAAACCGACCAGGCTTTCCCCGGACCGCCGCAGCTCCCGATCCAGCCTCACGATCAAAACCGGATCGATAGTGAATCGCCGCCGGCGCTGGGATTCCTCGGCACTGTTGGGAAGCGGGACGATGCGAGCGACGCGGGCCTCCTCGGCCTCGAACCGGCCGGCCAGCGCGCCGCAGATCTCGAACGGATATCCCTCCCGCGCGGCGGTGGCCGCGGCACCGGCCGCGCCGTGCGGAATGATCAGCCGCTTCAGCAACCGCCGGCGATGGATGGGATGATCGAGATCTCGTCGCCGTCGTTGACCGGTGTATCGAGGTTCTTCGCGAAA
This sequence comes from Gemmatimonadota bacterium, assembly GCA_016209985.1. Lineage (GTDB taxonomy): Bacteria > Gemmatimonadota > Gemmatimonadetes > Gemmatimonadales > GWC2-71-9 > SHZT01. The sequence continues at coordinate 12,066 of JACQVB010000025.1, read as the reverse complement.
CGGATGTCCTCATCGTTGACGAAGACGTTCAGGTAGGGGCGCAGTTTCCCGGAGTCCGCGGTTATCCGGTTCCGGAAGTCAGGGTACTGTTGGCCGAGGGCCTCGAGCACGGCGCCGACGGTGCCGGGCGCGGCGGCGATCTCGTCCTTGTTTCCCGTGGTGGGTCGCAGAACGGTGGGGATGCGAACGACGACAGCCATGAATTCGCTCCGATGTGAAGGTGCGTGGTGCGTGGTACGTGGTCCACTCACCACGCACCACGCACCTCTGCTGTCAATCTATCCCCCGCGCCGTTTCCGAGTAAACCTCAGGCGTTCGTCCGGCATCTTAGGGTCGTGCCAGCTCGAGCCCTCTCCGTCCCCCGAGGCGTAAGGCGTGAAGAGCGACCGAACCGATCCGTGAGCGAAGTCGCGCGCCTCGCCCAATCGGGCGACCAGGACGCGTTCGAGCGGCTCTATCGCGAGAACGTGGGGCGCATCTACGCTCTTTGTCTCCGTCTCTCCGGAGACGCCGTGCACGCCCAGAGTCTCACCCAGGACGTGTTCGTGCGTGCCTGGGAAAAACTCCCCAGCTTTCGGGGCGAGAGCGCGTTCTCGTCCTGGTTGCACCGCCTGGCGGTGAACGTCGTCCTGAGCGGGCGAAGGGTGGATGTCCGTCGCGAGCGCCGGGTCACCATCACGGATGATCTGGAATCCGTGCCGGCCGCGGGCACCCGGGAAGCGCCCGCCGGGCTGGCCCTGGACCTGGAGCGCGCCATTGCCGGGCTGCCGCCCGGGGCCCGTGCGGTATTCGTGCTCCACGATATCGAGGGTTACGAGCATCAGGAGATTGCGGAAATGACCGGCATTGCCACGGGAACGTCGAAAGCTCATCTCTTCCGGGCGCGCCGGCTGCTGCGGGAGGCATTGGACCGATGAACGATGATGACGATGTGAAAGATCTGCTGGCCGAAGCGGCACGCCTGCCGCGCAGCATCGAGCCGCCGGAAGACCTCTGGCCCGCCATCGCGGAGCGCATCAACCAGCAGAAGGTGGTGGAAGGACGCTTCACCGCTGGCGCGAAACGTCCCTGGTGGACCCGCGCCCCGGTCCTCGCCGCGGCCGCGGTCCTGCTGGTTATGCTCTCCTCGGTGGTGACCACGCTGGTGTTGCACCAGAACCCGACCCGCCGACCCGCCGACCCGCCGACCATCGCCCAGGGCAACGATTTCTCCATCCTCGAAGCGGAGTACGTACGGGCCAGCGAAGAGATCCTCTCGGCGCTCGAGCACGGCGAGGTCAAGCTGGCTCCAGAGACGCGCGAGATTCTGGAACGCAACCTGCGTATAATCGACAACGCGATCGATGAATCGCGAGCGGCGCTGGAGCGCGATCCGGCCAATCAGGAGCTCAAGGACATGATCCTGACCACCTATCAGCACAAGCTCGACCTCCTGCGCCGGGCCACCTCGCGGTATTCGACATGAAACGACAAGAGTGCGCAGTGCGCAGAAGGCAGAAGGCGGCGTCCGCTGCCTGGAGCTCCATGCGTGCGCCGATACTTCTGCGCACCGCGCACTGCGCACTTCTTGCAGTGTTCGTCAATACCGCGTCCGCTCAGCAGCGCATCGATCGGAGAATTGCGCTCTCCCCGGATGCGTCCATCCGGGTCGTCAACCTGGTTGGCTCCATCAAGGTGATCGGGTGGGACAAGGACTCGTTGGTCGTGACCGGCATTTTACCGCCCGGGGCGGGGAAGTTCTTCTACTTCGGGGGCGGGGGCCGGGGCGCCAAGTTGGGTGTCGATGTGCCCGAGGGGCCGCTGGCGAATGAGCGTTCCGACCTCGCGGTGTACGTGCCGGCCAAGGCAAAACTGTGGATCAAGGCCGCGACGGCCGACATCGAGATCAGCGATTTCCGCGGCGGGCTGGACCTCTATTCGGTGAGCGGCTCGATCCGGGTCCAGGCCGATCCGGAGCAGGTCAACGCGGAATCCATGGATGGCACGGTGGAGATCCGGGGCAAGACGTCATTTGCGCGGGTCAAGACGGCGAGCGGCAACATCACCCTGGGCGGCTTCGCGGATGAGATATCGGCCACTACCGTCAGCGGCGTGATCGCGGTGGAGGACGAAGGCTTCCAGCGGGCCCGCTTCGAGTCGGTGACGGGAGACATCCGGTTCAGCGGCACCATCACGCGCGGCGGATCGCTCAACATCGAGAGCCACAGCGGCAACGTCGATGTGGCGGTTCCGGCCTCGACCGAAGCCGAGTTCCAGGTCAACAATTTTCAGGGTACCATCAAGAACGGACTCACCAGCCAGCAGGCCCGCCCGGTGCGCGAACGGGGCGGCCGGGAGCTGTCCTTCGTCACCGGGCTGGGTGGGGCGGACGTGTCGATTCGCAATTTCAAGGGCTCGGTCGTCCTGCGAAAGCAATAGGTGATGCGAAGGATGCTGTGGGCCCTCGCGATACTGGGCTCTTCCGGCGACCGCGCCAGCGTCGCGCTCCGCCTGGAAACCGTGGCTTCGGGCCTCGACGGCCCGGTGCATCTCACCGCGCCCCCCGGCGATTCCCGACTTTTCGTCGTCGAACTCCCCGGCCGAATTCGGATCGTCAAGAACGGCCGGCTGCTGCCGGCACCGTTCCTGGACATCGTAAACCAGGTGAGCTCGGGAGGGGAGCGAGGATTGCTCTCCATCGCCTTTCACGCGGCGTATGCCAGGACGGGCTACTTCTACCTGAACTACACCGATCGTTCGGGCAACACCAAGGTCGAGCGGTACCGTGTGTCGTCGAATCCCGATGTCGCCGATCCCGCGTCGGGCAAGCTGATTCTCTCCGTGGATCAGCCCTACGCCAACCACAACGGCGGCCACATCATGTTTGGCCCTGATGGAATGCTCTATGTCGGCATGGGCGACGGGGGCTCGGGCGGGGACCCTCAGGGCAACGGGCAAAACCGTGGAGCGCTGCTGGGCAAGCTGCTGCGCCTGGACGTGGATGGTGGAGACCCCTACGGCATTCCTGCGGGAAATCCCTTTGCGGGTGGAGGCGGAGCGCGCGAGGTGTGGGCCTACGGTCTGCGGAATCCCTGGCGGTTTGCCTTCGATCGCGCCGAGGGACTGCTGTACATCGCCGACGTGGGGCAGAACGCCTGGGAGGAAATCAACGTCGCCCCCGCTACACGGGCCGGCCTCAATTATGGCTGGAACGTCATGGAGGGGGCGCACTGCTACCGGGCGCTCGTATGCGATCGCCAGGGTTTGATTCTGCCGGTGCTGGAATACAGCCACTCGGACGGCTGCTCGGTCACCGGAGGTCTGGTGTATCGGGGCAAGGCCATTCCGGAGATCACCGGCCACTACTTCTACAGCGACTACTGCGAGGGCTGGGTCAGGAGCTTCCGGTTGGTCAATGGGCAGGTGCAGGACAGGCTGAGCTGGGACGTGGGGAACATCGGCATGGTGCAGTCGTTCGGTGAAGATGCTGTCGGGAAGTTGTATGTCCTATCGGCCAATGGGAAGGTGTATCGGTTCGTGAAACAATAGCTGGCGACTCTCCGGTCCAGTTCATCGAGAAACGCGACGGGTTGACCGATGACTCATCGTCCGAGCCCGTTGTGGAAGTGTCCCCGCTGCAAACGTCAGTTCGCCAAACGCAACCAGTGGCATTCGTGCCGGGCTCAGTCGGTGGACCGACACTTCCAAGGCAAGCCGCAGGCCCTGCGCCGGCTCTACCGCGTTCTGGTTAAGGCGCTGAGGACCTTCGGACCTCTGCGCATCGACGCCGTCCAAAGCACCATCAACCTCGTCAGTACGCATCACTTCGGCGGCGTGACCGTCCGGCGTGACCATCTACGCCTCGGCTTTCTCTCCGATCAGCATATTGAGAACCCACGGATCGTCCGGCGCGAGGCCGTGGGTCCCAGGCGCATAGCACACTGGGTGCGGCTGGCCACAGCGAGCGACGTCGATCCGCAGCTGTTGGGCTGGTTGCGTCGCGCCCATGCCCTTCAGCGCCGCTGATTCCGACCTCGGCATGCCGCCGGACTTCCCAATCACGCGCGGGAGGGCGGAGGCCCTCAGTTAGACGGAGGGGCTTGCCCGGCGGGGCACGACGCCTGTTTCTGCTTCGAGCGGCGTCCCCTTGAACTGCTGATTGAACTCGACGCCTTCCTTCAAGACGATGTACACCGCCTGCGCTAATTCTTTGGCGACCAACGCGTGCACGACGCGCATCGGCTTCTTCCGCTTCCAGCGCTGATATCACCGCCGAATCTCCGGGTAGTACTGCACGGCCCGCACCGCCGGCGCAACCAGCCTCAGTCTCCAAAGGCACCTGCCACGTTTGGTGGCCAGCGCAATCAGACGCCTCGCTCGAGAGATCGCGTGCGAGCCGCGCGATATCCGGCTCGCGGCAAGGAAAGTTGGCCATATGGTTCATTCTCCTGGATTGTTGCTGTGCGGCCCCCACCCGAGTGGCGGAGTGCCGGTTCAGCCCACGTGCTATTGGGCGAAGACCGGAGGCGGCCGCACCAAGAGCTGAGGCGTTTCTCCCGTGGCCACGGGCGACGTAACAGTCGTCTCAGTTGCGACGACTGAGGTCCAAGTCACGACGACTAAGGCCAGAGTCAATGCGTCTGAGCGCTGAACGCGGTACTCTGGGGCCTCAGTTGCTACGTCCCGGACCCGATTCGTTTCAACTAAGGTATCGGGAGGCACCTCTGAGGGCACAGATGCGACGAGCCGAGCCTACCGTCAGCGTTCTCGAAGTGGTGGCTACTCTCTCGCCGCCCCAAGGCTGCCTAACCAGCGCTCGACCTTCCGTCTTGCCGGGTGAGTAATACGCTTGCAGCTTAAGCGCAGATCCGTTAGAGACTGCGCGCGGCCGGACGCTGTCATAACGCTTGCCGTTAGTAGCGCCCTCCATTATCATATGAGGTGATCAAGAGTTTCCGTGACGAGGACACGCAGAAAGTCTTCGAGCGGCAGCGCGTGCGGCGATGGTCACTCCAGCTGCAGCGCGCCGCGCTTCGAAAGCTCCTGATTCTGGACGCGGCTGAGAATCTCGCCGATTTGCGGGTTCCGCCGGGCAACCGCCTGGAGAAGCTCTCAGGTGATCGGTCCGGCCAGCACAGCATCCGGATCAACGACCAATGGCGGGTTTGCTTCCGGTGGCGGGAGGGTGACGCGTATGAGGTCGAGGTTGCGGACTATCATTAGGAGCAGGGACAGGCGGGCAACGAAGCTGCCGGCGGTACACCCAGGCGAGATACTGACCGAAGAGTTCCTGGAGCCAATGGGAATCACCCAGTACCGGTTGGCGAAGGACATTAGCGTGCCGCCGCGCCGCATCAATGAAATCGCTCACGGTGTGCGTGGGGTCAGCGCCGACACTGCGTTGCGATTCGCCCGATACTTCGGGACGTCCGAGCGCTTCTGGTTGAACCTGCAGGCCCGTTACGAGCTTGAGGTCGAGAAGGACCGGCTCGGGAGTCGCCTGGACAAGGAAGTGCTCAAGCGCGCAGTCTAACACGCGCTGAGCCTGTGTGAAAACTCTCGAATCTGGGCAAAGAGGGGGTCCTCCGACCTCTCCCCGAGTCGAGATCGTCGGTCCTGAGCGAAATGTGAGCGTCGGCATTCTTGGAGGCGACCAAGGACGCGGGTTTTCACACAGGCTCCGCCTGCAGCTGACGAGCTGCCGGATGTGCGGGCTCGGTGCGGGCGCACCGCCCCTGGAGCACGCTGCGGAACGTATGTTTGTGGGGGCGCGGGCATCCACGCTGGCAGCTGATGCGCAGAGTCGTGAAGCTGCCGCGGCCGCAGGTTAGGTTGCCTTCGTAGATTTGTCGCGGGCCCCGCAGCTCACGGCCGATGCGTTAGGCGGGTCACCTCAACCGTGCTATCGCAATCCGATCTCTACTGCGCATTCGACACGGCTCCAGACACGGTTGTCGCCTTTCTTACTCGGCTGATGGCGGCAGAGAGCCGATCTTCCATCCCGCACCTGGCGGATATTGGCGCTGGTCCCGGTCGCCTCATTCCGCCGCTCGCGGCGCTGGGATGGTCCGTGACCGCGTATGAACCCGACCCCGACTACTTACCCGCAGCCGAAACGACGGTTCGGAACTGCCCAAACGTCATTGTCAGGCAGGGCGGCTTCGAGGATCTCGCAGAAGTTGACGCTTTCGACCTCGTGTGCGGCATCAACAGTTCATATGCGTATTTGCTCTCGCCTTCACGGCGCGCACCGCTCTACGTCCTGATAGCCTGCGCCCTTAGACGTAATGGATTTCTAATTCTTGATCTCCCTAACTTTCCCTGGATACCGGACCATTATCGCGCGCCCGTTCCGCAAGACGGACAATGGGAGGGAAGGCGCATTGTGCGTCACCGTCAGCACCAAATCGATCGCGAGCGCGGCACCTTTACCACTATAGACCGCGACGTCATCAGTGACTCCAGCGGTGAGCCAACCGCCTGCACCAAGGTCCACGTCTACGCCATCGTCGACCACTCGACACACTTGGCTGAACTAGCCGCGGCTGGCTTCACCGACGTCCGCCTGTTTCCGAGCTTTGAGGCTCGTGCTCCCGTGCCCGTTCCCGCTTCGCGTCTCATCTCCGTAGCTCGCCAAGGGACAGCCGCCTAACTGGCCCCGCACGACGTGTGCCGGCTGGCGTTCCGTCCGTCAGCGTGCAAAATTGTCGCAACTGCAGGACCTTGGGCCTGCGCTGCTTCCTGAGCTACTGTCGGACTTCGGGCCGACGTCAGAATCCACCAGCCGGAGGCTCGTATGCCAGACTTCTCGGAAGTTCCGCTGCTCGTCGCCTTCACCAGCTTCAATCGGTTCACCGCCCAGGTCGCCGGCCTCGAAGACGTTGAGGTGGCCCGCGTCATCGCCGAGTATTACGAACTCGCCGGGTCACGAATCACCGCCGCCGGCGGGCGAGTGGTGAAGTTCATCGGGGACGCGACCTTGGCAGTGTTCCCGTCGGAGACTGCGGATCGGGGTGTTCTCGCCCTTCTCGAACTCAAGGACGCCGCGGATCGCTTCATGGCCGAGCGGGGCTGGGATTGTCATCTAGTCGTGAAGGCGCACTATGGCACTGTCACCGAAGGCCAGTTTGGAGCGGGAGCCGACAAGCGCTACGACGTGCTCGGCAAGGCGGTGAACTTGGCCGCGCGTCTCGAAGCCAGTGGCGGCGTTGCGCTTTCGGTGGAGGCCTTTCGACAGCTTGGGCCAGAGGCGCGACGCCGTTTCAAGAAGCACACCCCTCCGATCACGTACATCCGGCAGGAAGATTCTCATCGACCGCGGTGGGCAAAGCGCGCGTGAGCACGGGGCTGCCGAACCCACAAATAGAACTGGCGGGCGCTCACGGGGCGAGCGCCCGTGAGACGGCTGGCGCCGTCGCACCCGAGGAGGAAGAATTGTGTTTGTGTGGCGGCCAGGTGGGTCGCCCGCAGCTCATGTCCAACGCGTTGGCCCCACAATGAGTAACGGTTTCTTGCATTCAGACGCGTGGATCCTTTTAGCCGCCGTATACGCGGCTCGGGAGAAGCCCGCGTCGCTATCCGACGTCATCGCCGCCGCGGACTACATCGAGCATGCGGTGGTGGTCTTCGAAGAAATGGAAGGTGCGCTGGCTCGCCTGACCAGCGGCGGGTATTTGGCGCATACGGCTGGCACGGTTTCGCCTACTGAAAAAACACTCCAGTTCTGTAGAGGCATCATAAAACCTGGGCGGAAGGCGCAAGACGAATTAACGGACCTCCGTCGGTTCATTGGCGCCGCAGAATGGGCTCCGGGAACAACGCCACAATCAGCAAGCGTGGGCGTCTCGTATCCTCCGCTGAGCAGAGCTGTATTTGATGAGGCGGTTGAAAGCTACCTGGCGCACCATCCGAAGCTGACGGGAGTAAGGAAGAAGAAGTGAAAAGTGTGGCGTTTTCATATTCCGCGAAAGCGTCCCGGCTCTTGGCGGGCTAACCCGCCCCCCGCATCTTTCCCGCCGTGAAAAGATTCCCCCCGTCTCATTGTTCCGCCTGTTTGGCGACTGTGGCGCTCGTCGTTCTCCCTGCCGGCGCATACGGGCAAACCGCCCATCCGCCAGCGTTGCGGAAGGAAGCGCGTGCCCTGCGCATCGAGGCGCGCGCGGCCCCGCGGATCGACGGCCGGCTGGAGGACGAGGTCTGGAGGGAGGTGCCGTTTCTGGCGGACTTCACCGCCAAGCAGCCGATCGAAGGCGTGCCGCCGTCGGCGGGGATGCGAGTCGCCTTTCTCTACGATGATGATGCGCTCTACGTCGGTGCCCGGATGGAGGCGCGGCAGCCCGGCGACGTCCCGGTCCGGATCACCCGCCGAGACAACTTCCAGAGCACATCGGAAGCGGTGGCGATCTCGCTCGACACTTATCTCGATCGCCGCACTGCCTACACCTTCGGAGTGACGTCCGCGGGCACCCGGGTGGATTTCTACCAGCCCACCGATGCCGAGACCTCACGCGACTTGGGGTACGATCCGGTGTGGGAGGCGCGCACCACCGTGGATTCCACGGGGTGGACCGCCGAGATGCGCATTCCCTTCTCGCAGCTCCGGTTCACCGATCGCGAGCAACAGCTCTGGGGCCTCAACATCAACCGCTGGGTCCCCATGCGGAACGAAGACGTCTTCTGGGTGATGGTGCCCAAGAATGAGACCGGCTGGTCCTCGCGGTTCGGAAACCTGGTGGGGATCCAGGGGATCCGGCCGTCACGCCGGCTGGAGCTGGTTCCTTACGGCGCGACCAACGCGACCCTGACCGGCGCGAGAGATCCCGCCAATCCCTTCGACGACGGCCGTAATCTCGCCGCCCGGGCGGGCGCCGATCTCAAGATGGGCCTTGGCCCCAGCCTCACGCTCGACGCGACGGTGAATCCGGATTTCGGCCAGGTCGAGGCGGATCCCGCCGAGGTGAACCTGTCGGCCTTTCCCACGTTCTTTTCCGAACGCCGCCCCTTCTTTTCGGAGGGGAATGATCTGCTCCAGATGGCGGGTTTCTTCTATTCCCGGCGAATCGGGGCTCCGCCACACGGCACAGCGTCGGGCAGCTTCCTGGACCGGCCTCAGAGCTCGACCATCCTGGGCGCAGCCAAGTTGACCGGGCGGCTCGACCCGTCCCTGTCCATCGCCGCGCTGGGCGCGGTAACCGACCGTGAATACGCGCAGACCTACGACCTGTCCAGCAACGGGTTGGGTCGCGTCCGCATCGAGCCGCTCACCGGTTATGGAGCCACGCGGATGGTGAAACGGTTCGGGCCGTCGGGCTCGACCGCGGGACTCATGCTCACGGGGGTGCACCGGGACCTCTCTTCCACCGATCCGCTGCTGGCCGTCCTCACGAGGGACGCGGCCAGTGGCGGGACCAATGGCGTGCTGCGCTTCGATGGTGGGAAGTACGAGGCCCGCTGGATGGCGGGTTTGAGCTACGTGCGTGGCGACACGGCCGTCTTGCGCCGGATCCAGCAGCACAGCTCTCACTTTCTGCAGCGGCCCGACGCCCGGGAATCGGGCTACTACAATCCGACGCGGACCTCGATGGCGGGCTATACCTTCAGCTGGCGGATCGAAAAGCTGGGCGGCCGTCACTGGCTGTGGGACACCTGGGGTGAAGTCGAGTCACCCACCTTCGAGATCAACGATCTCGGCCGGCTCACCGCCGCGAACGATATCGATGCATACGTCGACGTGAAATACCGGGAGAACCAGCCGAGCCGGACTTTTTACAACTACAGCATCGGCCTTTCGGCCAAGAACGGAATCAACTTCGGAGGCGTGCGGCAGTTTTCCTCGGTATCGCTCAGTCCCAACTTCACCTGGAGGAATTATCTCCAGACTTTTGGGCAGGTGGCGCTGGACCTGGCGTCCATCAGCGACGCGCTTACCCGAGGCGGACCCCTGATGAGGACTCCGCGGATCCTTCGTGTCGCCGGAGGATTCGAAACCAACGATCGGCTGGCCACTAGCCTGTGGGGTCATGGAGAGTATCGAAACGATGATCTGGGCGGATGGGGCTACAGCCTGGCGACCGGCGTGAACGCGCGCCCGGCCGGGCAATGGTCGCTTTCGATCGCTCCGCAATATTCGCGCGCGGTCGAGCCCAGGCAGTACGTGACGACCCGATCCGGCGGGTCCGCGGCCACCTATGGGCAGCGCTACATCTTTTCATTCATCGATCGGAGTACGCTCTCCGCCCAGCTTCGCCTCAGCTACCTGCTCGGACCGGACTTGAGCCTCGAGCTGTACGCCGAGCCTTTCTCTGCCACCGGCCGCTACTACGGGTTCGGAGAGCTGCCGGCGCCGCGAGCCCGCACGCTGCGGGTGTATGGCACGGAAGGCACCACGCTCGCCCGCGGCGCCGACGGCGGCGTCCAGATCACCGATGGGTCGGACAACTTCACCCTCCCCAATCCCGACTTCAACGTCATATCGTTCCGCAGCAACCTCGTGCTCCGGTGGGAATGGCGCCCCGGCAGCACGGTGTATGTGGTCTGGCAGCAGAACCGCTCGCGAACCGACCCGCTGGGCGGCCTGGTGGGTCCCGGCCGCTTATGGGATGCGCTGGGCAGCCCCGGTGATAACTTCTTCGCCGTGAAATTGAGCTACTGGCTACCGGTGTTATGAAAGCGCGCCGAAAGGGTGCCCCGGAAAGCGGCGAGGGCACTGAAGCCGTAAGCCCGGCTAACCCCCGCCCAAAAGAGGCCTCGATGGAGAGCGACGAGCCGGCAGTGGGTGGCCTGCCCCGAGCGGAGCGAGAGCTGGCCCCGAGCCGCCGCCCTGAGCGAACCGAAGGGGCAGCGAAGGAGGGGGAACAGCCGGCCGCCAAGACCGGGCGCAGCTCGCGGCCGCAAAAACGGGTCAACCGCATCAGCCGGAAGCTCGGGCTCGATCCGGGCGCGCTGGTGCACGTCGGGCTGGAGAAGACCCACACCGTCAAAGTCACCGTCATCGATTACGACGCCCACGGGCATTTCGAGACCTGGGAGCCCAACGATCTGGAAGAGGTCGTGCCGCTCCGGACCTCGAACACCGTTTCCTGGATCAACGTCGACGGTATTCATGAGGTGAAAGTGGTCGAGCGGCTGGGCCAGCTCTTCGGGATTCACCCGCTCATTCTGGAAGACATTCTCCACGCCGGGCAGCGCCCCAAGATCGAAGACTTGGGCGACCACAACTACATCGTGCTCAAGATGCTGGAAGCGGTCGAGGGAGACCGGCAGCTCGACTGGGAACAGCTCAGCATGATCGTCGGCCCCAACTTCCTGATCACCTTTCAGGAGCGCGAGGGTGACATCTTCGATCCCGTCCGGCAGCGGATCCGGCAGGACAAGGGCAGAATCCGGAAGGCGGGACCCGACTATCTCGCGTACGCACTGATCGACCTGGTGGTGGACCACTACTTCGTGGTCCTGGAGCAGATCGGCGACAAGATCGAGGAGCTGGAAGACGAGTTGATCGACCGGCCGTCCCAGAACGTGCTCACCAAGGTGAATCACCTCAAGCGGGCCACGCTCACCATGCGGCGCTCGGTCTGGCCGCTGCGGGAAGTGATCAGCTCCATGCAGCGCGGCGAGTCCGAGCTGATTCATCCGGAGACCATTCCTTATCTCAAGGATGTGTACGATCACACCATCCAGATCGTCGACACGGTGGAGACCTTTCGCGACATGCTCGCCGGCATGATCGAGATCTACATGTCCAGCCTGAGCAACCGGATGAACGAAGTGATGAAGGTGCTCACCATGATCGCGACCGTGTTCATCCCGCTCACCTTCGTGGTCGGCGTCTACGGCATGAACTTCGACCACATGCCGGAGCTGCACTGGCGCATCGGCTATCCGCTGACCTGGCTGGTGATGCTCCTGGTTTCCTACGGCATGGTCTACTATTTCCGGAAGAAGGGATGGTTCCAGAGAAGGTGAAGAAACTCTGATGAATTGGTCCGGTTGCTCCCACTAGCGCCCCGAAAGTACTTTCCGACTCCGCCATCACGCTGCACCTGTAATCGCTCCCCTCTCCCGCCACGAGAGGGGAAGGGGGAGAGG
>JACQVB010000003.1 GCA_016209985.1 Gemmatimonadota bacterium | reverse complement strand
GGCCTGTCGCACATCGATCCAATTTCCAACCGGCTGTTTCTCGGCCGGTTTCTCAACGAGACCATGGCCTCGGTCCCGGATATCGACCTCGATTTCCCACGTGAAATCCGCGAAGAGCTGATCCGCCGGGTCTATAAACGCTACGGCGAAGAGCATGTCGGCCTCGTCAGTTCGTTCCCTACCTATCGCCTTCGCTCCGCGGTGCGCGAAATCGGAAAGGCGCTGGATCTCCCGCCCGGTGAGATCGAGCAGGTAGCGAGGCTGGCCGAGCATCACCGGGCCGGCGCCCTGCGCGAGGAGCTGGAAAAGATTCCCGCGTTCGCCGGCCGCGCCCACGCTCCGCTCTGGCGCGATCTCTGCGATCTGGCGGAAGACATCGCGGGCCTTCCCCGCCACATCTCCCAGCACGTGGGCGGCATGATCATCTCCAGCCGCCCCCTGGTGGAAATCGTTCCCCTCGAGCTCTCCGCCATGCCGGACCGCGTGATCTGCCAGTGGGACAAGGATTCGTGTGATGATGCCCGGTTCATCAAGATCGATTTCCTGGCGCTTGGCATGCTGTCGCTGGTGGAGGAATGCGTCGAGCTGGTCGCCCGGAAAGAATCGAAACCTCCGGACCTTTCCCGTATCGATTTCGAAGATTCGGCGATTTACGACAGTATCTGCACCGGAGATACCGTCGGCCTGTTCCAGATCGAAAGCCGGGCGCAGATCCAGATGATCCGGCGAACTCGGCCGCGCAATCTGGAAGACCTCGCCGTGCAGGTGGCCATCGTCCGGCCGGGCCCGATCGTGGGTGGGGCGGTGAACCCCTACGTCCGGCGGCGGGAGGCACAGCGCACCGCCTGGGCCCACAGCCAGGAGTATCATCCGCCACTGGAACATCCGCTGCTGGAAGATGCGCTCGAAGAAACGCTCGGTGTCATTCTTTATCAGGATCAGGTGCTCCAGGTCTGCCAGGCGCTCGCGGGATTCAGCGCCGGCCAGGCCGAGGCCCTTCGCCGCGCGATGAGCCGGCGCCGTTCTCGTGACCTCATGGAAGGATTCTGGGAAGAGTTCCGGACGGGGGCTGGTAACAAAGGTGTCGCCGAGCCCGCCGCCCGCCGGGTCTTCGAGCAGGTCATCGCCTTCTCCGAGTTTGGTTTTCCCAAATCGCACGCCGCTGCATTCGGCTTGCTCGCCTACCAGTCGGCGTGGCTCAAGCTTTACCACCCGGTCGAGTACTACGCGGCGCTCTTCAACAATCAGCCAATGGGTTTCTATGCCATCGATGCGTTGTGCCGTGACGCCCGCCGCCACGGCGTCGAAATCCGGCTTCCCGACATCAATCGGAGCGATGTGTGGTGCACGGTCGAAAAAGAGACGGTCCGCATCGGTTTGGGCTTCATCCGTGATTGGGGCGAAGACGTCGCCCAGGGGGTCGTACTCGAGCGCGAGCAGCACGGCCCATATACGAGTCTGGGAGACGTGATTCGCCGCGCGCCACCTAAGTTGTCGCGCAATGCCATGGACAATCTCGTGTGGGTCGGAGGATGCGACAGTTTCGGTCTTACCCGCCGTGAGCTCCTCTGGCAGGTTGGGCTCTGGCTGCCTCCGAAAAACGAACGCACCGATCCCGCCCGCGTCCGCCACCAGCTCGAACTACCGCTGAATCATCCCTACGAGTCGTTGCATTTCGGCAATCTGGCCGCTGATGAACGGCTACTGGCGGAATATGGAATGCTGGGCTTTGCCCCGAGTGGGCATCCCTTGTCCCTGCTGCGGGGAACGTTGCCCCGCCAGGTCATCGGTAGTGATCGCCTGCCTGGTCTCGAGCACGGCGCTCCGGTCGAAGTTGCCGGCCTGGTGGTGGCGCGACAGCGCCCGCAGACCGCGAAAGGCTTTGTGTTTCTGTTGATCGAGGATGAAGCGTCGATGATCAACGTCATCGTGCGACCGGACATTTTCGACCGCGATCGCGTGGCGGTCCGCAGCGAGCCCTTCGTCTGGGTCCTGGGCAAGCTCGCCAAGGACGACGGCTCTCTGAACGTGATCGCCGAAGAAGTCCGCCCGCTCAGGGTCTGTCCCCCTACTGCCCCTGCTGCCTCCGCTGCCCCTTCCCCCAGTCCTTATTCTTTTCTCCGTAGCCTGCGTCAGAACGCGCCCGGCTCCAAAGACTGGGGATAGCCGACACCGATGGCACTCGACCGGTCCCATATCCGATGGTTTCGCATTCTGCTCGGATTACTTGTCATCGTAATCAGCTATCTGGCCTTCACGCCGCTTCATCATCCGATCGTCGAGCGGATATGGGACAAGCTGAACCATGCGGCCGCATTCGGCGTGCTCGCCTTCGCGACCGACTTTTCTTTTCCCGACCGCAAATACGGCCGATCCAAGATCCTGGCGCTGCTGGCGTATGGGGTCGCGATCGAGCTGATCCAGAAAATGCTTCCCTACCGGGATTTCGAGCTGCGGGACGTGGTAGCGGATGCCGCCGGGCTGTTGCTCTACGGGTTGATGCCGCCGATCCTGCGGCGTATTCCGGCACTACGCGAGCGCTGGATCGCCTAGCGCCAGCCTTCGCGTTCGCGCAGCGACGTGATATGGGCAACGTGGTGCCGGCCGTGCCAGGCATACATGGCCAACATCCAATCCAGCGTGAGCGGGCCGGTGTGTTCAGGATGACGCAACCGGCGTCCCAGCTGCTCCGGGGTCAGCGACCGTAACAGCATGACCCACCGCGCATGTACCATCTCCAGGAGCGTGAGCGAGGTCTCGGTAGCGGCGCTTCGGCCGTCGATCAATTCCGCCCACCGGGCCTCTTCGTACGGTTTGATCGTGGGTTCGTCTTCCGTGAGCGCCAGCTTGGTCCGCACGTAGGCGTTCATGTGGCTGTCCGGCACGTGATGCACCACCTGGCGCACCGTCCATCCACCCGGCCGGTAGGGGGTGTCCAGCTGCCCCGGCGAGAGGCCCGCAACCGCCGCGCGCAGGGCGCCGGGAGCGCGCTCGATGTCCGCGATGAATCCCGAGCGCAGCGGCGGCGTATAGGCGCTCGGTAGCTGGAATTTTCCGATGGGATAGCGGAGGTCGCTCATGTCAGCTCCGGTGGCACGTCCTGGCCGCGGCTGCGCAGGATGCGAACGATGGCTTCGCCGATCTTGTTGTTCGGCGTGGAAGCACCGGCGGTAAGGCCGATCACCCGGACATCCGGTGACAGCCACCCCTGCGAGACGACCTCTTCCTTGCTCCCGATGGGCTGGTGATGGATCGCTTCGGCCTCGGGGTCGATGCCGCTCGCGTCTTCGATATGGAAGGTGCGAACCCGCTGTGAGCAGATCCGGGCCAGCGACATCGTGTTGCTGGAGTTGTACCCGCCGATCACCACCATCGCGTCCAGCGGTTCTTTCAGCAGCTCCAGTACCGCGTCCTGCCGTTCTTGGGTCGCCGAGCAGATGGTATCGAACGAGCGAAAATGCTCGGCAACTCGGTCCTCACCGTAGCGGCGCGCGAACGCGGTCCTGACCCGTTCCGCGATCGCCAGCGACTCGCCCGCCAGCATGGTCGTCTGGTTGGCGACCCCGACCCGTTCCAGGTCGCGCGCGAAATCGAACCCCTCCGACACCGCGTGAGCGAACCGGCGGGAAAGCTCCGACGGGTCGCCGCCGCGCTCGATGAAACCGCAGACTGCCTCGGTCTCGGTCATCTCGCGCACGATCAGGAACTTCCCGCCCGGAAACCGCGTGACCTGGCTGGCGGTGGCCCGGGTCTCTTCGTGAAAGTGCTTTCCGTGGACCAGCGCGGTGAACCCCTCTTTCGCGTACTTCTCCACCCGCTTCCACACGTTGAGCACCGACCCGCAGGTGGTGTCGACCAGAATACACCCGATATCGCGAAGACGCTGAAAGTCCCGGACCGTCACACCGAACGCGGGGAGGATCACGACGTCGGCCGGAGTGATGCTGGAAAGGCCGAATTCCCCGCCGGCCGGGCGGCCGAGAATGGCAATGTCCTTCTCCTCGAGGCGGCGGTTCACGTGCGGATTGTGGATGATCTCGCCGACCAGGAAAATCCGGGCTTGGGGAAACTTCTCCCTGGTTTCGTAGGCGTACTCAACCGCGCGGTCGACGCCGTAACAGAACCCGAATTCCTTGGCGAGTCGGAACGTGAGCCCGCCGGCCTCCAGTCGGTATCCTGCCGAACGGATCTGGTCCACCAGGCGGCTGTGATAGTCACTCGACAGCGCACCTTCGATCTCCTGCTTGAGACCAAAGCCTTTCCTGAAATACGTCGATTCTGCCATCGCGATTGGAATCTAACTCACTGCGGGGCGACGCCCTTCGCAGCCGGGGCACAGAGCGCCGGATCGAGTCTCACGACAGGCACTTCCCGGAAGGCGCCGGCATACCGGATCCGGGTATTGGAGCTGATTTCTCTCAGGGTGACGGCGAACCGTCCACTCACGGTCCTATCGAAGACATAAATGTCGACGCTGCCATCCTGTGCCTGATACGCCGATGACCCGGTCCTGGTGTAGACCTGGACGCCGATTTGAGCCGCCGGGGGAGTGGGCAGGCCCTGGGTGACCAGGGTGATGGGATAGCTCGTGACCTTGTTCGCCGGCAAGGCGAGCAGAACCATGGTGCCGCCGGTACCGGCTTCCTCCGCCCTGATCTGGAGCATCGGAGGCGTTTCGCACATTCCCGCCTGGGCCGGCCAGTCACGCACCATCGGCTCCGTTCCCGGCGGGCCGGCGCTCTGGACGGCGAGTTTCCCTCGCTCCGCTGCCGGATAGGGAGGCATCGGGGGAAGGTCGGAGGCTGCAGCGGCCGGTGGGGGCGCCTGGGTGGACCCGGCGCCGGCTGATTCAGACCGACCCTTGCCTCGGCAGGCGAATGCGAGAAGAACGAGGATGAGCAAGCGGTTCATATCAGGTAGCGCTTCCCAGACCGAGCCCCGCGCGCGCAACCGCTTCGGTGCAGGCAAAGGGCTCGAGCATCTTTCGCAACTCGTCGGGAAGCGGTCGCGACTTCAGCGTCTTGCGATCGGTGCACACGAGCACCTCGTGCCCTGCGGCCGCCAGCCGGTTCGCGCGTGCTACGACCACGTCAAAGGCGAGCCCGATCGAGCTGTTGCCGAATCGGGTGAAATAGGCCGCAACGCGTAACCGGTCATCGAGCCTTGCTGGGTACTTGAAGTCGCAGTCGAGATGAGCGCGTGGGAGCCACATGTCGAAACGGTCGAACACTTCTCCATATGGCAGGCCGGCCTCGCGGACGAGCTCGGTTTCGGCGATTTCGAAAAAGCGCACGTAGGCACCGTAAAAGATGATGCCGGCGTAATCCACGTCGGACCAGCGGACATACTCGTCGATGACGAAAGGCTGCGTGGGCATTGCTGCGGAGGAACGTAGACTTCTAAGGCGCGGTACGAAAGACCAGATCGAAGCGCGCGCTGGTTCTCGGGGTGAGGCCTTTGGCGATATCCAGGCGCAGCAGGCCGCCCAGCAACGAGAGCCCGCCACCAATGGAAGACAGCGGCTTGCCGGAAAACTGGGTGTTGCCGGCGTCGGCAAACAGCACTGGCGTGATCAGGGAGCGCTTTCTCAGAACCAGGTCGAGCTGTGCCGACCACAGGTGACGGCCGGTCACCGTTCCGTACGAGTACCCCCGCACCGTCTCCGTACCGCCGACCCGGAAGGAGAGCTGCGGCAGGCTGTCCCCCAACATCGTGCCCGCTTTTAGCCTGAGGGTCGCGCCCCGGCCCTGCGAGCCCAATCTCGCGGAGGTCCACATTCTCCCCGCCGAGCGACCGGAGGCTTGGCCACCGACACCGGCCATTCCTTCAACCCCATAATGCGTTTCCAGGAGACCCCATACCGATCGTCGAGACACCGCCGCCGCGACGTAGTCTCCCGGCAAAACGTCGGGATTTGGCTGAAAACGGCCGGTCCCGCCGAGCCAATCGTTCAATACCGAATGCGCGCGGGTCGCCATGCTGCGCGCCTGCTCGAAGCGGATATCGAACTCCGCGTCCTGGGCGGCTCCCGAGTTGCCGAAGAACGAGACCCCTCCACCGAGGGCCAGGTAGTAGTCGGCTCCGTCATGGCCGGCCAGGACGGCGTTCAGCGAATTGCCCAGACTCGCTCCCCGGGTCCACGGCTCGACCTCTCGCACGGCCCGCCAGGCCGAAACATCGAGGCGCCCGCCGGCAGCGTCGCGTCGGAAGATGAGAGACCCTGTCGGTCGCCGGTCCGAAAGTCCCAGCCGTGCGGTCCCCAGCAAGGACGTGAACGTGCCGGTTCGGAATTCGGCCCCCGCCCCCAGCGAGATGCCCTGAACGCGGTTATACCGGAACAAATCCGCAAACCGGTCATAGGCCACACCAAAGGCGGCCCGGCCCACCCACTCGGCCGGCAATGTCTGTTCGACCTTCGCCAGCGTCGCGGCGGTCTCGCGGATCAGTTGTTCGGTCGCGGCGTCCGGCTGCAGGGCGAGTACATCCGGCCAGGGATAGTCGGCGATGGAGTCGCGCGGCGGTACTTCGACCTCCCACCGGCCACCGGCCGCCCATTCCGCACGGGTAAAGCCTTCCGCGGCTTTGCGCTCGCGATCCCGCGCCCGGTTGCAGAGGCTGTCCGTGGTCGAGCGCCGGCATCTGGCCGATCTCCCGGAATCCGACGGCGCGATGGTGAAGTGTGGTTTGCTGCCCTGGTTGATGCGGTAATCGCTGAATCGAGTGATGAACCGCACCGGCACCTTGGCGCTGATGAACCAGGGGATGTCCACCATGAGCGTAACGATCTGTCGATAAGGCATCCAGTAGCGTGACTCGTGGAGCGCATATTCCAGCTCCGCGTCGATGCTCAAGATACGGTTCGCGCGAGCATTCTCCTTGCGTGCCTTCGCGCTGTCGGCCGATGTCCCGCTGTCTGGCGTCGACCAGAGGTAATCGCCGACGTATCTGAAGGTGAGTCGCACGACTTCCGCCGTCTCGACGTCGAGCCACATGTTTCCCGCAATCAGCGAATTACCCAGTCGCTTCGGCGTGATCCGTACGCCGATGGCGCTGAGGCGCCGGCCCGGCAGATCGATGGAGATGGAATCGAAGATCGCGAAGCGATAGTAATCGTCTCCCTGCGGGGCCAGGGGATGAATCGCCGGCGTCTCCGGAAGCTCCTGGTCCACGAACCGGATGCTGTCGCCCAGGCCGCGAGCGACGAACCAGGGGTCGCTGAAGCTGCCTTCCACTTTGGCACCGGAGATGGCCGACGCGGATCGCACCCCGGCGATCTTTACCTTCAGCTCATTCGGTTCGGCCCAGGTGATTTGCGCCGCGGTCTCGACCGCGGCGATGGGGAGGATCCGCGCGAAACGGCTCCGTCCGAACCCCGCGTCGACCCGGGTGCGAACTAATGCCTGGTAGTCATGAACCAGTGTGTCCTGAACGCGATGACGCAGGCGCGCCTGGGCAATCAGGCGCGCCGTCTGGTCGTCAGCGTATGTGGCGGTGTCGGGAACCTGAGCTGCAGCGAGTACCAGTGCTAGGACTGCGAGGACCATCGGCTCCGGCCGCTGCGCCGAAGCCCATAGCGCCGGAGCCGCCGCCACAGAGTCGTGCGCGATATGCCGAGCAGCCGCGCCGTGGCCGCAAACCTCCACCCGGTGGAATCCAGGGTCGAGAGAATCGCCCTGCGCTCGCGCTCGGCCAAAGTATCGGACTCGCTCGCGCCGGCGAGTACCACCACCTCACCCACCTTGTTCTCCCCCACCAACAGCGGCCGGATGCTCGGGCCAAGAGTGGCGAGCTGGGGGAGCAGCTGCGGCGCGCTCGAACCGCCGTTATTCAGGTCCGTTCTGCCGTGCAACGTCGTACGGGCGGCCTGGTTGGCATAGAGCAAACGCCCGCCGACGTCGAACACGAGCGCGGGCTCGCTGAAGACATCGAGCACGGAGCGGGCAAGCGGCGACAACGGATCCGGGTAAACCATCGTCGTACCCGTACGGGTTAGTGGGAGAGGTGGTTTCAAAGCGTTTAGATGCGCGATTGCACAAAATGGTTTCGATCTGGCGCGCAGTGCCTCGATAGACAATATTTGACTGACCATACAGTCATGTAGGTTCTACCATGCCTCGACCAGCCAGCGACGTTCAGACCCGAATCCTGAACACCGTCGACAAGCAACTCCGGACTGCCAGTGCCGCTACCCTCACCATCGACCGGATCGCGGCCGAAACTGGCTGCGCGAAGGGCCTGGTCACGTACCATTTCAAGAACAAGGCTTCGCTGGTCGCGGCCGCGGCTGAGCGGCTGTTTCGCGAGCGGGATGATCGCTGGGAATCAGCTCTCTCTGCCGCCACGCCTGACGAGGCCATTCACCGTAGCTGGGCTCTCATCGTGGATGACGTCTCGAGCGGCTTCTGGAAGGCAGAAGCTTTTCTCGCCGCGACAGACAATGAATTGACTGTCCAGACAGTCAGGAAAGCTGCTGAACGGTTCGCAAACCTGCTCTCCAAGTCCGTGCGGACGCTTCTTCACCGAATGGCCCTCAAGCCTTCAATCACCGACGCCGAACTCGGTTACTTGCTCGCCGCCGGCACGCAGGGGTTCGGTATGCAGCTTCTCAACGGACTTTCGGCGGAACACGTGGAGGGTGCTTACGCCGCCTTGTGGCTGGCAATTCTTTCGCTCACCAAACCCGTGCGGACTTAGCGGCGGCGGTGCCGCGATCGGTGGTCTCGCCTCCCCCTCTTTTGCCCTTCCGCGCGGGGGAGCGACCTGATAGCGCGGAGGACCTCATCAACTGATTCTGCCCGGTACACGCTCCGGCCATGACTGATGGCAAAACGCAGCGGACGGTCCAACGCCGGAAGCTCGCGCTCCTTGAGCCTTCGGGCCTGCCCCTCTCTCAAGTGCAGCACCGCCACGGCTGAGCCGTTCTCGATCTCATAGTCCAACGCAACCCGGTCTCCGGCCACCGATGCCGAGTTCGGCAAAGCGTCTAATTCCGAGCGCGCGTCGGAGGGAACGACCGCCTCCGGATCGACCGTCAGGTGACGCTCCACGAAATCGGCCCAGCTCTGGATGCCGTACAGTTGTTGGCGCACGAGCTCGAACCGGCGCTCGGGCGATACTTCCTTCAGTCTGCCGCCTGAGCGACGCCAGTACTCATCCAGCCGGTGCAGTGCTCGACTGACCCGCCGCTGGTCGGGGTGCGGGGTGAGATCGTCCTGGACCGCGCGAGCAAGTGCGTCGCGCGCCTGGTCGGCCAATTCGGCCGGAAACGTCCCCTCCAGGGGCGTCCGCGCCTGATCGAGCTCGAACCCGAAGTACTCCGTCCGCCGGGAGACCACCAGCCCCACATAGCGTCGGTCATCCCGAAACTCGACGCTCGGCTGCCCTCGCCTGGCGTAACGGCGGATCAGCTCCAGCGGAACGGATGTCCCCTCGATGGCCGCCCGCGCCACTCCACGCGCGTCCGAGAAATAGCGGATAGACCCCGCGACCGCCCCCCAAGCTCCACAAACGGAACCCCGCGACACCCGGGCTGGACGACCGTCCGCCGTGTGCTCGTCGATCACCAGATCGAATGGCATGATCCGGGCGACCAAGTCGCGAAATGCGCGGGTTGGCTGTGAGCCCGCCTGCGGCAAGCGCTCCGGCAGCGGCAGTTCCAGGGTTCGGTAGACCGAGGCGGTGCCCAGGGCGACGTCTTCGATCGCCTTGACGAGCACCCCGCGCCCCTCGGCCCATTCCTCCAGTTCCTCGCGGAAAAGGTGGCGGGGAAGGCCGTACACTTCCCCGACATAACCGAAGTTGCGCACCGCCTCGGCATACACGTTGTAGGCGGTCAGGTGATCGCTGCCGGAGACGACCAGCCCGCGCAGGTCGCGGTTGTCCCGGGTCATCCGGTGAAGAGACTCGATGTTGGCCGCCACCGCTACCAGCGGAACCAGCTCCGGATCGGCGTGCACGAGTAATTCGCCCCAGGGACGCTCGACCGGCATCGCTTCTACGTCGCGGCCATAGTTCGTGAGCCGCCCGGAAGCGATGATGCCGCGGTCCTCCAGTCTCCGGACCGATTCCCGGTACGATCGTCGATCCAGTGGAACCGGAAGATCGAGCACTCCAAGATCAATGCCGAGCGCTGCGGCGGTGAGCGCGACGCGCTCGGCGTCTCCGGCGAGCTGAAACTCCGGCGGCGTGGGGCGCAGGGCGGCAAAATCGATGTCGCGGTCGGTAAGGATGTAGACCTCGCCCTTGGGGACCCGGCCGTGAACCCGGCCGGCCATCTGCAGAATCTCATTGGCCCCGAGGTAGAGGCGGGTGAGAATGTTGCGCCCCCCTTGCACCAGATTGCCGTAGCGCGCGTCGTAGATCACCACGGTATCCAGGCCGCGAATGTTGAGCGCGGATTGTCCCGCCGCGGTCATCGCCAGCAGAAACGGCTTACTGGCTTCGCCTTCCAGGAATGGCCGGATGACCCGGACCGGCTCGCCGCCGTGGTAAAACGCGGCGTTCAGCGCCACCCAGCGCTCCCCCAGCTCCGCTGCGACCGCTTCGACCTCCGCGCGAGTGGGCACGAACACCGCGACGCCCCGGTTTTCGTGAATCACCCGCTTGATGAATCGATCGTTCAGGAATTCCAGTGGCTGTTGCATGCGTGATTCGACGCGCGCGGCCAGATGCGGGTCGAAGGCGGAGGTCTCGAGGACCTCCGCGGAATTGAGATACCGGGCGTAGAACGCCGGATCGACCGTAGCCGAAAGCCAGATGAATCGACACCCGACCCGTTTGCCGAGCGCGAGGCACAGCTCGAGCTCCGCCGAGGTCTGGTGGATTTCGTCCACCACCAGGGTGTCGTGGGGTAGGATCAACGCGTCCTGGAACCAGCGGCGGGCAATACCCGTCGTCACGATCACGACGTTCCAGCTTGGAGTTTCGGGAGTCGCTTCCCGCTCCCGGTTGACTACCCCGACTCTGAGAGGAGCCCGGAGAACCTCTTCGGCAATGAGGCGGATGCTGAGCGTCTTCCCCGTACCTGTGCCCGCGACAATTCCAAATCCGGCTCCCCGGCGTGCGAGGTCTCTGATTTCCTCGCCGTGTTCGCGCCCCAGCAAGGTTTCCATTCGCAGCTTGAGAGCGAGCTCGATCGTTTCACAGGCGGCACGGGTGGGAGCGATGACAATGACGCGTCCGGTTGGGGGCTCCGCACGGCGGAACGCCTCCGGATCCGGGGGCAGATAATGGTCGCGAACATGGCGGGTGGTATCCATCGGTTGGAAGATACCACCCCACCGCTCCCCTTCCCCGAGGAGCGATGCAGGACTTCAACGGCGGTCCCTACCGGTAGTCGTGTCGGCGATCGTACCGCGGCCTGACGGCGCGGTAGTGCGACCTCACGGCGATCCCTCGACCCGGATGAAATGGCCTGCGAACTATTACTACTTCTCCGGGATAACATCCGTAACGAGAGTACGAGTAACAGGAGCGAGCGTGCCACGGTCCCACGGGGTAGGCGCGAGGGTAGTATCGGCCGGAGTATCCGTACGGGTGATATCGTCCGAACCCGATGTTGACATGGACCCGAACCTGGGCCTGCGAGACCGACGGAGTCATGGTCACGAGAGCAACGATCAACAGCATGGCGGCAATTAGCTTCATGGATCCCTCCTGTTAGGCAGGTGTCCCAGGAAGAACTGTGCCTCGATCGATGTGCAACGTAAGTTGCTTGTCTGTAACTGGTTACAAATCTTGATTGTTCTTAGCTCGTCCCCATTGGTGGACACAATGCGTTCCCTCGAGGAGACCATGTCGAATTCAGCACGCGCCCTTTTGCTGTTGACCGGAGGGACCCTGGCCCTGCTATTCGCCGGGGCCGGTTGTGTCGAGCGTCTGGCTGATTGCGTCGAGGTCTATCCCGGCTCTGGAGCCACCAGGTTACCCGGATACACCATGGCTGCCTGCGAAGAACACTGCAAATCGGTCCAGGGAACGATCGACTGCTACTGGGATGGCTCCATTGCGGCGCTCACCGGCCCATCGGTGTCGGTTCCAACCGGGAGGCGTACCGAGCGCCCTTAGCAGACTATCCGGTTTTGGCCCGCCGTCGGTGGATGAGGTCCAGTACCTCCCCTGGCTGAGCGTGCCTGCCCAGACTGAGCTTCGAAAAAACCAGCTCTCCATCCACCATCACCTCGAAGGCACCGCCGGAGCTGTGAATGAGCTTAACGTTTGCATCCGCGTACTCCGCCTTGATTTCGGCCGCCAGACCGGTGGCCCGGGGTTGGTAGTTTCAAACGACACAATACTGAATAGCGACCTGCATCACGGCTCCCGATCGTTTTCCACTACAACTTAACCTGCCGTTTGCCCTACCGGCCAATGTTCTAACTGTCTGCGGGTTGCAGATTTGGCCTTATTCATCCACATTGGCGTGGGCGTCTTGCAGTTCGGGTATTGGCGTTCAAAAAGGGGGTTGCGCTGAGCATTCAGAGATCGTTCCGCCGCGCGGGTGCGGCCGTAGTCTTGACGTGCGCTCCATCGCTTTGCCATGCGCAGATCAATCGAGCCGGCCAGCTCATGATCGGAACGTACGCTGCCTATGTCCGTTACGATCCGACCAACCTCGGTTTGCAGCGTGATTTCGGAGTCGGCGGGCGAACCGGCGTATCACTCACTCGCATCTTCTCACTCGAGGCGAGTGGCGATTACAGCGCCACCCGCCTGACGGCGTCCGCGGGAAGCGTGAACATCGCCCGGGTTGGCGGAACCCTGCTGGCAAACACGCAGCTCGGCCTGTATCTCGGCGCGGGCTATGAACGCGTCTACTATCGTGGCGCGCTCGACTTTGAAGACAATGGCCCCCACGTCGTGCTCGGAGAACGGCTTCCTCTCGGCGGGCGCGCTGCGCTGCGAATCGAGTTGCGCGGGGCCTACTTCCCAACCACGAAAGCTCCCGGCGCAACCGGCAAGCCCTTGAACCTGTCCGGCAATGTGGGTCTCTCGGTCTACTCGTTCGGGGGCCCGAAGCGGGACTCGGACAAGGACGGAGTCGCCGACAAAAAGGACAAGTGTGCCGCAACGCCGCTGCAGGCGACCGTCGACGCCGACGGATGCCCCCACGACACCGATACCGACGCCATCCTGGACGGTCTCGATGCATGTCCGGGCACGCCCAAAGGCGCCACCGTCGATCAGACCGGGTGCCCGCACGACGCCGATGCCGACGGTGTCTTCGACGGCATCGACGTGTGCCCGGACACTCCCGCGGGCGCGTCGGTTGACCCCAACGGCTGTCCCATCGATACCGACGGCGACAAGGTCTTCGACGGCATCGACCAGTGCGCCGATACTCCGGCTGGCGCCGTGGTTGACGCCACCGGTTGTCCGCTCGACACCGACGGCGACAAAGTATTTGACGGACTCGACCAATGTCCGGACACCCCCCCGAACACGGAAGTCGACGCACGCGGATGTGCGGTGATTACCGATGCCGATGGTGATGGCGTGGGTGATAAACTGGACCAGTGCCCGAACACGCCCGCTGGGACGAAGGTAAACGAGACCGGGTGCCCGGCCGACGCGGATAACGATGGTGTCGAGAACGAGTTCGATCGTTGCCCCAATACGGCTGCGGGCACCAAGGTCGACGCGGTGGGCTGCCCCATCCTGTTCGAGGTGGTCGAGGGTAAGGCCCGAGCGCTCGTTCTCAAGGGAGTCACCTTCCAGTCCGGACGCTCGCTCCTGACGCCGCAGTCCTTTGCCGTGCTGGACGAGGTCGCGGCATCCCTCGTGGCCAACCCCCAAGTACGCATCGAGATCGGGGGCCACACGGATTCGGTTGGTGTCCGCGCGCGGAATGTCAGGCTGTCACAGGCCCGCGCCCAGGCAGTACGGACGTACCTCGCGAGCAAAGGCGTGGCGCCGAACCGGATGGTTGCCAAGGGCTACGGCCCGGACCGGCCGGTCGCCCCGAACAAGACGCCCGCCGGCCGGGCAGCGAATCGCCGGGTCGAGTTGAACCTGCTTCAGTGAGATAGAGCCTGGTGACCGGGAAGCGCGTTCTTATACTGCTGGCTGCATTCAGCCTGGCCGGATCGCCGTGCCTCCGGAGGCTGGAAGCGCAGCAGCGGAGGAACATCGACTGGCTGAGGCTGGTGGACCACGAGGCGAGTCGTCCGAACTACCTCGCAGGACTCGAGCCCGCCCTGCCCGAGGCGATCGCGCTGCCCCCGCCACCTCTCGGCGAGCCGCCGGCGATCGTCCGCGCCCTCTATGGGAACGCCTGGATATTCGGCTCTTCCAGGTTTTATGACCTGGTCCGGCTCGCTGACACCACCGAAATCAACGCACTCGTCCTCGATGTGAAGGACGATACCGGTTATCTCACCTATCGCTCTTCGGTGCCCACCGCCATCGCCATCGGCGCAAACACTCGTCTCCGTTCGAATGATGTTCGGGAGCGACTCGCGCTGCTGAATCAGAAGGGTATCCACGCCATCGCCAGGATCGTGGTGGCCAAGGATCCGCTACTCGCTCGGATGAAGCCCGAGTGGGCCATTCACGATACCCGCGGCGGGTTGTGGCGCGATCGGCAGGGAAATACCTGGGTCGATACCTATCAGGACTCCGTTTGGACCTACGCCGCCGACCTTGCGGCGGAAGCGGTTCTCATGGGGTTCGGGGAAGTTCAGTTTGATTACGTGCGCTTCCCCGACGAGCCACAATCGCTGTTGTCACGGGCGATCTACCCGGCCAAGCCCGCTGGCGAGTCGCAGCGACAGGCCGTCCGCCGCCATCTTGGTTTGCTCCGCGATCGGATCAAGGCTCTTGGGGTTCCCTTCACCATCGACGTCTTCGGTCTGACCACGAGCGCGACCACCGACATGGGCATCGGGCAGATGTGGGAGGACCTGGTCCGCGAGGCTGACGTCGTGCTTCCCATGATCTACCCATCGCACTACCAGCGCGGTGCCTACGGTTTCGCGCGCCCCAATTTCGAGCCATACGCCGTCGTAAAGCGGGCGTTGGAGTATGGAATCCGGCGCTCGGCTTCGGTATCCGGCGCGGCCAAGATCCGCCCGTTCCTGCAGTCTTTCACACTGGGGCGGCCGCGTTACACAGCCGACGAGGTGCGCGCCCAGATCCGGGC
>JACQVB010000045.1 GCA_016209985.1 Gemmatimonadota bacterium | reverse complement strand
TGGAGGCGCTGCGCGCCGGGATTGGAAGAATGGTCACACCCCCGCGCCGTAGCTCCTAAAAGCCGAGCCTCGCAGGTCTCTGAAATCCCGAGCTGGCAACCGTGCTCGCGTCATCAAGGCGCTGCGTCTGCGGCTCCGGGCAGTGCCGACGAAGTAGTCTTCCGGCGGTCAAACCGGCCAGTCGAACACCCGCGCCAGCTCGACCGACCCGAGGAGGTGCCGCTCCAGCATGACCGGCGTGACATCGGTGTAGCGGTCAGGCTCCGACGCGCCATCGGCCAGCCGCCAGACTTCTACCTGCCTCGCGTCGGTGTCCACAATCCAGTATTCCGCTACCCCCTGCCTGCGATATAGCTGGAGCTTGATGCTACGGTCCCGGCGCGCCGTGCTCGGCGAGAGAATCTCAATCACCAGGTCCGGAGCTCCCTGGATGGTGTCTTCCCGCACGATGTTCAACCGCTCGGTCCGCACGAACAGCACGTCAGGCTGGACGCCCTCTTCGGTTGCGGTGAATTCAACACCCACCGGTGCCGTGAAGAGACGTCCGCGATTACCCAGGACGGGGAGTAGCTCCCGCAACAAGCTGACCGTCACCCACTGGTGGCGAGTCCTGGGCGCCGGGGTCACATACATCTCCCCGTCGATCGCCTCGTACCGCTTGCCATCCTCGGGCATGCTCTGGACGTCGCGCCAGGTGACTCGGATGCCGGCCATACGTTCCACATTATCCCCCCGGGTTGATCGACGCCAGTCGGGGAGAAGCATGCGTGTGGCCGTCAACCGCGGATCAACGGCCGCGCCAGCCGTCAGCCTTCAGCCATCAGTGGTCTCACGCGGAGTCCGGTTGGGCGAAGCCGCACGCAAAACGCCGTCCCGACCGATGGCTGATGGCTGATGGCTCCCTTACCTTCCAAGCCATGCCGATTGACGTAATCGCCTGGGCCCCCAACGGCGCCCTTCGCCTGCTGGACCAGACATTGCTCCCGGACGAGACCCGTCACCTCGAGCTGGACACGACTGAAGGCGTCATCGAAGCCATCCAGATGCTTCGGGTGCGAGGCGCCCCGCTAATCGGCGTCGTCGCCGCCATGGGGCTCGCCACCGTCGCAGGACGTCGCGCGGGCTCAGGTTTGACGGCGGAATGGTTCGAGGCCGAAGCCGCCCGCCTGGCCGCGGCGCGGCCGACCGCCGTGAACCTGCGCTGGGCGGTGGACCGGATGCGGCGCGCGGGACGAGAAGCCTTCTCCCAGGGGGCGCCGGAGAAGAAGGTCGCCCAGCTACTTCGGGGCGAGGCGCAGCGGATCTGGGACGAGGATGCCGCGATGTGCTTGGCGATCGGCGAGGCCGGTGCCGAGCTCATCCAGCCCGGCGCCACCGTGCTCACGCACTGCAACACCGGGCGGCTCGCCACCGGGGGCATCGGCACCGCCTTTGGCGTCATCCTGACGGCGCACCAGCAGGGGAAGGGGATCGATGTGATCGCTTGCGAGGCCCGCCCGCTGCGGCAGGGAAGCCGGCTCACCGCTTGGGAGCTCGCCACTTCGGGAATTCCCGCGCGGATCATCGTGGATAGCGCCGCGGCATCGGTCATGGCTGCTGGGGAGGTCGATCTGGCCATCGTCGGTGCCGACCGCATCGCCGCCAACGGCGACGCCGCCAACAAGATCGGCACCTATTCGCTGGCCGTGCTCGCGCGGGCGCACGACATCCCCTTTTACATCGCCGCGCCGCGCAGCACGTTCGATCTGGCCCTCGCATCCGGTGACGAGATCCCCATCGAGGAGCGCGCCGCTTCGGAAATCCCCACGGCCAAAGGGATCTCCGTCTACAACCCGGCCTTCGACGTCACGCCGGCCGAGCTGATCAGCGGCATCGTGACCGATCGAGGCATCGTCGGACCGCCTTACACTGAAAACATCCGCAAGTTGTTTGATTGAAGCCATGCGTCCGCACGCCAGTGGCGCTCTCGCGTTCCCCTCTCCGGTAACGGAGAGGGGACAGGGGTGAGGTGAGGTGCCGACAGTATTAGCCCTCGATCAGGGAACCACCGGATCCACCGCGCTCGTCGTCGATGCTGGCGGTGAGCTCCTCGGCCGCGGGTACCGGGAGTTCACCCAGCACTTTCCGCAGCCGGGCTGGGTGGAGCATGATGCCGAAGAAATTCTCAAAGTGACATTGGACGCGGTGCACGAGGCGCTGGGCCAGGCGCCCCGTACCCCGGCGGCCCTCGGCATCACTAACCAACGAGAGACGATCGTCGTCTGGGATCGAAACACCGGCCGACCACTCCATCGCGCGCTCGTGTGGCAGGACCGCCGCACGGCCGACCGCTGCCGCGCCCTGGAACAGCGATTAGGCGCCGAGTACATAGCCGAGCGTACCGGCCTGGTATGGGACCCCTACTTCTCGGCCACCAAGATCGAGTGGCTGCTGGAGAATGTGAAAGGACTGCGGGCCAAGGTCGAAAGCGGCGATGCCGTCTTCGGTACCATCGACGCCTGGCTGGTCTTTCGTCTGACGTCCGGCGCCGCGTTCGTGACCGACTACACCAACGCGTCGCGCACCCTGTTGTTCAACATTCATCGCCGCGCATGGGACGAGGACTTGCTGAAGCTGTTCGGCGTTCCCCGCGCCGGCTTGCCCGAGGTTCGCCCCTCATCGGGCACCGTCGGCGTGACCGACGCCAGGCTCTTCGGCGCGGAGATTCCTATCAGCGGCATCGCCGGCGATCAGCAAGCGGCGCTGTTCGGGCAATGCTGTTGGAACGCGGGGCAGGCGAAATGCACCTACGGTACCGGCGCGTTTCTCCTGATGAACCTTGGCAGCGCGGCGCACGTGGGGGCCCCTGGAGGCATGCTGTGCACGCTCGCCTGCGACGAGCGGGGGGCGCCGGTCTTCGCGCTGGAGGGCTCGGTATTCATCGCTGGTGCTGCGATCCAGTGGCTGCGGGACGGATTGGGACTGGTGGCCCATGCCTCCGAGACCGAAGCGATCGCGCGAAGCGTGGCCGACACCGGCGGGGTCTATTTCGTGCCCGCATTCGTGGGGCTAGGCGCCCCGTATTGGGAATCGGATGCGCGCGGTACGATCGTGGGAATTACCCGTGGCACCACCGGCGATCATCTGGTCCGCGCGGCCCTCGAAGCCATGGCTTTCAGTACCCGCGACGTGGTCGACGCGATGGCCGCGGTCTCGCAGACCTCCCTGTCCGAGCTCCGTATCGACGGAGGTGCTGCGGCAAACGATTGGCTCATGCAGTTCCAGGCAGACGTCCTCGGCGTTCCGGTGGCCCGGCCCGACTTGGTCGAAACGACCGCTTTCGGGGCCGCCGGTCTCGCCGGGCTCGCCGTCGGGGTTTGGAAAAGTGGGGAGGATTTTGCGGCCGGTAGGAAATATTCGCGGTTCCCACCCAAGGCGGCGACGGACGGGGCCTACCGCAACTGGCGCCGGGCGGTAGACACCGCGCTGTTCTGGGCCAGGCAGGGCCGCTAGTGCCTCCACGCGGGGCCGCCACCCGGTGACGGTACTCGGAAGCATCTCTCTCTGGTTGACGGTCCTGCTCGCGGCGTGGTCGATCGGGGTTGGCCTGCCCGGTCTCAATCGCGGCAGCCACGCTCTTCTCGAATCGTCCCGCCGCGCGGCGCTGATACTTCCCGCGCTCCTGACGCTTGCCGTGCTTTCGCTGGTCACGGGGCTGCTGCGGCGGGACTTCAACATTGCCTTCGTGGCCAACCACTCCAGCCGGAATCTGAACCCGGTCTTCACGGCGTTCGCGATCACCGCCGCGTGGAATGGCATGCTGCTCCTCGCCGCATGGGTGTTCGCGATACTGTTTCTGCCGCTGGCATCCCGCGCCCGAGACGGCCGCTCGGGTGCGACTCGCGCGTCGGCAGCGGTCTCGGCAGTCCTGTTGCCCGTCGCCGGTGTATTGCTCGCGGTCGACAATCCCTTCACCCGGCTGGGCATCACCCCGCTGGAAGGGAAGGGACTCGATCCCGCCAGCCTGGATGCCGCCCTTCCGCTACTGGCCCCGCTGGGCCTGATCGCCTGTGCGATGCTGGGACGGGCCCTGCTCGACCGGATTCTCGCCCTCCCTGGGGAGGCAGGACGTTCCGTTGACAGCGTCGAGCGTTGGTTCGTGGGATCGTGGGTGCTTCTCACGGTTGCGATGATGGCCGGTCTCTGGCACGCCTATCAAACGTCGGGTGCGGACGGGTCGTGGCGTTGGCCGTCGGCGCAGCGCTTCTTCGGTGTCATCTGGTTTGCGGCGTCGATGTGGCTTTCTGCCCGAGCTCTGGCGCGAACGGTTCGAGGGAAGAAAGGACACTCGAGAAGTGGCGCAACGGTGACGGCGGCCGTCACCCTGCTGGCGGTCGCGACCATCGGCTCCCGTTTAGGACCGGAACGCGACCTGTTGCTCAAGTCCGGCGGCGCTACTCTGGTGTCCTCGTGGGTCGGCACGCCGTATCTCGTCACTCACATGGGAGTTTCGCGCTTCGAAGCCTCAGACCGCTACACTACCGCTGCCACCCTCGACCTGGTCCGTGGTGAAAGACCAGTCGGGCTCGTCACCAGCGAGCGCCGCCAGTATTTCGACGTGCTGGGAAGACGTACTGGCGAGCCGGTGATCCGGGCCGGTATCAAGAGAGGACTGCTGGAGGACCTGAGGGTGGTGTTTCGCGAGCCGTCGGCGAGCGAGCAGGCCGCCTACCGGGTGCGCGTCTATCCGCTGATGTCGTGCCTCTGGCTCGCCGGGGGATTGCTCGTCATCGGAGGATTGCTCCGTCTGCTCGAGCTGGCGAATGAGTGAGCTGGTTGCCGGCGTCCTGGTCGCCGCGGCGGCTCTCGCGTTTGTGCTGGAACCGCTCGCCCGTCGCGAGTCTTCGCCGCCGGCCGGCGCGGAGCCCGCTCACGAGCCCCGGGCCGACCTTCTCATCCGGCAAATGCGCGCGCGGCTCATGTCGCGTTGCCCGTCGTGCGAGGCAGCGGCCGAGCCCGGTTCCGTGTACTGCGCGAACTGCGGAACGGCTCTCATCCGGGGCGATTAGGCATCTTGATGGCTGATAGCTGATAGCTGATGGCTGATAGCTGATAGCGGACGGCTGACGGCTGCAGTCAGAACTCGAAGGTCTCCATCTTCCTGAGTCCCACCTTGAGCGGTACCACGATGGCGGTAGCGCAAATCGCGACCACTCCCAGGAACGCGAGAATCATGGCGGGACTGAAGTGCAGCGGATCACCATCGTATTCCGCTCGCAAATAGTTCGATACCGGCACGGCCTCCAGCACGATCACCGCGGCCAGGAGCGCGATGGTGGTCATCATGAATACCAGGCCGCCGAACGAGGTCGGAATCTGGGCCGCGTTTTCGGTCTCGAACTGTGGGTACAGCGCGCCGAAGGCGAGCGCCATGGCGCTGATGGCCAGCGTGAGCAGCACGATGGTGCCGATGCTCGTGGCCATCATGAAGGACGACGTCTTGAGCAGCAGGTTGGTGGCAATGGTGATGATGAGCGCCAGGACCAGCAGCGGCACCGTACCCACCCAGTACTTGGACCAGAGCAGGGCCCGAAGGTCGAGCGGGCTCGAGCGGAGCAGCCACATCTGCCGGCCCTCGAGCGACACCGCCGGGAAAATGAAACGGGCGGCGATGGACGCGAGCACAAACCCGGCCAGGCCCAGGTTGAGGAACGAGACGAGCGACACGAAGAACACCGGTACCCGTTCACCGGTGAACAGCGGCAACGCCTTGATGTTGAAGAGATAGATCACCACCAGCACCGCCAGCAGGATTAGCTGGCTCCACTGCGTGGTATCGCGGAAGAACAGCTTGAGGTCCTTGATCACGAATTCCCGTTTTGCGACCGGCAGGTCCTTGAAGAGCGGGCCGAGCACCGCCTTCCAGATCCAGCCCTTGATGAAGCGTTCGGCCCCCTCCTGAGACTTGGTGAAGCCGGTGGCGTAGAGGCGGGCGTGCAACGCCGCTCCGAAAGCGACCGCGGCCGCCGCGGTGCTCCAGAGCAGCAGCAATGGCAGGCCGTCGAGCGGACCTACCAAGTACCCCATGATGGCCTTGGTCGCCCATTCACTGGGAAGGAACGGCGACGTCGGCGTCCGCAGGACGGTGATGAAGTCGAGCAGGTTGCGGAAACCCTCCGGCCGGGCGAGCTGCTCCGGCCGAATCACCCGCATCATCATGACCAGGCCGCCGGCGGCCGCGACCGCGACCACCGCCAGCAGGTCGCGGGCTCGACGCGCGGGGAAGACGTTGACCAAGATCAACGTGACCGCACTTCCCAGGACCGCCGGTATGATGAGCAGTGGTAGCAGGACGCCCGCCGTGTACCAGGGAAACCACCAGCCACCGTTGTAGCTCACGCCATAGGCGCTGAAGATCGGCACGGCCATCAGTGCCACCATCCAGGAGCTGTGCAGCAGCGTCTCGGAGAGCTTGGCCAGATAGAGGTGCAGCCAGTCCACCGGTGAAGAGACCAGCAGATCGAGATCCTTCGCCAGGAAGAACGACGACAGCGCGGTGATCACGTTGGACAGCAGCAGGATCGAGAGGAACGACAGCAACATGAGGCCGAGCAGCTTGCCCGCCAGCAGCGGTCCGATGTCTTCCACTCCCCGGAAGTACCTGAGCATCCGGTACAGGACGCCGAACACGGCGGACCAGAAAATCGCTCCCACGAATCCCACCACGATCAGCTTGCCGGCGCCGGTACTGCGCTGCTGGCGCATCTTGGCGAGCGCGGTCCGCCACTTGGGGAACAGAATCAGCGGAAGGGTAGTGAGGCCCGCCGGTGTGGTCATGCCTCGCCCAGGACCTCGGCCAGCTCCCGCACGGCCGGACCACCAGTCAGGCGGAGGAAGAGGTCTTCCAGCGACGCGTTGCCCGACGCCGTCTGTTCCCGCAGTTCGGCCATGGTTCCCTGTGCCGCGATCTTGCCCTGCTGGATGATCGCGATCCGGTCACACATTGCCTCAGCCACTTCCAGCGTATGCGTGCTCATCAATATCGTGCCGCCCCGATCCACGAACTGCCGGAACATGACCTTCAGCAGGCGCGCGGCACGGGGGTCGAGTCCCACCATCGGCTCGTCCACCACGATGCACTCCGGACGGTGAATCAGCGCGCTCGAGATGATCAGCTTCTGACGCATGCCGTGGCTGTAGGACTCGACCAGCTCGTCCTTCCACATCGTGAGCTCGAAAATGTCCAGCAGCTCGTCGATCCTCCGCTCGATGCTGTCACCGTCCTGACCGTACAGGCCGGCCACGAAGCGCAGGAACTCACCCCCCGTCAGCTTGTCGTAGACGAACGGCCGGTCCGGAATGAACCCCAGCCGTGCCTTGGCGGTCAGCGGATTCGCGATCACGTCGTCGCCGCCGAGCCAGATGCGACCTTCGGTGGGCCGGATGATGCCGGCGATCATCCGCAGCGTGGTGGTCTTGCCCGCCCCGTTCGGCCCCAGGAATCCGAAGAGCTCGCCCTTCGGCACCTCGAGGTCGATATGGTCGACCGCCAGCAGCTTGCCGTATGCCTTCGTCAGGCCCGCAATACGAATCATGTTATCCCTTGGCGTCGACGACGTTGATTCCCCGGTGCCCGATCAGGCGGATCAGCTCGATTTGGCGCGCCAGTCCGCCAATGGTGAAGCGGATGTGCGCGGCATCGGCCGGCACCTGCCCGAAGGTCGGGTCCATCGCCACCCATTCGCCGAGCC
>JACQVB010000266.1 GCA_016209985.1 Gemmatimonadota bacterium | reverse complement strand
GATCATCGTCGTGCTCACGCCGGCATGCCCCAGCAACTCCTGCACCGTCCGAATGTCCTAGCCGCCCTCCAGCAGATGCGTGGCAAAGGAATGGCGCAACACGTGCGGCGCGCCGGCCGGGTGATTCCCGCCCGCCGCGCCGCCTCCTTGATGGCCCGCTTCGAGCAGCTGCAATATTCCTATTCATATAGCCCGGCAAAAACCGCCCGCCTGAAGACCCCCAAAAGCCAAGTGCAATTTCTTCCTCATTGGACCGGTATAGGAAGTAGGGGCAGTCTCGCTGACGAGCAGCCTCGCTCGCGACTCTCCGCGTAGCGCGACCGGTCCAGACCGCCCCCGTCTCCGGTACTGAAAGAGGTGGGTTATGGCGGTAAACGTCGATCGAACCTTCCGGCTGCCCGATTCCGAGTACTTCCCGGATCCCCAACGGAAGCCGGGGATCGCGATCCATCACACGGTGTGCGACAGCGCGCGGAAGACCGTCGCGTTCTGGTGCTCGGACAAGTCGAGCGAGGGCGACACCAGCCACGTCGCGACCGCCTATGTCATCGATCGCGATGGGACCATCTTCGAGGCCTTCGACCCCGACGCCTGGGCCTATCAGTTCGGCCTGAGCTGGCCCGAAGACCAGCGGATACCCTTCGAAAAACGGTTCATCGGCATCGAGATCACCAGCGAAGGCGGCCTGCTCTTCGATTGCGGGACCGACTACCGCGGGTAGCCCTTACAACCTTTAGAACCTTTACAACCTTGCGCCCCTCCTCCCTCACCGGCATCGCGGTTCTTCTCGCCGCGTCCTGCACCGACTCGGCCCCCACGCTCGTCACCACCATCATTGCCGTTCCCGAAAGCGTGACCGTCGAGCCGGCGAGCAGCGGCTCATCGTGGCGGCCACACTGGATCCCGATGGCCGACAGGTGGTCGGCGCCACGGTCGCGTCCTCCTCCGTGGACACCAGCGTCGCGAGCGTCTCGGTGAGCGGTCTGGTGACCGGCCGGAGCCCGGGACGCACGACGGCGCGCGCCCAGGCCCTGGCGATCATTCACGACGTCCCGATCATCGTGCCCAACCCAACTCGATCGATCGAGGTGCAGCCGGACAGCGTGGTGGTGGACGAGGGCGGTACTCAACTGCTCACCGCGGTGGCAGTCGGTTTTTCGAATTGAGGCTACTGATCGACAGGGACAGTGCGGTTCCCAATAAGAACCGCGTACTCAGTTATCTCGCTCCTTCCGCAACTCCCTTCGCTCTTAGGCCGCTTGATGCTCCCTTGATCGTCAATCCTGAATTTGAACTCGGGAATTGCAGTCGTCACCACAGTCGGTGACGCAAGCGGTGACAGTCTGCGCTCTTTAAGCTGGAGCAAGTATTGCGCCTGGTTGGTTGGTATCTCTTCGCTCCCCTTCTGCTGTTTTGCCCGGGGCAGGCCGAGGGCCAAAGCATCTTTACCCTTGCACCTCCTAGAGGGTCGGCCTTTGTCGCTGTGGGCGGCGTTATCGGTTCGGCTATAGGCCGCTCGTCGGGAGATGCCTTAGGACATCGCATTTCGAGGCAGTTTCACATTGATCGTGGAAACGATCCCGGCGCGCAACTCGCTTTCATCGGGAGAGTTGCCGGTTCATTGGTAGGGACCGTCGTCGGCGCCACATTGGGGTCGATCCCAGAACCAGTCCACCCAAAGTTAGAGAATCGGATACGCGACGCTGGCGTGGGAATGGCTCTCGGCTTCATTGCGGAATTCCTGGTTGCCCGTGCCGGCGGAGATCCAACGGCTGCTCACGCGACCTACTCGCTGGTACAAGGAGTTTATAGCGGCCTTAGCAATGGGCGCTCGTAGAGCGGCGGCGGGTCGGCGCCCGCTCGGCGGGTGGGGATCGCTTGACGCGTCCTTGATTCGGCGGCGGCATGGTCCAGGCCATGCCGGTCCGCTGCCCTGCCCGCCTTCTGCTCCTCGCCTTCCTGGCGAGCGCCTGCGAGCCCGGCCTCAAGCCCTTCACCGCCTGCTACACCACCCATGGTCCCGACGGACCTCCCAATGACCTGTCCTTCAGTTGCCGGGAGAACGACCGCCTGCAATTGTGGT
The DNA here is from genome assembly GCA_016209985.1 of Gemmatimonadota bacterium. Taxonomy (GTDB): domain Bacteria; phylum Gemmatimonadota; class Gemmatimonadetes; order Gemmatimonadales; family GWC2-71-9; genus SHZT01. The sequence goes on along the minus strand of JACQVB010000266.1, from coordinate 7,968 downwards.
CTGACGGCCGCTACGAGGTGACGTTCCGGAAGTACAGCACCTGGTCAAATCGTCTGTACGTTTGGGAAGAATCCGGCGCGTACCGGTTCGACCGGATCCGCGCGTTTCCCTCCGCAGACGGCCCCACCCTGCGCTTCGCGTTCTGGCTGTTCACGCCCGCCTCGGGAGAACCACGAGTCGTGGTCAGTCACATCGCGCATCCGTACACGTGTGACCTGGATTTCGAGCTGGATCCGCTGCCCGGTCGGGATGTGAATGACCCGGTGGTGCAGGCTCAGAGCTGGCATCCTGAAGGACCTTACCGTCTCTGCCTGCCAGAATAGCGCCAAACCTTTACAACCCTTACAACCTTTAGAACCTTTACAACCTTGCGTACCGTCTCATCCATCGGCATTGCCGCCCTCCTCGCCGCGTCCTGCACCGACTCGGCCCCCACGCTCGTCACCACCATCATCGCCGTTCCCGAAAGCGTGACCGTCGAGCCCGGCGAGCAGCGGCTCATCGTGGCGGTCGCATTGGATCCCGATGGCCGACAGGTGGTCGGCGCCACGGTCGCGTTCTCCTCCCTGGACACCAGCGTCGCGAGCGTCTCGGTGAGCGGTCTGGTGACCGGCCGGAGCCCGGGACGCACGGCGGCGCGCGCCCAGGCCCTGGCGATCGTTCACGACGTCCCGATCATCGTGCCCAACCCAACTCGATCGATCGAGGTGCAGCCCGACAGCGTGGTGGTGGACGAGGGCGGTACTCAACTGCTCACGGCGGTGGCGCTGGATGCCTTCGGTCGACAGATCGCCAACACGGTGATCACATTCTCGGCCGGTGACACCGGGATTGCCTCGATCACGCCGGGCGGACTCCTGCGGGGCAAGCGCGCCGGCCGCACCACGGCCACCGCGGCGCGTGGGGCAGTGTCGCGCACCGTGCCGGTCACCGTGAACCCGTTCTTCCGCGCCAGCGTGATCACCACGGTGCCCTTACCCAGCTCCGCCTTTGCCCTTGGCATTTCTTCAGCAGGGGTGGCCTACGTGGGCCGGGACGACGCCAAGCTCACCCGTTTTGACGTGGCGCACTACTCGGTGAGCGGCGAGGTGACCGCGAGCCTTCCGCCGGTGGACATAGCGTTTGAGCCGTCGGGAGCGAAGGCATATGTCACCAACAGCGGAGCCTCGAGCTTTTCGGTGGTGGACGTAGCCACCGACACCATAGGCTCGCCGGTCGGCCTGTCGGACCAGCCGCTCAGAGTTCGGGTCTCGCCGGACGGCGCCAAACTCTACGTCACGCTGACCTACGGCGCGGTGGTCGTGCTGCACCGGGCGACGCTGGCCACCGACACCACCATCGCCCTCGACGTCAACCCCAACGGGATCGCGTTCGATCCGACGAAACCGTCCCTCTACGTCAGCACCATGGCGGGCTACGTCACCGAGATCAGCACCACCACCAGGAAGACGGTACGAAGGCTTGCGATCGGGGGGACGCCGCAGGACATCGTCGTGTCGCCCGATGGCACCGAGATCTACATCGCCAACGAAAGCCGCAACCGGATCGACATCTATAACCTGGTTTCCGGAAACGCGGTCACGACGATTGCCCTGCCGGCTCCCCCGTTCGCGATGATCGCGAGCCCGGATGGCGCCCTCCTTTTCGTGACGCTCCCCAATCTCGGCGTGGTGGACGTGATCGACCCGAAGCTCCGTAAGGTCGTGCGAACTATTACTACCAATGGAACACCACGTCGTATCGCGATTGACCCCAATGGCGGCACCCTGATAGTCACCAACCTCGATGCCTGGGTTGACTTCATACATTAAACATCGTAGGCGCACTGGCATATGCTTTGCTGCACCTTCCGATGATGGCTCACGTCCACACACGCCCCGAACCACGACACCCACCTAAGCCGTCCCGTCATTACTCCAGCAATGCGGGCTGGAAAATGGATTTGGGTGCCCATGTCGAGCCCGGTGGCGTGCGCTTTCGGCTCTGGGCGCCCAAACGGCGCCGGGTCGAGGTGGTGCTTGAGAGCGACGGCAGTCGCGTGGTCGCGCTCGAGCCTGACGGCGACGGCTACTTCAGCGGCCTGATAGAAGGGGTGCGGCCGGGAGACCTTTACCGTTACAAACTCGATGGCGGCGACGCCTTCCCCGATCCCTACTCCCGGTTTCAGCCCGACGGTCCTCACGGTCCCTCTGAAGTGATCGACCCCGGCGCGTATCGCTGGCGGCACTCGCCCCCCTCTGACTTGCGACTCGCGGGCCAGGTGATTTACGAGGCGCACGTCGGCACGCTCACACCGGAAGGCACCTACCTGGCAGCAATCAGTCAGCTCGCCGAGCTCAAGCGGCTGGGCATCACCATGATCGAGATCATGCCCCTGGCCGAATTCTCCGGCCGCTGGGGCTGGGGATACGACGGCGTGGATCTCTTCGCGCCATTCCATCACTACGGACGGCCCGACGACCTCCGCCGGCTGGTGGACGAAGCGCATGGGCTGGGACTCGCCGTCATTCTCGATGTGGTCTACAACCATCTGGGACCCGACGGCAACTATATCACGCAATTCACCGACACATTTTTCTCCACCCGGGAGGACACCGACTGGGGCCAGCGCATCAATTACGACGGGCCAGGCTCGGCCGGCGTACGCCAGATGATGATCCGGAATGCCTGCCACTGGTTGGTCGAGTATCACTTCGATGGTCTCCGGCTCGATGCCACCATGGAGATCCACGACGACAGCCCGGTACACCTGCTGGCCGAGCTGTCCAACGAAGCGCGGGCCACGGCCGTCCGTCCCATCCTTCTCGTCGGCGAGAGCGAACCGCAGGATGTGCGGCTCGTGGCGCCTACGGAACGGGGCGGCTGGGGTCTCGACGCGTTGTGGTCCGACGATTTCCACCACGCCTCCCGGGTGGCGCTCACCGGCCAGCGCGGCGCGTATTACTTCGACTACACCGGCTCGGCCCAGGAAATCCTCTCCTGCGTCAAGCGCGGCCCCCTGTTCCAGGGGCAGCGCTACGAGTGGCAGGACCAGCCGCGCGGGTGGACGGTGCGCCGGGAGCCGGCGCAGTCCTTCGTGTTTTACCTTCAGAATCACGACCAGGTGGCCAACCAGCTCACCGGGGAGCGGCTGCACCACCTGTGTCATCCCGGGAGGTATCGTGCGCTCACGGCCCTCCTGCTCCTGGCACCGGAAACGCCGCTGCTCTTCATGGGAGAGGAATTCGCGGCCAGCGCCCCCTTCCTCTATTTCTCCGACCACCATCCGGAGCTTCAGGCCGCGGTCGACAGCGGGCGCATCGACTTTCTCTACCAGTTCCCCAACATGAAGCACATCGAGGCGCAGCAGGCCGTTCCGCCGCCGGGCGCGGCCGAGACCTTCATGCGCAGCAAGATCGACTTCTCCGAGCGGGAGGAGCACCACCCGGTCTACCGGATGTATCGCGATCTGCTGCGGTTGCGGCGCCGTGACCCGGTCATTGCCCGCCAGGACCGGTTCGCGCTGGACGGCGCGGTGCTCGCGCCCGAGGCATTCGTGATCCGCTTCTTTGGCGAGCGCGACGACGACCGGCTGCTGATCGTGAACCTGGGCCCGGATCGCGAGCTGATTCCCGCCGCCGAGCCGCTGCTGGCACCGGTGGATCGCGGCAAGTGGAAGATCATGTGGTCCAGCGAATCGGTCCGCTACGGCGGGCTGGGCGTGGTGCCGCCTTACGGGCGCAAGGGCTGGCGACTCCAGGGCACCAGCGCGGTCCTGTTGCGGGCCCGGCCGGCAGAGCGCCCATGAGCGCGGTCCTCACCGGCGTCGCCGCGGCGCCCGCACCGCCGGTGACGGCGGAGCTCCGGCCGTTCAAGTTGCCATGGCGCGTCGGCGACGACCCCCGCTACCTGCGAGACCGCGAGTGGATCACGACCAACGGGCTGGGTGGGTACGCCGGCGGCACTATCGCGGGCGGCGTCGCGCGCAAGTTCCACGGCCTGTTTATCCCCAGCCTTCCGGCGCCATACGGCCGCACCATGATGATTCCCTTTCTGGAGGACCAGGTCTGGGCTGGCGAGCGCTTCGTGACGCTGGGCGAGATCGAGTTCCAGGAGGGCCGTTTCGAAGGGCATGCGGTCGAATGCTTTCGCGATTTCCGGCTCGAGGGCCAGATCCCCATCTGGGGATTCGAGGTGGACGGCCGCCGGATCGAGCGGCGCATCGCCATGCCTCAGGGTCAGAACACGGTCTGCGTGAGCTACACCCTGAGCGACGGCGAGCCTCTCACGCTTCGACTGCGACCCTATGTCACCTTCCGCGGGCACAGCGAGCTTGGCAGACCCAAAGGTCCGCCCAAGCTGGTCATCTGCGGCGACCGCTTCGAAGTGCACCTGGGTGAGGAGACGCCGCCACTTCGGCTCCAGGCTCGCCCGGACGAGGCGCGGTTCGTGGTGGAGGGGTACCGACGGGAAGACGTCTTCCTCCGGATCGAGCATGAACGGGGCTACGATCACCTCGACTCGTGGAACAGTCTCGGCTATTTCGAGCTGGAGCTTTCCCCGGACGCTCCGATAGGGTTTGTCGCCAGCACCGAGCCATGGGAGGCCCTGCACCTGGCGCCCGAGCTGATCTTCGACGCTGAGCGACGGCGCTGCGAGCGGCTCATTGCGCTGGCGGCCGAGCCGCTCCGCACCGGTCCCGCCGCCCAGCTGGTGATCGCGGCCGATCAGTTCCTGGTGTTTCCCGGCACGCGCCTCGAAGAAGCAGTACTCGCCCACGCCGAAGGCACCGAGCCTCGCACCGTGATTGCCGGCTATCCCTGGTTCACCGATTGGGGTCGGGACACGATGATCAGTCTCGAGGGCCTCACCCTGGTCACTGGCCGGGCGCGCGAAGCGCGATGGATTCTCCGCACCTTCGCGCATTACATGAAAGACGGCCTGATCCCCAACAACTTCCCCGAAGGCCAGCGCACCGCCGTGTATCACACGGTGGATGCCACGCTCTGGTACTTCCACGCGCTCGACCGTTTCTACGAGACCACCCACGACCGCGACCTGCTGGCGATGCTCTTCCCGATGCTTTCCAGCGTGGTCGATTACCACCTCGCCGGCACGCATTTCGGGATTCACGTCGATCCCGCGGACGGGCTGATCAGCGCCGGCGCCGAGGGATATCAGCTCACCTGGATGGACGCCAAGGTCGACGGGTGGGTGGTGACGCCGCGCCGCGGCAAGCCGGTGGAGATCCAGGCGCTCTGGTACAACGCGCTCTCGCTCATGGCGCATTGGGCCGAGATCCTGGGCCAGCCGGGCGCGGAATTCGCCAGGCTTGCAGAGAAAGCACAGAGATCCTTCAACGGCCGGTTCTGGATCCAGGGGAAGAATTATCTCTTCGACGTGATCGACGGTCCCGACGGAAATGATCCCAGCTTCCGTCCCAACCAGATCTTCAGTCTTTCGCTCCGATTTCCTGTCCTCGATCCCCAGCACTGGCGCGCGGTGGTGGACGTGGTGGGCGAGCGCCTGCTGACGCCGTATGGCCTCCGGACCCTCGAGCGCGCGCATCCCGACTACAAGAAGATGTACATGGGCTATCTCCGCGACCGCGACGCGGCCTACCACCAGGGGACTGTGTGGCCCTGGCTGATCGGGCCGTTCGTGGACGCCTGGCGCCGGGTCCACACCGGCGAGCCATCTCATTCCCTCCTCCAAGGCCTGCTCAACCATCTCGGGGACGCGGGCATCGGCACCATCAGCGAGATCTTCGACGCCGAGCAACCCTATCTGCCGCGTGGATGTGTGGCGCAGGCATGGAGCGTGGCGGAAACGCTCCGCGTGTTGGCGACAATCGAGAAGGTGTGAGAGACAGGTTGTAAGGGTTGTAAGGGTTGAAAGGGTTGAAAGGGTTACAAGCGTAGAAGAGTTGCGGGGAGGTCTGCTGGTCCTTACATCCCTTACATCCCTTACATCCCTTATAACCCTTGAAACCCTTGAAACCCTTAGCGTCCGACCATCCCCACGTCCTGATCTTTCCACCCGTTCTCTTCGTCGGAACGCTTCTTCTGGGCTTGCTGCTGGACTGGCTCTTTCCTCGAAGCCCGTTCCCACCGAGGCCGGCGATGATCGCGGGGGCCGTGCTGGTCTTCGCCAGTGGCGCGCTCGGCTTCTGGGGCGAGCGGACCATGCACCAAGCGGGGACCAACGTGAAGCCGACTCAGCCAACCACGGCGGTCGTGACCGGGGGTCCCTTTCGATTCACTCGCAACCCGCTCTACCTTTCGGTCAACCTGTTGTACGTCGGGATTACGCTTCTGGCCAACGCGGTCTGGCCCCTTCTCCTGCTGATTCCGATGCTCGTGGTTCTGCACTACGGGATCGTGCTCCGCGAAGAGCGCTACCTCGAAGCCAAATTTGGGGAAACGTATCTCAACTACAAACGACGGGTGCGGCGCTGGATTTGAGCCCCACATCCCTCGACCGCCTCCGCCGCTTCGCCTACTGGCTCGACTCCGGCATTCCCGTCCCGGGAACCGGATTCCGGTTTGGGCTGGACCCGATCATCGGTTTGATCGCGGTGTGGGCGACGCGGCGGGAGCGATCCTCTCGGGCTGGATTGTCCTCGAAGCTCCTGACCAGGCTGCCAAATCAAGCTAGAACGTTTACATTAGATAACTGTACGCGTGCAGTGATATATCGCACGCGTACAGCTATATATTGTACGCGTTCAGCGTATAACTATACGCTTCCTATTCTATGATAAACGCGTACAATGTCATATTGTATGCATATAATGTTATATTATACTGGTACAATATAGTACTGCACGCTTACATTACTCCATTGTAACCATTCTGATGGCCCTGTGGAGGCCATCACCGGAGAGTTCGTATGCGCTTTCCCCGCACGGACGCACGTCTTGAGACCTTGGCAATGTTGGCCGTCGAAGGACTCCGCAAGGCCGACGACGAGCTGTCGTCTCCTCCCATTTCGGCTGCAGAGCTGGAAAAGCGGGTCGAGCGAATGAAAACTGCTGCCTTTGCCATCCAGCAGTGGAAGGAGCAGGGCGCGGAGCTTCATCATGACATGAAGGACGCGCGCACGGCGGTGGCGGACGGCCTGACGCGCGTCATCCGCTATAGCGAAGTCGTGTTCAGAGACGAACCGATCAAGCTGGGCATTCTCGGCTGGGGCCCCGTGCGGGAGAAAACCCCGATCAAGCCTCCGAACGAAGTCAGGGATATTCGCATCAAGAAGGAGGGTGATACCTGGATTGAGCTGGCCTGGAAGGCGCCAAAGGGCGGCGGCAAGGTCGCCACGTACACCATCCAGCAGCGGAAGGAAGGCGCGGCACCTTGGGACGACGTGCACACGACTATGGACAAGCAGGGTCGGGTGGAGGGTCGGCCGAGGGGCGTGCAGCTCGAGTTTCGGGTGGTCGCGATCAACCGGGCCGGGACGGGAAGCCCGAGTGGGGTGGTGACGGCGGTGTTGTGAGCCTCCGAACCGCGGTCCCTTACCTGAGGGCGTTCAAGCGCCCTGCATTGTTGTCGTGCCAAACTTGTAGTTCTCGAAGAACCTCTCCAAGGGTGGGAACATCGTCGTCCCCCTGCAATTCCAGGATCTGCGTCTCCCGGCCACCGGCGAACGTATCATAGACATGTTTGTGCGCCGAGACTCGATGGTGATGAGCCGACTCGTAGCGCAAGATGTTGTGCTTTCCCCGAATCCAGGCGTGATACCGAAAGGTCTTCGTTCTCACGATCGCCGAGGGGCCGCTGCCCCGCTGCACCTCGATCTCCTTGTTTACGTCGAGGACAATCTCGCTCAGGCAATGGATTGGTCCTTCGAGGATTACGACGGAACTGAACCCCGGCGGCCACCCAAACTCCCCCACTCGTGGCCACCCCAAAATCCCCCAGTCTGTAGGTTCGAATAGCGGTGCCTGAGTAGGGCCGCATCCGGCGGGACGTACACTCCTCTCCGACT
>JACQVB010000269.1 GCA_016209985.1 Gemmatimonadota bacterium | reverse complement strand
CTGGACGGTTCATTCAGCCAACCGTACTTTGGGAGGCCCGATTGAAATTCCTATTCCGATTCCGACCCACACGATCGAGCCTTGAAAAGAGCCGAAGAACGCTGTGTTGCGTCGCCTGAAGCTGGCGCTGCGGAAGCTGCCATCACGGCGAAAACGTCACCCCGGTAGGCGTGCCAGGATCCTGGTCTCGCTCGCGCGCCGTCGCGTTTCGTCCACCATCCCCTGGGTGCGCGCAATAACCTCCCTGAAACGACGCTCGTTGCGCAGCTCCTTGAAGAATGGATCCATTTGGCCGATGCGATGAAACCGCCACCCGTAATCCACAGCCGTCTCGAGCCATTGATAGGCCTGGTCTCTATTGCCCTGTATGGCGTTCACAGCGGCCAGATCGTAGGGGTATGCCCACCAATCACTGCTATCCGCCAGCATCGCTCTGGATAGACTGTCGCTTTGCCTAAGTAGGCCCCGAGCCCTGTCCCGCTCGCCCGCTTGCCACAATACGTACGCCAGGCTGGTCGTAGTACGCCGGCCGGGAAAGATGTTCATGTCCAGAACGGTGCCGGACTTTGGAGCGCGTTGGAGCGCTCGCTCATACAGGCTCCGCGCCCCAATGTCGTTCCCGGAGAACAGCTCGACGTCTCCTGCTGCGCTCAGGACGATAAAGTCCGCCGGGTGCTTGTAGAGGCCTTTCTCTATCTCTTCTCGCGCTGCGTTGAGCTTCCCCTCTACCACGCGTACGAATGCCAACGCGCCATAGGACAACGCCGACGAGTCCCTCTCAACCGCTGCCAGCGCCGCGTGTTCTGCGCGAGGGAGGTCGTCAAGCCCCAGATAGGCTAGGGGCCAGGCGGTTCCAAAGTCGTGGGGACGAGGAGCGATCATGAGGAACCGATTGAGCCAGAAAAGTGCTCGGTCGAACTCGCCGATGTGATTATAATTTGCACCGATGGTTCCGACGGAATAGAAGTAGTTGCTATCAATGGCGACAGTGCGGAGATCGGCCTCAATCGATTTCCGCTTGCGGTGCCTGGTTACGTAGATCACTGCCAGCGCGCGGTGCGCTTCTTTGGCGGCGGGGTCGATGGCGATGGCCTTCTGGACGGTCGCCAAGGCCGTATCATACCAGGCCCTTGGAAAGCCGAAGTGAGCCGCGCCGCGGGCATATCCGATCGCCAAGCCGGCGTAAGCTGGCCCATAACTGGAATCGAGCTGGATTGCCCTGCTGTGAAACCCCATGGCTGCTTCGACGTCGGCGGCAGTTCGGGCCCGGTTCATCAGCTCGCGACCTCGCGCGTTGTACTCCTGCGCCGTGGCGTTCGATGGGAGGTCAGCGGCCGCAGCCGCAGACACCGTCCCGCTCGCCTTGCTTCTCCGGTCTCCGTAGACCCGCCACGCTGCCAGCAAGACCAACACCAGAAAAGCGGCGCCTACTAAACGCGAGAATCGTCGCCACGGATGTCTGTCGACCGTGGGAGCATAAGCAGGTGAGATAACGGCAGGCGTTGGTTCACCTGACTTCGCACTACTTGACGCAGCCCGGGCGCGCACCCGCGCGATTAGTGCCTGGGTCTCGGGCGCCGGCTCGCTGTCGAAATCTTCCCGGATCCGCCGGACAAAAGCTTCGTAGGCGGCAAGCGCACCACTCCGGTCTCCAACCCGATCCAGCAGCTCAATCAGTCTGCGAACCCCAGCTTCGTCTCCCGGGGAGAACTCGGCTGCCCGACGCCCCCTGGGCCGCCTGCACTGCGTTGCCGGCTGCCGTCGCTCGCTCCGCTAAGGTCCAAGCAGCCCGCGCCGCCTGCTGCCGCAACCCCGCTCGCTGTCCCGCTTGCCAGCGCTCAAACTCGGCATGCCCGGCAACGTGGAAGCCGTCTAGGAAGTCGCCACGGTAGAGCTCCAGCGCCTCTTCCAACCGGCCGGCAGTCAGCAGTTCTTCGAACGCCACCGCGTCACACCAATGGAAGGTCGGGGTCAGCGCGACGTCCTCAGCGCCCGGCGCGTTGAGGCTCGCCTTGCCCAACGCCGCCCGCAGGAAAGAGAGCGCCCGGCGCAAGGCTGCACGGGCGTGTTCCTGATCGAGTTCCGGCCAAAACAGGGCCACCAGCTTGTCCCGACGGTGAAACCCGCGCGGGGCGGCAACCGCGAGGTAGACCAGGAGACCCACCCGCTTCGTCTGTGCGAGCACGCTCTCCAGCTCGTGGCCGTCGGGCCCCCTGAGGCTGAGGGTCCCCAGGGTCCGTAACTGCAACAACTCTGCCATGGCGCTGCCTCACGAACACGGCGTCCCCTGTCAGGTCACGGCTATGCGACACCAGGGAGACGCACGCCTGCTATTGATAAGTTGCGCACCGAGCCCATGCCCCGCAAGCAAGCGAGAGACGAGCTCGCGCGGCGCCCCTTTCAGAGGAGGAGGCGAGGATGCACGCGTGCCAGTTGTTCCCGGTAGCCGGCGCCCTGATGGTGGCAACGGCTCTTCTTGCGGCCTGTGGCGACACGACGCCAACATCCACTTCGAGCGTCGTAGCTCCGGAGCTCGCCCAGGGCAAACCACCAGGCGACCCGCCGATCGTCCTCACGTTCCGAGACCATGCCACCGACAACATCACGAGCGATGGGCGGGGATCATACGAGCACGGTGCCTGCGGGGTCATGGCGACGTTCAACCTGACCGACGCCCGGCTGGATCCGGACGCCAACAAGATCCGCCCCCAGGACGTGACCGCGTGCGGGGGGCGCACTCCCCGGAAGGTCATGGTCGCCTTCACTCAGCGGGTCGAGGGCAGCCCGCCCGGTGGACAGGACGGCAACACCGTCGGCGCCAACTTCTTCAAGGTTAACGAGGTCGAGCTGGTCACCGAGGGCAACGGCACGGTGCTCCGCTCGGCCGTAGCCCATGGTGCGGGCTGCGCCCATGGCCTGCAGTTCAACCCGAACCAGGATCCGCAAAGCAACTACGTGGAGGTCACCAAGAACGCCGATGGGACCTGGACGGTCGCGACCCAGGCGCATCCCAATGACGTGGCGGTCTGCATTCCGGACGAGGATCAGACGAACCCCCCGCCGCGGAGCTACTACCACATGCCGTTTCAGGCCACCGTCCGCCTGAAGTAGGGGTGACCGGATACGCCAGATCGTAGCGCGTTGGGCACCTCGGCCTTTTCGGTGAGGTTCGTTGTGAACGAGACGGGACCACGCGAGCCCCGAGCCCAACGCGCCACGCTCGAGATGGCGCACGAGATGCGCCTTCAGCGCGAGCGGCAACATCGTCACCCGATCACGATCGCCCTTGTGGGCCGAGCGAGAGGGAAGATGACGCGATGAAGTCGCTCAGACTGCTTCTCGGCGTGTTGTTGTGAGCATCGCGGCCTGCGGCGATGGGCCAACCCCCGCGCCCGCCACGACGATCACGTCAGTCACAATCGCTCCGACCTCGACCACGCTCTACCACCGTGCGGCAGCTCCGCACCACCAGTGCGCTGCTGGACCGGCTGCGGGCCACCTTCCCCGCACTGGGTGACTCGGCCTGGGGCCTCATCACCATGCCCCTGCATCGCGGGGACACCGTGGGCATGGAACACCTCACGCTGCCCGCCTGGTTCGCCGAGACCTTCATAATTGATCACGCCAACGCGGAGTCCTGGCGGGCGCAGAAGGACGAACTCCTCGCCGTGGACTCGCTGCGCCTGGCGGTGACGGCGCTCCACGACTCCATCATGGCGCTCGTGGCGGCCAATGCCCATGCGTATCAGACCGGCTACCAGGCCGCGTACGCCGCCCACCAGGACCTGACAAAACGGCACGTCGCGGAGACGAAGAAGCCCCGGATCAGACTCGGACCGGTGGTTGGAATCCTGGGTGCCGCCGGTGTCGGGATCGTGGCCGGCAGGGTGTTGCCATGAGTCCCTTCGTGAGCCCGCACAGCGTAAGGCCTTACCGTCACAGCAGTTGCAGCCGTGGAAGGGAAAGCTGCACGCCCCTGCTGCGGATTTGCAGGAGCCTCGCGCGGGTTCGCGGCACCCTCATGCAAACCCGCTGGCGACGGGTGCAAGTCCGCCTGCGGCAAGTGCGGGTTCCCGCCGGGCTCACGCCCATTTGCGAGCGCGCGGTGCGGATTTGCGCCACGCTCCCGCGGACCTGCTCGCGCCGATCCCCAATTCGCGCGACCCTCACCCGGATGGCCGGCCGTGCCAGGCAGACTCTCCCGGCGGCCATGCGGATTCACCTGCGACGCGAGTGGATTGGCGGGACCCTCATGCGGATTTCCCTGAGTTGGGCTGAAACTGCCGCGCCGCGCGGGCAAGTTCGCGCGAGCGCGAACCAATCCGCGCGCGTCGCGGGGAAGTGCGCAGCCGCCCCGCCGCGGATCCGCCCCAGGCGTCCGCGAGTCCGAATGGGCGGCGCGAACCCCTGCGGCAGCCTGGAGTGGGTATCGGGGGACCCCGCGTCAACCGGGTCACCCGCCCGGGAAACTTCCCGTGGGCGGCATCCAGGATCCTTTCGGCGTTTGCCGGTACGTCGCCGTCCCGTGCATGTGGGATCTCGGCGCGCGGGTTTCCGTGCCCGGGTCGAGCGGGTCGGCAAATGGAGTGTCCCTTTCTGTTCACCCCTGATGGAGGTTCACGTGGAGTTCCCGCGGCACGGTCACCTATCAGTCGGACAAGGCGAGCGGCCCCACGGCGGGGCCCGAGACCGTGGACGCCCTGGAGTTCCTGGCGCGGGTGGTGAGCCCTATCCCCAACAAGGGCCAGGTGCTCCAGCGCTACTACGGCTGGTATGCCAACCGGACCCGCGGCATCCGGCGCCGGGCGGGCGTCCCCGAGCCGGCCCCGGCCGTCGCGGCCGAGGCGGTCCTACCCGCGCTCGCCCAAGCCCGCCGCCGCTGGGCGGAGCTGCTGCGCCGGATCTTCGAGGTCGCCCCGCTGCGGGGTCCCCGGTGCGGCCACGCGATGCGCATCGTCGGCTGCATCACTCAGCCGCGCGTGAT
>JACQVB010000265.1 GCA_016209985.1 Gemmatimonadota bacterium | reverse complement strand
GCCCTTCGTCGAACTTCGTCCCGACCTTCCAGTCGCTGTACTCCTCCTTCGTCCCCGGCTGGCCGTTGGTAAAGAAGAGCACCTCCGGCGAGAGCCAGGCGTCTCCCAACTTGACGTATTTGTTGAATTGGGTCTCGTTGACGCCACCCTGCTGGTTGGGGCGAAGGGTTCTCACAAACAGCAGCTCTTTCTGGTCCACCCAGAACTGAGGCCTCGTAACGTCTCCGGAGTCCGCCCCCACGACATACACCGGCTTTCCCTGCCAGACATCGGTGTGGATTTTGGATAGGTCGAATTGCAGCCGCTGCAGCTTCTCGATGGTCCGTTCCGGCATATCCAAATAGACGTCGAATCCCAGCACCATCAGGGGATGGATCAGGGGAGCCGACGACTGGATCTTGCCCCCGTTCAACTGGTAGATCGAGTCGTTGCGAAAGATGATGGCCTTTCCGGAATCGAGTGGCGCAATGTCGATCCGCAGAAATCCGGGAAGCTTCAACGCCTCATACCAGGTCTCCACCGTCCCGTTGGGGTGCGTGGTCTTCTGGGTAAAGGTGAGGTTGGAGTACCATTTTCCGGCGTAGCGCCGATGCATATCACGAATCAGCTCTTCACCGGTTTTCGGCGGGGAACCGGGCGTGAGCATCGTGGAAGCAATGACGGCGAACAGAGTGAACATGCAGACCTCGGACTGGTGGACTGGGTTGCAGTGAAGACCGCGTGAGCGTGCCCCTTACGGCTGGGTTGCCGCGCGGCTAATACATGCACAGCGACCCGAGTCTATGCCAGAGGTCGTATTCGCTGGTTCCGAGGTGAAACCATGGCCCTCCTCCGCGCAGCCGTCTACGCCGCGTTGTTCATCGGGTTCGTGCTGGTGTTCGTACCGTATCGGCTGCTGGAATGGTCCGGGCTGACCCGGCCGGAGCGCCTGGGACCGGGACAGATCCTCGGTGCGTTGATGGTGCTGGCGGGGGGTGCGCTGGCCCTCTGGTGTGTTCTGGCCTTCGCGTTCATGGGGCGGGGAACGCCGGCGCCGTTCGATCCCCCACGGCGCCTGGTGGTGCGCGGGCCGTACCGATTCGCACGCAATCCGATGTATATCGGCGCGGGACTGGCACTTCTCGGAGCGGCCGTCTTCTACTGGTCGCTTCCCCTGTTCGGCTATGCGGTGGCCTTCGGAATCATCACCGACCTCTTCGTCCTCTTCTACGAAGAACCGACCCTCAAACGGATATTCGGGTCTGAGTACGAGGAGTATCAGAGTCGGGTGAATCGGTGGATACCGAACAGAAGGTTGTAAGGGTCGTAAGGGTTCTAAAGGTTCTAAGGGTCGCGCCGTGATTGACCGTTGGAACCCTTCAGACCCTTACAACCCTTACAACCCTTACAACGGCTCTTGGCTAGCGCCGTCCGGCCCTCACCGCTCCCGCTGCGCGAGCGTTAGCGGTTCTCCTGCTGTTGCTCTTCGCCTGCCGGCTTCCACGCTTGCCCGCGGCCCGGGTGCGACCGGTGGACCGGTTTCCCTTGGTCCGGGCGCTGCTGGTCTGCTTGGATCGGTTGCTGGTTTGCCGGCCGGAGCGCTTCTTTCTCTGGCTGCCACTGCTGCTTTTGGCTGTCTGGCCGTTCGTCCGGCCGGTAGCGCGCTGACCTGACGTGGCGGGGACCTCCTCCAGCCCTTCGCTCTCGTCGCTCTCCGCGCTGTCGTCGCCCGAGCTCATCTGCTGACCGCGGGAACCGGCGCTGCGCCCTTGGGAGAGGGTGCGGCCAGGTTTTCCTTCGTCCATCCCCTCGCCTTCGCCCTCGAAATCACTGCTGTCATCGGCGAAGTTCCAGTTGTCCTCACCCTCATCGTTGCGCGAGCGTCTTTCCGTGTCACGGTGCAGCATGTGATCTCCTGCGTAGGTTAGGAATGAATCGTGTACCATCGACCTTCTGCTAGGCTGCCATCAGCGGGCGTGCCGTGCCCTGGTCCGCGCCGCCTTGCGGCCCGCTGCCGACAAGCCGGCACTACCCTTGGTCCTGACAGCCTTCCTGGCTGCGCGGGATCGCTCCGTGGCGCTCCGACGTCGCGCCGCCGAGCGGGTCTGGCGGGCGAGAGCCCGTCGGGAGGCTGCGGTCCGCCTTTCCCGCTTCAGAGCCCCGGTAACAGCACGGGCGCGCCGCCGTGAAGTCTTGCGCGTGCCGCGACGCCCCTTGGCGAGGTCGCGTTGAGCTTTGGTCCGAGTTTTTGCTGAGGTGCGTTTGCCGGGAGGGAGCCTGACGCCGGCGCGGCGGGCCTTGGAGAGCCCGATCGCGATGGCCTGTTTGGTGGATCGAGCCCCGTGTTTCCCCTCGCGCACGTGGTGTATTTCCTCGCGTACGAATTCACCCGCCTGGGTCGAAGGTGACTTGCCTTGGCGTTCGTCTTCGCGCGCGCGGGCGCGCGTCTCGGGATCGGGTAGGTTCATGTGGGTCTCCAGGCTTTGGGGGACGTACCGTGCCGCATCACGCGCGCAGCGCTGGAGCACACGGTGGGCCAACGGCGCGCACCATCAGATCATCGTTGTCGATCTGTGCCTCCGAGTGAACGTGCGGGTCGTGGGTGCGAGCCGACGGCCACTGTCGCAGGAGTTTTCAGAGGGCAGACCGGCCCTCGGAGACATCAAGCGGGTGCCGATGCCTCGGGAGAGTGCCAGCGCTGCCCGCGGCGGAAGTCCGCCCGGGATCAATACATGAGGGAGGTGCTGCTCTAGACTCGTAGCGGTCGGAACACGATCGTGGCGCCGATTCCACAACGGGGTGGCACGATCGAGCGCACCGTCCCTTGGTGGACCCGCGCTTCCATCCACGGGTACGCCTCTTAGAACGTGCTCCTTCGTGAGGCGCACATGACGAGGCTCAATCTGGAAGAGTGGGGCCGGGTGCCGCAGCCTGAACCTCCTCCAGCTCCGAATCCGAATCCCGGCGTGCCGCGACCCGATCCCCTTCCTGTGCCCAGCCGGACGGAGCCCCGGCCTGGAGCGCCAGGAGACCCGGGGCGCTCCCCGGTTCCGGAAAGGTTTCCGTCTTTAACCGGAATGCCTTTCTGACCATGCAACGACCGAAAAAGGCCGGCCCCGGAAAACGAGGCGCACCGCGGAAGCGCACCATCCCCACGCCGCGCAGGAGCGGCACGAGTGCCTCCGCGAAGCACGACTCGGTCTGGGCTGCAACGCAGGAGATGCCCGAGTTCGATTCCCTCGATCGGGACCTCACCGTGGACGTTTGCATCGTGGGCGCGGGGATCGCGGGGCTCAGCACGGCCTACGCGCTCTGCCGGGAGGGCAAGTCGGTCGCGGTGCTGGACGACGGACCGGTGGCGGGGGGTATGACCACCGTTACCACTGCTCACCTGACCAATGCCATCGACGATCGCTACCTCCGGATCGAAGAATTCCACGGCAGGGATGCCAGTCGGGTCATGGCCGCGAGCCATACCGCCGCCATCGACCGCATCGAGACGATCGTCCAGGAGGAGGGTATCGATTGCGACTTCATGCGGCTGGATGGCTATCTGTTTCTGCCTCCCGGCGGGTCACCGGCCTTTCTCGAGCGCGAGCTCGAGGCCGCCCAGCGCGCGGGCCTTACCGGCGTCGAGAAAGTGGCCCGCGCCCCTCTCACTGGGTTCGAGACCGGCCCGTGCCTCCGGTTTCCCAAGCAGGCGCAATTCCACCCCCTCAAGTACCTCGCGGCGCTGGCGAAAGCGATCGTGCGGGAGGGCGGGCAGATCTTCACTGGTACCCACGCCGACGAAGTGAAAGGGGGCAAGCCGGCGCACGTGAAGGCAGGCCGCCGGACCGTCACCGCCAACGCGGTCGTCGTCGCGACCAATTCGCCCGTCAACGATCTGGTCGCGATTCATACGAAACAGGTGGGATATATGACCTACGTGATCGGCGCGCGCATTCCGCCGGGATCGGTCACTCCCGCGCTCTACTGGGATACGGAAGACCCGTACCATTACATCCGCACTCAACGGGTCGGGCCGGGCCACGAGATCCTGATCGTGGGAGGCGAGGATCACAAGACCGGGCAGGCGGAGAACACCGATGTGCGGCACGGGCGGTTGGAAGCCTGGGCCCGCGCCCGCTTCCCCATGATGGAAAAGATCGAATTCGTCTGGGCCGGTGAAGTCATCGAGCCGGTGGACTGCGTGGCGTTCATCGGCCGGAACCCGCTGGATGCGGACAACGTCTATATCGCAACCGGCGACTCGGGCATGGGGATGACCCACGGCACCATCGCCAGCATTCTGCTGCCCGATCTGATCGCGGGACGCCCGAATCCCTGGACCGAGGCCTACGAACCATCCCGCAAGCCGATCGGGGCCGCCGGCGAATGGGTCAAGGAGACTCTGAACATGGTGGCGCAGTACGCGGACCTGCTGACCGGTAGCGAGGTCGCATCTGAAGCCGAGATTCCGCCGGAAACCGGGGCGGTGCTGCGGCAGGGGATGAAGAAGATCGCGGTCTACCGCGACGACATGGGTGTGCTCCACCGCTTCAACGCGTCATGCACGCACCTTGGCTGCATCGTTTCCTGGAACCCGGCCGAGCAGAGCTGGGATTGCCCGTGTCACGGATCGCGCTTCGAGAAACTGGGGACCGTGATCAATGGGCCGGCGAATGCGAATCTGAGACCGGTGACGAAGGACGGCGACGCAGAAAAGAAATAGCGTTATGCCGGTTCTCGACGTCCTCCCCGTACCCGACCGCCCCTGGCCCACCGGGCGCATCACGTTGCAATCGCTCCGCGAAGCGGCGCGAGGCTGCACCGCCTGCCCCTTGTTCAAGCACGCGACGCAGACCGTGTTTGGTCGCGGACCGGAGTCGGCCCGGATCATGCTGGTGGGAGAGCAACCGGGCAACGATGAAGACTTGGGGGGGCTCCCGTTCGTGGGGCCCGCCGGGCGGGTCCTGGCGGACGGTCTCCGGGCGGCGGCCATCGATCCCGCGGATGCATACGTGACCAACGTGGTCAAGCATTTCAAATGGGTGCCGCGGGGAAAGCGACGGATTCATCAGAAGCCGTCGGCGCGGGAAGTGGATGCGTGTCGTCCGTGGATCGACGAGGAGATGGCGTTGGTCCGCCCGCAGGTACTCGTGCCGCTCGGCGCGACCGCCGCGCAGGCACTCCTGGGGTCGAGCTTTCGGGTGACACGCCAGCGAGGCCGGGACATTTCCACTCCGCTGGCGCCGCATACGGTCGCGACCGTGCACCCCTCGTCCATTCTGCGCCAGCAGACGTCCGGAGATCGTGAACGGGAAATGGAGCACTTCATCGAAGATCTCCGGGTCGTGGCTCGGCTCCTGGACGACGGCGACGACACACCCTCGCATTCCCTCTAACAATCCGACTGACATGACGATGGCCGAGGTGCAGCCGACTTCGCGAGGCCGGCAGCCACCCCGCGGTCGGGTTCGTGGCTTCCTCTCGATGCTCGGCCCGGGTCTCATCACCGGCGCCTCGGATGACGACCCGTCCGGGATCGCGACCTATGCGGCGGCGGGCGCCCGGCTGGGGTACGCCCCCTTGTGGACTTCATTGCTCACCCTGCCGCTCAACATCGGGGTCCAGTTCGTCTGCGCCCAAATCGGATTGGTGACCGGAAGGGGGCTGGCCGGTGTCCTGCGGCACCATTATTCCCCAGCGGTGATCTATCCCGCGGTCGCCGGCCTCCTGCTATGCGGTGAGCGAGACCTTCGGCTGGAAGTGGGGACTGAGCGAAAAGCCCCGGGTGGCGTGGCAGTGGCGACGATGTTTGCCGCGGCCGGAGCGTTGGTATGGAGTTGGATATGAGAGGGGAGGAGGTAAGGGATGTAAAGGTTGTAAGGGTTGTAAGGGTCTCGAGGGTTCAAGATCGAACCCTTTACAACCCTTAGAACCCTTACAACCCTTACATCCCTACAGCCTGTAGACGTCTCCAACCTTGTTCGGAGCGCCATTGCCGGATATTTGGATCGTCAACGGTATGCCAGGCGTCGGGAAGAGCACCGTCGCCCACAGGCTGGCCTCGCGCTACCCCCGCGGGAGCCATATCGAAGCCGATCGGCTTCAGGACATGATCGTCACCGGCTCGGTTTCGCCGGGGAGCGTGCCGGTAGACGAGCAGCAGCGCCAGATCCATCTCAACATCCGGAACCAGTGCCTGCTCGCCCGCTCGTTCGCGCAGGATGGATTCCTCCCCGTCATCGACTACGTCGTTCCCAGCCGGGAGCGGCTGGATGAGTATCGCTCGCACCTGCAAGGATTGGTGGTGCGGCTGGTGACCCTGGATCCCGGGGTCGAAGCGGCCGTCCAGCGCGATCGCGATCGGCCGGACAAAACGGTCGCCGCCGATTGGCTGCACCTCTATCACGAGATCCGCGACGCTCTGACGGGCATCGGGCTCTGGGTAGACAGCCGCAAGCTGTCGCCCGAAGACACGGTGGCGAAGATCCTGGCGGGGAAAGAAATGGCACGGCTGTGAAACGGGACTCGGAATTCGGGATTCGGAGATCGGGCCTGGTCGTCAGGTTTCCCGAAACCCGAATCCCGACCTCCTAACTCCGCAGTTTTCTCAAGTACTCTTCGGGGTCGTTGAGGAAATCCCGCATCAGCCGCACGTGATTCAGTTCGTGGTATGCAACCGGATGGACCGGCAACTCGTCGAAGCTGTAGATCCGCGCGTCGGGGAAGGCCAGGATCATCGGCGAGTGGGTGGCGATGATGAATTGGGCGTCCCGTTTGACCATGTCGAGGAGCATTGTGAGGAACCCGAGCTGGCTCTGGGGCGATAGCGCCGCTTCCGGCTCGTCCAGCAGGTAGAGCCCTCCGGGCGCGAACCGTGCCTGGAAGAGAGCCAGAAAGGCCTCTCCGTGAGACCGCCCGTCGGGATTTTCGCCGTAGCGGCGGGCGATGTCCTGGAGCTGTCCGGCCGCCGGCCCCTTGGCCAGTCCCCGCGCGAGGTCGGATGCTCCCGCATAGGCGGCGTCCACTTCCTCGACCCGTTGCCGAAGCTCACGCCGCTGCAGCACCACTCGCTTCTGAAAACCGAAAAAATCCTCCGCGCGCAGGAAAAACCCTTTGCGGGTGCGCCGGTTCCAGGTGAGGCGCAGGGCCGCCGCCAGGGCTCGCTGGGCGGTCAACGAATCGTCTCGCGCCGTCTCCTGAGCGCCCACCGTGGGCAGGGTGGCGGCTGCTGCGATACATTCGAGCAGCGTAGATTTTCCCGAACCGTTCTCGCCCACGAAGAAGGTCACCGCGGCGACGCTCGGCGCCGCGACCTACATCGCGGTTCTCGGCGCAGCGCTCAAGGCCACCGGCCGCTTCGGGGCAGCGCCCGCGCGGCTTCCGCTCTGGATGTTTCTGGTGGCCGGCGCGGCCGGAGGACTCGCGAGCGCATTGGCGAGACCGCAATTCGATCTGACCGTCACGGCGGCTTCGGTCATGCTGGCACCGGCAACCCTCGCTAGCTTCCATTGGTTTTCACTGCGCACCTGGTCCCGGGTACGGAGCCGACGGGCTCCATCGCGCACACACAGCCAGAGTGGGGAATGACGGTGGGTGATCTTCCAGACTCTTCGGGTGCGCTCTCGTCCCCCTCTCCCGAAGGCTCCGCCCTGAGCGGGGCGAAGGGGAGCGGGGACAGGGGAGAGGAGATCTCCGTTCGGTCGATGCGCCTGGAAGACGCGCCGGCGGTCTCCGCCATGGTATATACGGCGTTTCGAGATTCGGTCGCGCCGCGCTATTCGGAGGAGGGCCAACACGATTTCTTCGAGTACGCGGCGGCAGAGCGCCTGGCTGAGCGGCTGAAGCAGGGCCACCGGCTGATGCTCGCCACCGCCGGTGAACGGATCATCGGGGTGATCGAGGTTCGGCCTCCTTCCCACATCGCGCAACTGTTCATGGACCGCTTCTACCAGGATCGCGGTATCGCGCGCTTGCTGTTGGAGGCAGCGTTCCCGGATTCCATTACCCAAGGCGGGCTCACGGTGACGGTGAACGCCCCCCCGGACTCCGTGTCCGGGTACGGGAGGATGGGGTTTCGTATCATCGCTCCGGAGCAGGTACGCAGCGGAGTCCGATTCGTACCGATGGTGCGCAATTACGGTCCGGTCTTCTTTCCGGTCTCGTTGCGCAAGTTCGTCATCATGTCCTTGTTTTCGCTGGGACTGTATCACTTGTCGTGGGTGTACTGGAACTGGCGCTACGAGCGCGACCGTGCCGGCGAGCGTTTGAGCCCGTTCTGGCGGACGTTTTTCGCGCCCCTCTGGATCCATAGCCTGTTCCACCGGGTCAAACGAACCGCCGGCGAGACCGGGGTGAGCGCGGAGTGGAGTGTAGGGCTTCTCACCCTGACGACGATCGGGCTCTGGCTCGGTTGGCTGCTGCCCATGCCCTGGGCCATGCTGTCGCTGCTGGGATTCGTGCCGAGCATTCCGGTGCAACGAACGGTGAACGACATCAACCTGCGGCTGGCGCCCGCGGCCCCCAGGAACGACCACTATTCGCTGGGCAACATCATCCTGCTGGTCATCGGTTTCGCGCTGCTGGCCGCGATCGTCTGGAGCATGTTCGTGGGCGTGCCGGAGCAGAGGCCGGGCACCGTGTCGGTCTAGTCGATTGCGGCCGCCGTCCTTCGCTGCGCTCAGGACAAGTCCGCATTCCGCAATGGGAGTGTGACGTGACTAAAGGTGATCGCGAAGTCGCGACCTTGGCCGGCGGCTGCTTCTGGTGCCTGGAAGCGGTGTTCGACCAGCTCAAGGGGGTGGAGCAGGTCCAATCAGGATACGCCGGGGGCACTCGCGCGAATCCGACCTACGAACAAGTGTGTACCGGTACGACCGGACACGCCGAGGTCGTGCAAATCACTTTCGATCCCGCGGTGATTTCCTATCCGGAGCTTCTCAGGGTCTTCTTCACCACCCATGATCCGACCACCCTCAACCGCCAGGGCCCGGATGCCGGTACCCAGTATCGGTCCGCCGTGTTCTACCACTCTCCCGCGCAAAAGGCCGCGGTGGAGCAGGTGATCGGGGAAATGGAGGCGGCACACTTATGGGACGATCCGATCGTCACGCAGGTGGCTCCGCTCGAAGCCTTCTACCCGGCGGAGGAGTACCATCGGGACTACTACGAGCGGAACCCGAACCAGGCCTATTGCCGGGCGGTGATCGCCCCCAAGGTGGCGAAGGCGAGGAAAACGTTCTTCGAGCAGCTCAAGCGGTAGGGTGCGCGGCCCCTGCAAGGCACCAAACCCGCGGGACCGGGTATCTTTGCCCGCGACACTCTAGCGCCGGGATGCGACCGTGAAATTCAGAAGTCTGCGAGTCTGTCTTGCGATCATCGTCCTGCTCGCGGCCCCCGTGGCGCGGGGAGAAGCGCAGATGCGTTCTCCCCAGCTGATCACGGTAGGCGCCGGGATCTCGAAGTACGACTTCTACGGCACGAAGGGCAACAGTATCGTCTTCGTGGCACGCTTTGACGGGCTCATCGGTCCGTACGTGGTGATCGAGCCCGGGCTTGCGTTTCTCAGCTACAAGACCCAGTTCGGGCGAACCGATTATCTCCTCCCCGAGATTTCCATCCAGGGCCAGGGCTATGTCGGACCGGTTCGGCCATTTTTGGGCGGCGGCATCGGGTTCGCGAACATCACCCATGGCCCCAACATGAGTAAGCTCACGCTCCATGCCGTGTCGGGAGTTCGCGTGCGGCTGGGTCGTGGCTGGGGATTCCGAATGGAAGCCCGGGCGAGGTCGGTCGAGCCGTGGCAGAGCCACACGCTGGATTTCACCGCCGGCTTGATGCGGGTGCTACCCTCGGCGTTCTGACCTTGAAGCTCAGGCTTCCTTCGCGCGCGCGACTGCGCGCCATCCTGCGGCAGCGCTGCCCTCAGTGCCTCGAAGGGCAGGTCTTTTCCGGAACGCTCAAGATGAAGGAGCGCTGCACGCGCTGCGGCCACCAGTTCGTGCGCGAGCCGGGATACTTCCAGGGCGCCATGTACCTGAGCTACGCCCTGGCGTTGATCACCTTCAGCATCCTTGCGACCGTGACCATCGCATTGTTACCGTCGCACTCGCCGGGATGGGCGCTGGCCGTGAGCGTGCCGGCCTTCCTGGTTCTCGTCCCCGTGCTGTTCCGGTATTCGCGCATCCTGTGGATGCACCTGTTCTACTATGCGTTCTGAAGCGGCCGCGGATCCCGCGGATACGACTCACGCTGGTGCAAGGGTGCTGAGTGCCATCTGGATCAAGCGTGCGCATCGCGGACCGATGGATCCGGTCTCCTCGGCCGAGTTGTTCGCCGGCTGGGGGATCAAGGGGAACGCCGACCTCCGCGGCCGACGTCAGGTCACGATCATCGAGAAGGAAATGTGGGAATCCCTCATGGGGGAGACCGGCGGCCGACTCGATGCTTCCGCGCGCCGGGCCAATCTCATGGTGAGCGGACTCTCGCTGGCGGGCCAGCGGGGTCGCATCCTGCGGATCGGCGGCTGTTGCCTGCGAGTGCTCGGCGAGACGCGGCCGTGCGAGCGGATGGAGGAAGCGCATCCAGGATTGCAGGTTGCGATGCGGTTGCCCTGGAAGGGTGGCGCATATGGCGAAGTGCTCGACAGCGGCGTCATTGCCGTAGGCGACCCGGTTCAATGGGTTGCCGAAGCGGCGTCAGGAGTCGGCGGACACGACCGGCCCAGTTAGGTATAGGTAGCTGCTCGTTGGATCAAGAAAACGCAGGTCTTGCGCGCTCGGATCTGCCGAGCCTATGCCCGGCGTATGGAACGGCCGCGGCCTGCTGGGCACCTGATGTCGCTCGAGGAATACCTCGCCGTCGAAGAGAAGAGCCCGCTGAGGCACGAGTACGTCGCGGGCAAAGTGAGACCATCGACCCGCAATTGGAGCCCCAGCGGCTCCGGATTCCGTAGCGGCCCGGTTGCAGGCGCGCGGTTTTCGAACTTGCGCACCTGGGACCGCGCACCTTGGAAGCGCATGAGGCTGCTGATGCCTACCTCGTCGGAGCTTTCCTCATCCCACCTTTTTCCCTGTCGCCGCTCTGCATGTTGAGATGCTCCAGCGCCGTCTGTGCCGCTTTCGTAGCGATGTCGGCGTGGCCCATCTTGCCATGGTCGATCGCTTCCTGCAGGCTCTTGATCGCGGCCTGAGTATGCACAGTGGATTTTTCCTGATCCGCTGCCTTGGCGTGGGTCATGGCTTCCTGGGCATGCGTCACGACCGCGTCGGCCCTTCCCGCCTTGCCTTCCTTGATCGCCACTTCGGTGTGGTTTTTCGCTTGGGCGAGATGGCTGGCAGGCTTGGCTTTCGTGGTGTCCCCCTTCCCGTACGCCTGAGCGCTGGCGGCGGGAGCAGCGATTAGGCCGACCAGCGCGACCGACAGTGCGGCGTTCAGCAGTTTCATAACCTGGCCTCCTGTGGCAGGTGAGAGACATCGGATAGCATAGTGAGGGGTGCGGCAGTTGGTAATTAGTAAGTGGGGTGCGGAGCGCGGACGCCCTGCCGAGCGGAGCGAGACAGCTTGTCCTAGGCCCGTGGGCGAGATGAACAACTACGCACGGAGAAAAGGCCCCCGCATCCGATAGCAGTCCTGCGACCCTCCACCTTCCCTACGCATCAAACCATCTGAATCAATCCAGAAAACCACATGTCGAGGTTCGCCAGCGCCCTCGTCGCAACCACGGTCGTCTTGGCTGCCACTCGGCCCCTATCGGCACCAACCCTCTCCACCCCTCCGCAACGAAGATCGGGTCCGGATCGGGCAAGCCTAGACCACTGGGCGGATCGCCCGACCGCCGCGCGCCCCAGGCTACATTGCCGCGAGAAACTCTTTCCAGGGCGTTCCCACCAGCGTCTCCGTGCTCGCGTGCCCCATCGCGCGAATGATCATCGCAACCCGTTCGATCTCCTTGGGATCCCCCGCCTCAACCACGTCGATCACGTCGAAGCGCCCCAGGGTCGCATAACTATCCTTCCACCTGACTCCCGGGCAGTCGCTCTTGATTCTCGCAGAGACCTTGTCGGCCAATTCTTTGATTTGCTGGGGTTCGCGGATGGCGTCTGGCGAGAAGCGGCTCAGAATAATGTAGGTGGTCATGACACACGCTCCTTGGTAACGGACCAAGTGTTTCACTTTGCGATCACTAAGTTCTCGGCCAGGGTGGTGTACTCGAGTGCCGAGGGACAAGAGGGAAGGTCACCTTCTTTACCCTCCTTCCTCAGTGCGAGCGCGGAGTTCAGAGCGCGGCGTGGCTCAGCTCCGTCCGATGAGCTCCGCGCGTTCCAGCCACCGGGCCAAATCGCTCCGCGTAATCAGGCCCTCGACGTGGCCGTTGCTGACCACGAGTACGCGACCACCGGTGGAGCGGGCAAGCTTCTGGAGAATCTCGGTCATCTTTTCTTGCCGCTCGGCCACGGCTACTCCATCGAGCGGCGCCATGGCATCACGGATGGTCCGACTTCCCCATTCCCCCCGTGGTACTGCCTTGACCTGCTCCAGGGTGATGAGTCCGACCGGATGATCATCCTCGACCACCGGATACGCCCGATGACGGCCTCGCAGGATATGCTCGTCCACGAACTGTTGGACCGAGAGGTCGGGTGAAACCGTCTCGGGAGGGCTGCTCATGACGTCCCGCGCGCGGATGCCTTCGAGTGAGCGCAGCAACCGGTGCTGGGCGAAGCTCGCCTCGGCCGCGGTGCGTACGAACCAGCCGATGAAGACGAACCAGAGCCCGCCGAAGTTCCGCAGCATGAACATCTGCAGGAAACCGACTGCCATGAGCGCATAACCGAGCAGCTTCCCACCGTTGGTCGCATAGCGGGTCGCCTTGGTGAGGTCTCCGGTATACTTCCACACTGCGGCGCGAAAGAGGCGGCCGCCGTCCAGTGGGAAACCCGGCAGCAAGTTGAACACCGCGAGTGCTACGTTAATGTAGGCCAGATAACGGGTGACGATCGTGGCAGCCGGGCTCCAGCCGAGTCGGTTTCCCACGGCGCCCAGCACGCCGAACAAAAGGGCGATCAGGAGGCTGGAAAGGGGTCCCACGCCGGCGATGATGAATTCGTCGGCCGGCTCTTCCGCCTCCATCCGGGTGTGCGCCATTCCTCCAAAGATGAAGAGGGTAATCCCCTCCACCGGGATTCCGCGCCGGCGGGCGACGATGGAGTGGGAGATCTCGTGCGCCAGCAGCGAGGCGAAGAAGAGCAGCGTCGCGACGATTCCCATCGCGACGTAGGTGCCCGCCGGTTTTCCCGGATAGTCGGCCGGGAAAACTCCCATGGTGAGGGACCACAGGATCAAGAAAAAGATCAGGAACCAGGAGTAATCGACCCGGACCTCGAGCCCAAAGATCTTGCCGAGCCGAATGCCGCCCAGAGCCCTCACCGCGAACCGGTTCTTCCGCCCAGGTTCTCTCGAGCCTTCCGCCGGATCGGTCACCGCTTCCTCCGATTCTCCGAGTGCGATGCGCGCGAAGATGGCGGCCGTTTCATCAGCAGCCACTTCCGCGGATCTCCGCCCATCCGCCTCAGAATGTACGCTCCGGTGAGCTTCTTGCCTTCCAACCCGACCACGAGGTGCCCATCCTCCAGCGCCTGGTCGATAGGAACCGGCTCGCCGTCCTTTTCCATCAGATTTCGGTACGGCCCGCGGTCCCAGATCATCATCGGCCCCGCGCCGTATTCGCCTTGCGGGATCACACCCTCGAACGCGGCGTACTCCAGGGGATGGTCCTCGGTTGCCATCGCCAGACGCTTGGTCTTGGCGCCACTCGGCGGGCCTTTGGGTACCACCCACGACTTGAGCACGCCCCCGACTTCGAGTCGGAAATCGTAATGGAGGGTGGTGGCGGCGTGCTTCTGGATCACGAACACCGGCCGGGCGCTGGGTCGTGGGCGCCGGCCCCGAGGCTCCGGTGTGCGCCGGAAGTTCCGCTTGGTGCGATAGAGTTGCAGGGGATTTCTCATAGCTTCTTCCTAAGATCCTTCACGATAGTCAACCCATCGCCGGCCGTGAACCGGCCGACTTTTCCGCTCGAATACACGGCGTGGGCGATGCTGCCGTCGGGTCGCAGCACAAACCCCGCGGGCTGGATGATCGGCCGGACCTCGCGCGTGCCGGTATAGCAGCCGATAGCGCGCGAGGTGCTTTCGGGATCGAGGCCGTACAGGACCGTGAAGTCGAGCCCCAGCTTCTCCACCGTCTCGCGTGCGTCGCTTTCCATATCCGCGGACAATGCCACGACCTGGGTGTCCAGGGCGTTGAACTCTGCGTGGTGCTGCTGGAAGTCAGCCAACTGCTGACGGCAGTGGCTTCACCAGTGCCCGCGATAGAAGATGAGTACCGCGGTGAGGTCGCGCAGCTCGTCGGGAATGGTCAGCGTACTGCCGTCGACCGCGCGGGCGGTGAGCGACGGAAAACGGTGCCCCACGCGAAGGCATTCCATGACCCAGATACCCGCCGCAGGCTTCTAGTTGCCCTGAGGGCTGCCGCCGATGCCGCGTCAACGCATCGCCCGGCCGTGCCGGTTGGAGCAACGAGCATCATCCGCCGGGGTAGGACCGGGATAGGAGTGGAAGGACAGTTCCGCGGGAGCAACCTGTCCCAACGACCACGTATGTGGAGGAGGCCGGTATGCGAATCAACGAAGTGATGACGCGGGGCGCCGTGTGTACCCGCCCTGATGCGACTCTCTACGATGCGGCGAAGCGGATGAAGGAGCTGGATGTAGGCTCGCTGCCGGTGTGCGACAGCGATCGCCTGGTCGGCATACTCACCGACCGGGATATCACCCTGCGCTCGGTGTCGGAAGGGCGTGATCCACGGACGCAGCAAGTCCGCGAGGCGATGTCGCCCGAAGTGTTTTACTGCTTCGAAGATCAGGACGTCAAGGAAGCCGTCGAGGTCATGCGCCAAAGGCAGGTTCGCCGCCTGCCGGTCTAGAACCGCGAAAAGCGGCTGACCGGGATTGTCTCGCTCGGCGATCTGGCGGTCGAAACCCATGATGAGAAACTGGTAGGAAAGGCGCTGGAAGATATCTCGGAGCCGTCGAAGGCCGTGCGTTAGCCTCGAGGGTCGCCGGGGTGACCTCGCAGCCGATGGCGCCCGTGTTGAGGGCGTTGGATACCCACGTGGTCGTGTACGCGACGTTTGAGAATCCCGCACCGATAGAGAGCTCGAGAAAGCCGTCGACCAGCATCTCGCTCGCCCCATAGAGGCCCTGCTCGAACGGCCCGGCTCCGCCCACCTGCTGGACCAACTCGGCGAACCGGCCGGTCACGCCAGCCTCCGATAGAAGTTGCCCATAGATCTGGTTCTGCTGATGCCTCAGCTTCAGGAGGTAGGTGACCGCATCACCCAGCGATCCGATTCCCAGCTGGGGCGTGCCGCCGTCGCGGATGAGCGCGCTGACGTGCAACGCGATCAGGTAATCCGCTGTGCTCACCGCGGTGTTGGGTGGGGCGAAGAGTGGAAAATCGTAACGCGGCTGGTCCACGATGCCGTCGAAGTAGTCGGGGGTAACGACGGCATCGCCATACATGAAGGGGAGCTGGCGGTTGACCTGAGCCAGCAGCGCGATCTTCCCGCCCCGCCGCTCCGCGGCGCGCATCTGGGGTGCCAGGTCGAGTGTCAGGTCGGGATTGCAGCTCAGGCTCAGGTGGGTGGCTCCGTCCTCTTCTGATTTCGCCACCTGTTGGGCGAGCACATTGAGTCCGGCATCGAGCACGTCGCGTACCACGTGGGTGTAGTTGCTGCTGACGTACTGCTGCTGGGCGAGTGGGCTGCGCAGCATACTTCCCGGCTGAAAATAGAACTCGCTTACCCGGATGTTGGCGGGCAGTTCGCTCCGCCGGAGCGGCTCCAGGTACGCGATCTCGGGATCGCCGCCGACGAGCCGTTGGGAGAGGGGCTCCAGGAATCGCCGCTCCCGCTCGCCTTTCCAGCGCGGCCTCCCAAGCGTGGGCGCCGTGAAGATGTGCAGCTCGATGCCGGGGTCTTCGCGGGCTCGCCGGAAAAACTCGTTGACCAGGTGGTTCGCCTTGCCGAGTTCCAGCGGAGTGCCGAGGCAAATCCGCCGGCCTATCCTGCTGAGGGTCGCCTCGACGCACGATTCCACATCGGGATAGGCGACGGGGCGCGCGATCACGTCAGGCCGCCTCTGCCAGGAACGCGCCGAGGACCATAAAAACGCAGGTCTTGCGTTCTCGGCGCCGCCGAGCGTAAGCTCGGCACATGGACCGGACGCGGCCCGCTGGGCACCTCATGTCACTGGAAGAATACCTCGCCTTCGAAGAGAAGAGCCCGCTCCGGCACGAGTACGTGGCGGGCGAAGTCTACGTCATGGTTGGCGGAACTACCCGCCACAACCTGATCACCCTCAACCTTACAAGGCACCTTCACCAACCAGCGCGCTCCCGTGGTTGCAGGGTATTCGCCACGGACGTGAAGCTCCGGGCGGCGGCCGATCGGATTTATTATCCCGACATCATCCTTGCCTGCGGCAAGGCAGCCGATGTCGAGCGGATCGTCCAGGAACCGGCGCTGGTGGCCGAGGTGACATCTCCCAGTACGCGGGCAACCGACCGCCGCGAAAAACTCGACGCCTACCAGCGGATTCCCTCACTGCGGACCTACCTGGTCGTGGAGCAGCGCCGGCGCCAGGTGTTCGCCTACACCCGAGACGCCAAGGGCCAATGGCTGCGGGAGGAAATCCAGGGCAGCGGGGAGATCTCGATTCCGACCCTGGGTATCCAGCTCAGCCTGGATGACATCTACGACGACGTCCCACTTCCGCCGCTCGCGGTTAAGGAGGAGTGGGAAGGTTACGGTGATGAGAACGAAGAAGAAGAAGATCTGTAACACAGCTCAGACTTCACCCAAGGCACTTGAAGCTTAAACCAACGCGGATCAGCCTTCAGCGGCCGCCTCGCTGAATTCATCCCTTCCAGATCAGACTTCAGTTGCCACGGCTCAGATCCGCTCCGTGACGGATCAGACTTCAGTCATCGCATATGAGACTTACAGACATGCGGTCTTCACCTGATCCGCATTGACTGAAGTCTGAGGTGCGTTGCCTGAAGTCTGAGGTGTCCCAACTGAAGTCTCCTCCGCATCGACTGAAGTCAGAATCGCAGCCGGTGAAGTCGGCGCCGCATTGGCCTGACCGCCTGATCTCGACGCCGCGATCCGACGCGGCGTCCGGGTCAGTGTCCCAGGCTTAACGGCCAGGCGAATCCGCTGGTCGCGGCGATGTAGAGTGCCGCACCCGCCAGGCTGAGATCCTTCATGAAGTGCGCCTGGTCGTTCGCCCGAGCCGTGGGATCGGTCATCGTCCAGAAATTGTGCATCAGGAAGGCCGTCGGGAAAAGGAAGATGGCGATGAGTCCCGCACCGATGAACCGATGCCAGCCGAGGAGCACCAGAATACCCCCGACCAGGATCATCACGCCGGTGATTCGTACCATCACCGGCGCGGCGGGAACCTTCTTCGACGCCGCGTAGCCGACCAGCATCTGAGTCTTGGTAAGGTGCATCCAACCGCTGGACAGGAACAGCAGGGCGAAGAGAATGCGGGAAACCAGATGCAGCCACGGCCAGAGTTGCGTGTACATAACAGGCACCTCCCGATAGTTGGTCGAATTCCCGCCCGAAGGATTGGCAATTCCCCCGCCCAGCGCAAATGCTGCCGCTTACCGGTGGTGAACTGCGACCGGCGGTTTACTTCTCAGGCATCCGGCACGTTACGTCGCAGCTCCTCCAGCCACACCGTGGCTTCGGCGTCACTCGGTGCGCGCCAGTCACCGCGGGGTGAGAGGGAGCCGCCCGAGCCCACTTTCGGTGCGTTGGGGATCGCGGAGCGTTTGAATTGACTCAGCTTGAAGAAGCGAAGGAGAAAAACGCCCAGCCACTTCTTGATGGTCGAGAGGTCATATTCACGCCGCTGCTGGGCGGGAATCAGTTGGGGCCACGTCCCGCGCTCGCGGTCACCCCAGGCGTGGAGGGCCAGGTAGGCGACCTTGCTGGGTCGAAAGCCGAAGCGGGTGATGTAGTAGAGATGGAAGTCCTGCAGCTCAAACGGGCCGACGACTGCTTCGGTGCTCTGGATGCTCTCGCCCGATTCCACGGGCACCAGCTCCGGTGAGATCTTGGTCTCCAGAATCGAACGCAGCGTCTGGTTCACCTCGTCATCGAACTGATCCGTGCCGGCCACCCACCGGATGAGGTAGGAGATCAGGGTCTTCGGTACCGAGGCGTTCACGTGGTAGTGCGACATATGGTCGCCCACGCCGTAGGTGGTCCAGCCCAGGGCCAGCTCGCTCAGGTCGCTGGTGCCGACCACCAGGGCGCCGTGGAGGTTGGCGAGGCGGAAGAGATGCGAGGTACGCTCACCCGCCTGGACGTTTTCGAAGGTGACATCGTGGACCGCCTCGCCCTGTCCGAACGGATGCCCGATATCGCGCAGCATCTGGAGTGCCGAAGCACGAATATCGATCTCGTTCGCCGTGACCCGGAGCGCGCGCATGAGCCGGAGCGCGTTGCTCCGCGTTCCCTCGCTGGTGGCGAAACCCGGCAGCGAGTAGGCGAGAATATTGGTGCGAGGCAGGTGAAGTTGATCCAGGGCTCGCGCGGCAACGATGAGTGCCTGGGTGGAGTCGAGACCACCGGAAATACCGATCACGACCTTCTCGATCCCGGCGCTCGCCAGCCGCTTCACCAGACCTTGCACCTGGATGTGGTACGCCTCGTAGCAGCGGGCGTCGAGATCGCGCGGATCGCTGGGCACATAGGGAAAGCGGTCCACGCGGCGTCGGAGCTCGAGCCGGCCTGTGGGCACCACCAGCTCGAATGGGACCTCACGAAGCTGCCGCGCCCGTTCCCCGTATTCGCCCGCCGCATCGTGGAAGCTGGTCATGCGCGAACGCTCCTGCGCCAGGCGGTCCAGGTCGAGATCGGCGGCAATGACCTGCTCCTCGGGCGCGAATCGTTGCGACTCGGCCAGCAGATCGTTGTTCTCGTAGATCAGCGCGTGGCCATCCCACGCGAGATCGGTGGTGGACTCTCCCGACCCCGACGCCGAGTAGAGATAGGCCGCAATGCACTTGGCCGACTGACTGGCGCAAAGACTGCGCCGGTAGGCCGCCTTGCCGATGGTGATATTGCTGGCCGACAGGTTGGCGAGCACCGTGGCCCCTGCCAATGTGCCCCAGGTGCTGGGTGGGATCGGCACCCAGACGTCCTCGCAGATCTCCACGAAGAGCGCGAAGTTCTGGATGTTGACTGCATGGAATACCAGGTCGTTGCCGAACGGGACGAGGTTGCCCAGAAACCGCACCTCTCGGCTCACGGCGGCCCGTGCGGGAGTGAACTGGCGCCCCTCGTAGAACTCGCGATAGTTCGGGAGATAACTCTTCGGCACTATGCCCAGCACCCGCCCGCGGTAAATCACCACCGCGCAGTTGAACAGCTTGCCTTCGAACCTGAGCGGCGCTCCGACCAGGAGCACGGGCGTCAGACCTCGGCTCTCCTCGACTAACCGTACGAGCGCTGCTTGCACCCCGTCGAGCAGGGCGTCCTGCTGGTGCAGGTCCTCATTGCTGTACGCCGAGATGCCGAGCTCCGGGAAGAGGGCCACCGCCGCGCCCATTTCAGAGGCGCGGCGGGCCAGCCCCAGCATGCGCTCCAGGTTATACCCGGGATCGGCTACCCGAACGGAGGGAACGCACACGGCCGCGCGCACGAACCCGTGCGAGTAGGGCGAATGGAAGATTCGATCCACCAGCGGACCTTCATCACGAATAAGGAACGATCACCCGGAGCGCCATCCCATGGTAGGCGTACCGTTCCGGGGGAATTTAGACGGACTGGCCGGGGGGGTGCGCACCGTTGCGAGGGAGCAACGGACCGCTGGCAGGAATCGCGGGGGTGATTATGGGGTGACTTGGTCCAGCACCGCCCGCACCTTCCGAGCAATCTCCTCGACCGAAAACGGCTTGGCGAGAAACGCCACGTCCGGACTCAACACCCCACCATTGGTGGCCGCCGTCTCACTGTAGCCCGAGGTGAAGAGCGTCCTCACGCCGGGAAACTGGGCGGTGAGCCGGCGGGCCAGCTCCTGCCCTCCCATGCCCGGCATTACCAGGTCCGTCAGCAGCAGATGAATGGCCCCGGACTCCTGGCTCGCCAGCTTCAGCGCGCCCTCGCCATCCCGCGCCTCGAGAATGCGATAGCCGCGGCCTTCGAGCGCTCGACGCGCGATGGAGCGAACGATGCCGTCATCTTCGGCGATGAGGATGGTTTCCGTGCCGCCGGAGATCTCCGAGGCCACCGGAGCCCTGCTGGTGGGCTCGGCGTCGGACCGGGGAAGCAGGATGGTGAACGTGGACCCGCGGTCCGGCTCGCTCTGCACGAAGATCGATCCGTTGCTCTGTTTGACAATGCCGTAGACGGTTGATAGTCCCAATCCGGTACCCTTGCCCGCCGGCTTGGTGGTGAAAAACGGCTCGAATAGGTGCGCCCTGACCTCGGGCGTCATCCCGGTACCGGTGTCGGTGATCGCGATCTTCACATGCGGCCCGACCTGGGCCCCGGGATGGTCCCGCTGGAAGGTCGGGTCCACGTCCATATTCGCGGTCTGAATGGCGAGCCTGCCACCGTCCGGCATCGCATCCCGGGCGTTGACGGAGAGGTTGAGGAGCACCTGTTCCAGCTGCCCCGGATCGGCGATGACCCGCCCCACGTCTTTCGCCAACTGCATGGCGACGGTGATGTCTTCACCCAGCAGCCGCCGAATCATCTTGCCGATCCCTTCCACCAGCGCATTGAGATCGAGGATCTGCGGTTGAATGATCTGCCGGCGGCTGAAGGCGAGCAGTTGACGGGTCAGGGAGGCCGCCCGCCGTGCCGCCGCTTCGATCTCGACCAGGTCCCGGCGGATCTCGTCATCGTCCTTCATGTCGGCCAGGACGATTTCGCAGTTGCCCAGGATGACGGTGAGCAGGTTGTTGAAATCGTGAGCCACGCCGCCGGCCAGCCGGCCGACCGCCTCCATCTTCTGTGCCTGCCGCAGCTCATCCTCCAGCTGCTTCCGGTCGGTGATGTCCTCCTTGATGGCGAGGTAATGGGTGATCGTTCCCGAAGCGTCCGTGACCGGAGCGATCGAGGCCCGCTCGCGGAAGAGTCGCCCATCCTTCGTGCGGTTGTGCAGCTCGCCCCGCCAGATCTGTCCAGAGGTAATGGTCTCCCACATCTGACGATAGAAATCGGCCGGGTGGCTGCCGGACTGCAACATGCGCGGGTTCTGCCCGATGGCTTCCGCGGCGGTGTAGCCGGTGACGGCCTCGAACTTGGGGTTCACGTACAGGATTCTCGCCCGGGTGTCGGTCATGACGATCGAGGCCGGGCTTTGATCGACGGCCCGCAGCAACAGCCGCAGTTGCTCCTCGTTCTCCCGCTGGGCGGTGACGTCCTGCGCCATGCCCATCACGGCGACCAGTCGGCCATTCTCGTCCCGCAGGGGGACGTTGGTCCACCGGCAGAAGATGGTGCGGCCGTCCTTGGTCATGTTCTGCTCGAACCGGGCCTGGATCTCTCCCGCCCGGTTCGACGTGGCGATATCCGACTCGATGGCCGCGCGCGCCCGTTCCGGCACCATGAGGCCGAACGGGCTGCGGCCAATCACTTCTTCCTTGGTGTATCCGAAAATCCGCTCGGCCGCCTGATTCCATTCGACGATGGCGTCGAGCCTGGGATTGGCCACGACACAGGCGATGGGCATGTATTCAATCTGCAGCCGGAGCCGTTCGGCCGATTGCGCCTGGGACCGCGCCAGCGAGTCCCGGTATGCCGCCTCCGCGCTCCGCCAGACTCCATACGCCACGCCAAGCAGGGCGATCACGATGCCCGAAAGGGCGAAGAGGATGGTAAGGACGCGGTTGCGGATCTCTCCCGTCACATGGGCTCGATCCGTCTTCACTACGATTCCCCAGGTAAATCCCGGCAGCTTCCGGGTGGCGGCGAATACCGGCGTTCCGCGATAGTCGAGAAACTCGCCGAACGTATTCCGCCCGCTGGCCGCCGCGGTCACGGCCCGCCCTTCGAGGTTCGGGATGTGGATGTCGACGGTCTGGCCGTCGAGCAGCAGCGAGGGTGAGAAGACGAATATCGAGTCGCGGTCTGCCGCCACGAGCGCGGCTTCGACAACATGCCCTTCGTTTCTGCCCGGGTGCAGCACGTTGAAGAACTCGCGCTTGAGATCCAGGGCCACGAGCACCGCACCCACCGGCCCCGGAGACGTCCTGCGTTCGGCGTGGACCGGGACGGCGATGAGCAGGGTGGACGTGCTTCCATCGGGGAGGCTGGGGAGCGCCAGCACGGTGGTATCGAGGGCGATTACTGCTCGTAGGGCAGCGACCGACTCACCGAGCAGCCAGGCGCTGTCGCTGTGCGCCAGCATGACGCCACGGGTGTCGAAGAGCCCCGCGAACCGGTATCCACTTTCTCGAGCCACCGTGGAGAGCAGAATGTTGAGGTGGCTGGCGGCGCCTTCGTCTCGGGGGAACGGGTGCGGACCCCCTCGTCGTTCCTCGGCCAAGTAGGCGACCGTGGGATATGCCGCCACGGTCCGCGCCACGCTCGCAGCATCCTGCACCAACTCCCGAACGGCATACGCCCGGTCGTCCGCCATAGTGTTGAGCGATGACTGCACGTCGTTGAGCACGTGCCGGCGCTCGGTTGGCCACAATACGGCGGCGGCCGTCCCACCCCCCAGGACGACGACGCCCAAGGCCAACAGGGCAAAAGCGCCTCGATGGCGGAGAATTCCGAAGTACCACTTCATTGAAGGGACCCAATCTGGCGTCCCTTCTTAAGGCAGCCTCTAGGCGTTTGTGAAGGAGTCTTTAGGAGAATCTGGGCTTCCTTCAATTTGTCCCGTCAGGGGCGGATCTCACCGGCTGCGGCCGATCCACACGAGTTTGACACGTGCGGACGGCCGGGGCTAGCGTCAGCGGATGCCCGATCTCGCCATCGAGTTCTGCGGCACGCGGTTCGCCGTGAACGGGCGGACCATCGTGGGGCCGCTCGACCTCACGATCCGACGAAGCGAGACGCTGGTCTTTCTTGGCCGGAGCGGCTCGGGCAAGACCACCAGCCTGCGCCTGATCAACCGGCTGCTCGTCCCCACGTCCGGCACGGTCCAGGTCGACGGGCGGAGCACGCTGGATTGGGATCCGGTACGGCTCAGACGCCGCATCGGCTATATGATCCAGGACGTAGGATTGCTCCCGCACTTCACCGTCGCCCGCAACGTGGGATTGGTACCGCGGCTCGAGCGGTGGCCGGGGGACCGGGTCGGCGCGCGCGTGACCGAGCTGCTCGAGCTCGTGGGCCTGGCGCCGGCCGATTTCGCCCATCGGCTCCCGCACGAGCTTTCCGGCGGGCAGCGCCAGCGGGTGGGGGTGGCCCGCGCCCTGGCGGCCGACCCGCCGATTCTGTTGTGTGACGAGCCCTTTGGGGCGCTGGACACCGCGACCCGCGCCGATCTCCAACGCGAATTCGCGGCTTTGATCGCGCGTCTCGGGAAGACGGTCGTCTTTGTCACGCACGATGTGCGGGAAGCGCTCATGCTGGCGAGCCGGATCGCCGTGTTTCACGATGGCCGCATCGCCTTTCTGGGCAGTGTGGAGGAATTCGCCTCGACGGACCGGCCGCCGGTGGTTGCGCTGCGGGGCCTCACGTGACCTTCTGGGTGTTCTTCGCCAATAATGGTGCGGACGTGTGGCGCCACACACTGGAACACCTGGGCCTGGTGGTCGCCTCCACGCTAGCTGCCATCACGGTGGGTCTGCCGCTCGGCGTCGCGCTGACCCGCCAGCCGGTTCTCCGGGCGCCGATTCTAGGCCTTGCTAACGTCTTTCAGACGATCCCGAGTCTCGCTCTCTTCGGGTTGTTGATCCCGCTGCCCTTCATTGGAGGCATCGGCGCCCGCACCGCGATCGTGGCGCTGGTGGTCTACGCTCTGCTGCCGATCATCCGGAACACCTACGCCGGGATCCAGGCCGTCGACCCCGCGGTGCGCGACGCGGCGATCGGCATGGGTATGACGGATGGAGAGTTGCTCCGGTTGGTGGAGTTTCCGCTCGCGGCGCCGGTGATTCTGGCCGGCATTCGGATCGCCACGGTGGTCGGCGTCGGGATTGCCACCATCGCCGCGGCCATCGGCGCCGGAGGGCTCGGCGAATTCATCTTCCGCGGGGTCTCGATGGTGGATCACCGCGTGATCCTGCTGGGGGCAATTCCCGCCGCCTTCCTGGCTCTGGTGCTGGATGCGCTACTGCATCTGGTGGAACGGGCAGTGGATTGGCGAGCACGACGGCATAACGGCATGACGGCATGCCGTTTTCTCGCGATTGTCTCGCTGATCGTCCTCATCGCGTGTTCCCCCCGGCGGCAAGCGATCGTCATCGGCTCCAAGAACTTCACCGAGTCCGTGATCCTGGGAGAGCTGCTCGCGCAGAAGCTCGAGCGCGCCGGCCTTCCGGTCGAGCGAAAGCTGAATCTTGGCGGCACGTTCGTATGCCATCAGGCGATGATCGCGGGCCAGCTCGACGCCTACGTGGAATACACCGGCACCGCCTACTCGGCCGTGCTTCAGCGGCCGGCGCTCAGCGATATCGCCCGCGTGCGGGAGATCGTGGACCGCACCTACCGCGCGCGATGGCAGCTGCGGTGGGGCCCGCCGCTCGGATTCGAGAACACCTTCGCGATGCTGGTGCGTCGCGCGGACGCCGAGCGCCTGCACCTGAGGACGCTCTCCGACGCGGCGCGGCACGCGGGGACATGGCGAGCGGGGTTCGGCTACGAGTTCATGGAGCGCGCCGACGGCTTTCCCGGTCTGGCCGCGCGCTACGGTCTCAAGTTCCGCACCAAGCCGTCGGTCATGGACCTCGGACTCACCTATCGAGCGTTGGCGGAGGGGAAGGTGGATATCATCGCCGGCAATGCGACCGACGGCCAGATCCCGGCGCTGAACCTGTTTCAGCTGGCCGACGACCGCGGGTATTTTCCGCCCTATGAAGCGGCACCGGTGGTGCGGCAGTCGGCGCTTCGCCGCTATCCTGCGCTGGGCGTCGTCCTCGATTCGCTCGGCGGGACGATCACGCCGGAGACGATGCGGGGGCTGAACTACCAGGTGGATGTACTCCATCGGGATGTCAAAAACGTGGTGGCGGAATTCCTGGACGGGACCAGCCGCCCGGGCACACGACAGGACGAACGCCAGTGAGACTGGAGGAAGTCATGAGTCCGATGACATCACTGCTGGAAGAGGCACTCGAAGCCTGGCACGGCACCCGCCACGGGCTCATTGCCGAGGTACGGAATATCCCGGCCACCCGTTTCGACTTCCGGCCGGTGCCCGAGATGCGCAATGTCGCCGAAATGGTGCAGCACATTCTCGAGGTGGCGATGATGATGACGGGCGAGCTGACCCGTTCCGACACCAACCTGCACCGGGCTCCCTGGCCCAAGCTTCTGGCGATGTACGCCAAGCCGGCGTGGCGCGCCAAGACCAAGCCGGCGCTGCTGCGGCTGCTGGTGAGTCAGTTGAAGGACGGGGAGCGAACATTCCGGGCGGCCGGCGAGCTCGCGCTCCTGCAGTTTCTCAAACGGTTCGACGGCAAGCCGGGGACCAAGCTCGCCTGGCTGTTCCACGGGATCTCGCACGAGGAATACCACCGTGCGCAGCTCGCGGTCTACGCGCGATTGATGGGAAAGGAACCGGCGCTGACCCGCCTCATTCGGGGCGGGTAGCGGTACTACGCTTCTCCGTCCGCCGCAAGGACCGGACGGCCAGACAGACCCTGTACGCAGGTATAGAGTCAAGCGCCGTCAGGCTTCGAGTTCTACCCCTAAACCGTCCGCGATGCGGTTTACGAATGCAAAGTACGCGACGATCGCACAAGCATCATGGATGGCTCGATCGTCCAGGCCAGCGGCCCGCACCATCTCCACGTCGTCGCCGCCTACCCCGGCCGGCGCGAGCGTGAGTTTTTCCGCGTAGCGCAACAGCGACAGCTCGACTTGGTCGAAAGTTGATTCGTCGAGCAGCGGAGCCTGCAACGCCGAGAGAATGGTTTCCTCACGCGTTGGATCCACGCCATCGGCTCGCAGCACCCGACGGAGACCCGCTCCGTGATGGTGGATTCAATAGTGGCATTGGTTCAGCACCGAGACCCGGAAGGCAAGCGTCTCTCGCTGGCGGCGCGTCAGCGGGCCGGGTCGGTGCATCAGCTCCAGGTAGAGTTGGTAATGCTGATGCATAACGGCCGGATGGACGCCATGGATCTGGAGAATGTTATCCCGGTCGGGCACGCGCTCTTCAGCGCCGAGTTCCGCTTCGCTCAAGTATCGAATGAACGCCATGACGACTCCGGATTGGCCGACGGGGCCGTGACCCCATTGAGATCAGATCGCGAATCGACGGAAAAACGAGAGCTGCTGCGACAGCCACGTCATCTTGTCGGCGAACACCAGCAGTCCGACCAGGACCAGCAGGACTCCCCCGCCTATTTCCACCGTGCGGACATGCCGCCGGAAGCGGGCGGTGAAGGCGAGCACGTAATTGACACCCAGCGCCGCCACGAGGAAAGGGACGCCGAGTCCGAGGGAGTAGACGGTCAGAAGAGCCATACCCTGGGTCACGGTTTCGCGGGTGGCGGCCATGGTCAGCACACCACCGAGGATGGGTCCGATGCACGGCGTCCATCCGAACGCGAAGGCCATCCCCACCGCGTAGGATCCCAGCAGGGTTCGTGGTGCGGTCTCGGTGTGAATCCGCTTCTCCCGGTACAGCAGCGGGATGCGGATCACCCCGATGATGTGCAGGCCGAACAGGATGATGACGGCACCGGCGATCCGGGTGAGCACCGGGGACCCGCCCAGGAGCAGCCGTCCGAGAGTCGTAGCCGAGGCCCCCATCGCGACGAAAATCGTGGTGAAGCCAAGCACGAATACCCCCGCACTCGGCATCACCGCCCGCACCAGGGATCGAGGGCCGGTTCCGGATTGCTCGCCGGCGAGATCGGCGTAGGAAAGCCCGGAGACGAACGAGAGATAGCCGGGCACCAGCGGGAGAACGCAGGGGGACAGGAACGAGAGGACGCCGGCCGCGGCCGCCGCGAGGACGGGAACACTATCCATGGATTGCTTCCGGCATCACTGATTGTCCACCAGGAGCTTGCCAACCGACGCACGGTTCTGATCCGTGGACCAATCTTCCTGAAAAGTCTTTTGCCGGATGATGCCACCCCGGTCGATCAGGAACGTCCCCGGCACCCCCACCATCTGATAGGTTTGCATGATGCGGCCGGTCGGGTCGTGCAGGATCTCGAACGTGAGGCCGTATTCTTTCACGAATTCCCGGATACTCGATTCGGCCCCACCATCGTCGACGCTCACGGCGACGACCGTGAGGCCACGAGGGCCCAAATCCCGGTACAGGCGCTCGATGCTCGGCATTTCCTCCCGGCACGGGTCACACCAGGTAGCCCAGACATTCAGGAGTACTACGCTGCCACGATAATCGGCCAGGTGTTTCGCCTGTGCCGGCGCGGCGATGGTGCGCGCTTCAAACTCCGGAGCCTTGGATCCAACGCCAACGGCTTCCGGAACCCGGCCGCAGGCCGCGGCAATCAGCAGACCGCCGACTGCCGTCCACCCACCGACTAAGGGCGATCTCCCTACCGGGATCATCGAAGTCCTTCAAGAGCGTGCAGGATCATCTCGTTCGTCGGCCTCACCTTGTAGTTCACCTCGGTGAATTTCCAGCGCACGATGCCACGGCGATCGATGACATAGGTCGTCGGATGCGGGATCCCGCGCGGATCGTCCAGGTTCAGCAACCCGTAGCGATCGATGACTCGATGTCCCGGATCGGACAGGAACGGGAAATCCGGTTTCCTGCCATCCTCCCTGGAGATCTTGTCCGCCATCTTCTGCAGGTCGGGTTTGGGGTCGATCGAGACCACCAGCAGCTCCGTGTTTCGCTTCTGCTCATCGCTCAACAACGCTCTCAGCTCGCCGAGCTGACGGGTGCAGTAGGGTCACCACCAGCCCCGATAGAAGACCAGGATGACGTCCTTCTTGCCGCGGTAGTCGGACAGCGTGATCGCAGGTCCATCCAGCGCCTCGAGCGTGAACTCCGGAGCCGGACTACCGACCTTGACCCGATCGAGGTCGGCGGGGCGAGCCGTCGGGCCGTCTTTGGGCCCGAACGTCGGGCGCTGCTGCCCGGTCAGCGATGTCGTGACAGCGAGCAGCGATAGAGCCGCGCCCAGAGTGATTGTGCGCATAGGTCCGCCTCCGTTGGGAGAGTACACTCCTACTGCCCATCCGCGGCAGCACGGAATCGCTGATCGAGCACCGCCTTGGGGAGGGCCCCTACCACGGTGTCGATCACCTTGCCGTTCCGAAAGAACAGCAACGTGGGAATCGACCGGATTCCGAAACGGCGCGGCGTCTCCCCATTGGCGTCGATGTCGAGTTTGGCGACCTTGATTGTTCCCGCGTACTCGGCGGCCAGTTCTTCTACCGTCGGCGCGACCATTCGACAAGGACCGCACCAGCCGGCCCAGAAATCGACCACCGCGACCCCGGGGTGTTGCTCGATCTCCTCAGCGAAGGTCGCATCGGATAGTTCGGTGATCGTCAAATTCGACATCGAAGGTTCCTTTCATTTCTCTGGGGTAATGGGCCGAGGGACGACCGACCGTTCATGCGATCAAGTCGCGAAACCACGGTTTGGTTCCCGGGAAGGGATATCCAGCGGCACGCGGGAACTTATGCCGCAGCGGAGGAGTTGGTTGGCCATGCACCTCGGCCGCGGTCAGTCGCTCCTGCTCCAGGTGAAACGTTCCCGCACCGCCAAGCTGCTCGCGGTGGCTCTCGCCGTCGTTCCGGTTATTCACCCAATCTTCCGGCCGGCCCTGGGACCGCCCTCCCACCTGCTCTGGTTCGTGCACGTGTTTCCGGTGGCGTGGGCTTCCTACGTCTGGGGCACTCCGGGAGCGGTGCTGGCGGTCTTCGCCAGCGCCGCCGGCGTGCTGTGGGGCGAGGCGACCTTCGGTGCGGGGTATGGTCACGGAGCAGATGAGGCTACCCGCTGGGCCCTGGTCACTGCGGTGGGGATGACCGCGGCGCTCGTCAGCGGCTTTGCGCAATGGATCCGGACGGAGGAGCGCCGGCGCGCAGAGCTTGAGCGGCTCGCGACCACCGCGCTGAACGCCTCACTCGATGGCATCCTACTGTTAGATGGAACCGCGCGAGTTCGCTATGCCAATCCTGCCGCGGCGAAACTGTTCGAAGCCGACGGGGGCCACCTGCTGGGGCGTGAGGTTGGGGGACTGATGCCGGACCAACTGATCGGGTCGGCCATTGCCGGCCAGACCCCCGGCCGCTGGGAGACTGTGGCGAAATCCGGTTCGGGCGTCGGGTTCCCCGCGGAGATCCGCTCTTCACCCATCACCGGCGAAACGGGAACGATCACCGGCTGGTTGGTCACCGTTCGAGACCGGACCCAGGAGCTCCAGCATGAGGAAGCCGACCGGCGCAGCCAGGCGCTGAGCGAGCTCGGTACGGCGGTGGCTGGCGTGGCGCACGAGCTGAACAACCCGCTCGCGGCGGTCGCGGCCTATGGCGAGCTGCTGATGGATCACGAGGCGTCAGTGTCACCGGAGGTGCGGGAGTCGATGCAAGCGATCGCCCACGAGAGCAGGCGGGCGGCCGGCATCGTGCGGCAGTTGCTGGACCGGGTGCGGAAGCGTTCGGAAAACCGCAAGTCGCTCGATCTGAGCGAGCTCATCGAGCACGCACTTCAAGCCCGAGCACCGCAGTTCGCCGCGCACTCGATCACCGTCGTCCGGGCGCACGACCCATCCCTTCCCGCAGTCACCGGTAGCTCCGGCGAGATCGAGCAGATCCTGGCGAACCTGCTGGCCAACGCTCAGCAAGCCATGTACCAGGCCCATGGACAAGGAACCTTGAGGCTCACCAGTCGGCGACACGGAAAGTGGGTCGAGGTCGTCGTCGAGGACGACGGTCCCGGAATTCCGGAAGCGAACCTGCCGCGGATCTTCGATCCTTTCTTCAGCACCAAAGGCGCCGACGGCACCGGCCTCGGTCTGGCGATCGCGCGGCGTGTCGCGGGAGCGCACGGAGGCGAGCTCACGGCTGCCAATCGGGCGGCGGGCGGCGCAGCATTCTCTCTGCGCTTGCCGATTGCCGGCGATGGACGGGAACCGGACGGCGCCGTGCCGAGGACATCGTCTTCCCTCGCTGCCACCGCAGCGATGTCGGTCCTTCTGGTAGACGATGAGCCGGCCATTCGGAAGTCGCTCGGCCGGTTACTCCAGGCCCGCGGCCTCGAGATTACCGCCGTTGCGGCGGTGGGGCCGGCGCTCGATCTGCTGGAACGGCGATCGTTCGAAGCGGTGTTGTCAGATGTCCACCTTCCGGGAGCCTCGGGGATGGACTTCTTCCGGACGCTAACGGCCCGCGGGAACAGGCTGGCCCATCGGTTCATTCTCATGACCGGTGACGTGCTGGGACCGGAAGTCGCGGCCTTCATCGAGGAGACCGGCTGTCCCTATGTCACCAAGCCCTTCGAGCTCCACGAAGTCATCGCGCAACTGGAGCGGGTGCGGAAGCTGGACCAGGACGGGCCGGTTCATTCCGGTCTAGCGCACCTCGCCCATTAGAGACCGGCCCGCCATCCGCACCTTTCTTTTGGAGAACGACCTGGCCTCTCGAGCACCTCATGATGGTGCCGCGTGAGGCAACAGCGGCCCGCCGGTGAGCGCCACAGGCAGTCGCTAGAAGGCTGTGAACCCCTCCGCCGCCAGGGCGGCGACCAGCCGGGTTCGCAGGGTCTGGGGGTTCGGGTGCTCGCGGCGGAGCTTCCCCAACTGTTCCAGGAAGGTCCGCTCGAATTCAAGCTGCGGAAAACAGCGGGCGCAGACAGCCAGGTGCTCCCGGATCGCCTCCATGCGGTCTTCCGTCAGCTCCTGATCCAAGTAGGCCCAGAGCTGTCTCATCACGGTGTCACAATCCAGCATGGGTTTCATGGATTACGCTCCAGGCCAGACGGCCCCTCCTTGGGTGCTATGCCCGCGTCCTTGGCATAGGTGAGCAGCCTCTCTTGCAGAAGCCGCCGGGCGCGGTACAGGCGGGACCGGACAGTGCCGATCGGCACTCCGATCACCGTTGCGGCGTCTTCATACGAGTGATCCTGCACGTCGACCAGCACTACCGCCTCCCGAAACTGATCTGGTAATTCGTTGAGGGCCTGCTCGAGCGCCTCATGGAGGTCGGCCCGGGCAAAGACATCGCCAAAACCCGCATGCTCGGCCGAGGAATGAACCGCGGCCGCCGCGAGCGACTCCAGCTCCGCATCATCGCATTGGACCGTACGTTCCTCGCGTTTGTGCATACGATAGAACGCGTTGCGACAAATGGTGAATAGCCACGCGCGGCACTCGGTCCCCGGCTCGAAGGTGTCCCAACTTCGGTACGCCCGGAGATAGGTCTCCTGAACCAGATCGTCCGCGTCCGGCTCATCGCGAGTGAGC
The DNA here is from genome assembly GCA_016209985.1 of Gemmatimonadota bacterium. GTDB lineage: Bacteria > Gemmatimonadota > Gemmatimonadetes > Gemmatimonadales > GWC2-71-9 > SHZT01. Next base: position 380 of record JACQVB010000265.1, on the reverse strand, counting down.
GAGAGCGCGAAGCGGGCCACGTCCGGCAGGCAGCTCAGCGCCGCTTCCTGGAAACGCCGGTCCTTCTCTCGTTTATCGGCTTGGTCGGCCATGCACAGGGACAAGGCCGTGAGCCGGGTTTAAGTTCCCGGCGCCTATTTGACGCTCTCCATCAGGGCGAAGAAGCCCTCGGTCATCGTGGGATGGATGAAGACGGCCTGGCGGAACAGCGTCCAGGGCGCGTCTGCCATCATCAGGGCCATCAACGTTTGAACCAACTCGCCACCGCCAGTCCCGAGAATCGCTGCGCCCAAAATGCGACTGGTCTCGGCATCGACCACGACCTTCATCAGCCCGGCGGTTTCGTTCCGCTCGATCGCGCGCGCCACCCGGCTCAGTGG
>JACQVB010000039.1 GCA_016209985.1 Gemmatimonadota bacterium | reverse complement strand
CGCGAACTTCAGCAAACAGTACGGGTGGGGCACGGTGACCCTGGGCGGGAACCGCGGGCAGGAGCTTTCCAGCGGCGTCGTAACCCTGACGCTTCCGACGGTGAGCGTTTCGCCCGCCCCCGTCAATCTGTCGCCCAGCATCACCTGGTCACCGTCGTTCAACTTCAGCAACGATCGCACGTCGCATCAGTTCGCGGGCACATTGAGCCGGCCCCCCGAGCTGGGGATCCCCAGGACCGATTCCCTCTTTGCCACGACCGAAAACACCAGCATGCAGATCGGCACGCCGTTCCGGTTCGGCCGCTGGAGCATTCCGCTGAATGGGAGCGTCGCCCACTCGTACAACGACCGCCGCAGCTCGGTCAGTTTTCCCGATCCCGCGGACAGCTCCCGCACCATCACCCGATTCTACGGGGAGGATTTCAACACCGCGCTAGACTGGAATACCCAGCTCTCCCTTCCCACCCTCTTCTCGTCGACCTGGAAACTGCAGCCTTCGGTCGGAATCCAGAACTCGACCGGGGGTGCGTTCGCCCTGCGGAATCGCAACTCGGGCGGCGCGTTCGTGACTCAGGGCAAGCGCCTGTCGTTCGCGGCATCGATTTCGCCCGCGCTTTTCGGCTTTTTCCCCGGGATCGGGCCGCTCTCCCGCATCCGGCACTCGGTTTCGCCTTCGCTCACCTGGAGCTACGCGCCGCCGGCCAAAGTCCCCGAAGCATATGCGCGCGCATTGGACCCCACGGGAAGGAGCCCACAACGGCAGAGCCCGCGCTCCCAACTGATATCGCTAGGCCTGTCCCAGACGTTCGAAGGCAAGTTTCGCCAGCCCCCGGAAGACTCCTCTTCCGGCGCGCAGGCGCGGAAGATCAAGCTGCTGAGCATCCAGACCACGCAGATTCAGTACAACTTCGAGCAGGCGAAACTGCCGGGCCGCAATGGGTGGACCACCCAGCAGCTCAGCAACCAGTTGAGCAGTGACCTGCTGCCGGGGTTTTCCCTGGCGATGTCGCACGACCTCTGGGATGGACCCGTGGGGTACGATTCGATCCGGTTCAGCCCTTTCTTGACCAATGTTTCCGCGCGGTTCACCATCTCGGGCGCGACGGTGCGGGGTCTCGCCGGCCTGCTGACCGGCAGGCGGGACGCGCGCAGTGCCGCCAGCCTGCCGCAGGATGCGGATACTACCATGCGAGGGGTTCCCCAACGCCTCGGCGGACCGGTGGGCACCGGACTGGGAGGTCTCAACCGGCTCGGTACCGTTCCGCCAACCACCGCGAGACGGCAGTTCATGGCCACCGTGGACTTCGAAGACCAGCGGCAGCGCCCGGACACGACGCGCGTCGGTCAAACGGGCAATCGGAGCGTGATCATGGGATTCGCCTTCTCGCCCACGCCGGGATGGTCGGTGACCTGGAATACGCAGTACAACATCACGGCCGGCGAGTTCGGGCAGCACGATCTCCGGCTGGAAAGGGATCTGCGGCGCTGGCACGCGACCTTTGCGTTCGTCAAAACCCCGAATGGGAACTTCGGGTTCAACTTCTTCATCACTTTGCTCGATCAACAAGCGATCAAGTTCCAATACGATCAGCGGACCGTGAACAGATAGAGGGGCCGAAGCGGCCGCGTGCCCGTCCCCGCGTCACGTCCTCTTATTGGGACACCCGTTGCTAGAACGGTACGTCTAACTCATTGCACTACAAGGTATTAGGTTGTGGCGCCCGTGGCACAGTCCCTGCTTTCCTCCCGGTCGAACACCACTTTTCGGAGCGTCCCATGTTCAGGCTGCATTGGTTGATACCGAGCGCGGCACTCGCACTTCTGGCGTGCGATCGGGCGACGGCTCCAGATATCGAGTCCCCCGGGAACCTGACCTATCGATTGGATGCCAGCGGTGATCCGCAAGCGCCTGCGGGGTTGCTGCTGGAATGGGACCCGGTGAACGAGAGCCGGCTCTCCGTGTACCGGGTGTATTCGCGTGCGACCGACGGCGCACCGTTCGACCTCCGGGCCTCGACCACGTCCACCACCTTTCACGACGTGGGCAAGCCCGATCTGGACTACTACGTGACGGCCTACCTCGACAACAACCGCGAGAGTGCGAGGAGCAACACCGTCAGAATCGATGAGCGCCTGCGCTTGCCGGCGCCGGCCACGCTGACCAGCATCAGCCTGAATGGTGCCGTGCACCTGGCGTGGGCGGACAACGCCTTCACCACACGGCCGAGCGGGTTTCGCTGGTATCGCGTGTACAGCACATCGTACTCCCTGGACCAGAACCTGTGCGGCACCAGCTGGTCAATCGAAGGGACCACGGTCTCCTCCGAGTTCCTGGCGACCAACATGAGCAATGGGGTACCGCGCTGCTTTGCGGTCTCGGCCGAGAGCCAGGAAGGTTTTGAGAGCCTCTGGTCGCCGCTGCGCGCGGACACGCCGCGGCCGGATGCGCGCAACATCCTCATGTACCCCTTCAGCGTGGATCCCACCAGAGCCGGATTCCGGTTCTGGCAGGACGCCAACGGCGACGGCAAAGTGGGTCCACTCGAGCTGGGCATCGTCGCGGACGGGAATCGGACGGACATCGACTTTCGCATCGAGGTAGATGCGAGCAACCGGGTATGGCTCAAGCCGGTCCGCACCACTCCGACGCCGACGAGAGTCGCACAGTATGGGAACGCGCCGATCAGCGATCTCACGTCGATCGACGTCGCACCGGCCGACAACGCGTTTTCCACCACGGCGATCGAGGCGGTGGCCGGTTGGGGCTATGTCTTCAAGATGTCGGGCGGCGATCAATACGCGCGCTTCGGCGGGCTGCGGATAGGTCACGCGTCAAAGGATTACGTGATCTTTGACTGGAGCTATCAGACGGATCCGGGTAATCCGGAATTGCGAGTGGGCGGGGGGGTGAATGACTACGAGGGTGGGGTGACGGTGATTCAGAAGTAAGCGACAAGACCACGGCACGACGGCATAACGGCATTGACCGCCGGGTGCATGACTGGGTCCATGCCGTTATCCCGTCCTGCCGTGCTTCACGTCTATATTCCACCATGTCTCGCGGTGTCGAGCTGGACGGTGCATCTCTCACCGTTGACCAGGTAGCGGCGGTCGCCCGGGGGATGGCCGCGGTCACGGTGAGCAAGGCGGCGGTGGCTCGCGCGGCGCCGGGTCGCGCGGCAGTGGAAAAGGCCCTGGCCGCCAATGAACCGGTATATGGCGTCAATACCGGTTTCGGCAAGCTCGCTCACGTCCGAATCTCTCCCGCCGATCTGAAGCAGCTTCAACGCAATCTCATCCTGAGTCATGCAGCCGGGGTCGGCAATCCTCTGCCCACCGACTTCGTTCGCGCGCTCATGCTGCTGCGCGCCAACGTGCTGATCAAGCCGACCAGCGGCGTCCGCCCCGTGCTGCCCGAGCGCTTGGTAGCGCTGCTGAACGGCCGGATCCACCCGATCGTGCCGGAGCAGGGGAGCGTGGGCGCGAGCGGCGACCTGGCTCCTCTGTCGCACCTGGCGTTGGTGCTGATCGGGGAAGGGGAGGTGGAGACCGCGGCCCCGGGTGGGCGGGTGGCGGCGGCGACCGCCCTGCGCGCTGCCGGCATCGAGCCGATCGAGCTCGAGGCCAAGGAAGGCATCGCTTTCATCAACGGAACGCAGGCTCAGGCCGCAATCCTGGCGCTGATGGTTCACGACGCTCGCAATCTCTGGCGCACGGCGCACGGGGCCGCGGCCACCAGCCTCGAAGCGTTGCGCGGCACACCCGATCCGTTCGACGAGCGCCTGCACCGGACCCGCCCGCACCCGGGCCAACTGCAGTCGGCGGCATTGTTGCGAGAGCTGCTCTCCGGCAGCGAAATCCGAGAGTCGCACCGCACCGGCGATCCGCGGGTACAAGACGCCTATAGCTTGCGATGCACGCCGCAGGTTCTGGGGAGCGTATGGGACGCCATCGAATTCGCGGGGCGGGTGATCGATATCGAGCTGAACGCCTCGACCGATAATCCACTGGTGATCGACGGGGCCATTTTTTCCGGCGGAAATTTCCACGGCCAACCAGTGGCCCTGGCACTCGACATTCTCACCATTGCGCTCACCACGCTGGCCGGCATTGCCGAACGACGGATCGAGCGGCTGGTGAATCCCGACCTCTCGCAAGGCCTGCCGGCGTTTCTCACCCGGCAACCCGGGCTGCAGTCGGGCCTCATGATGATTCAGATAACGGCCGCGTCGCTGGTCGCCGAGTCTCGCACCCTCTGTACGCCGGCCAGCGTTCAGTCGATTCCCACCGACGCCAACCAGGAAGACTTCGTCCCTATGGGGATGGCCGCCGCTTTCAAGGCCCGCCGGGTCCTGGCGAACGCGCAGCGGGTGGTGGCGGCGGAGCTGATCTGCGCGGCCCAGGGTCTGGAATTCCTCAAGCCCCTCAGGCCCGGCCGCGGAGTCGAGCGGGTCTACCGACGGGTCCGTGAGCTGGTGCCGCCGCTCGACGGCGATCGTCCGCTCACCCCCGATATCGAGCGCGTCACCGCAGCAGTCGCCGCGGGGAGCCTGGTTTGAAGCATCCACCGGTGCGCGCGGCGCGCGGTCGGACGATTTCCTGCCGGGGTTGGGTGCAGGAAGCGGCGCTGCGCATGCTGAGCAACAATCTCGATCCGGACGTCGCCGAGCGCCCTGACGACCTGGTGGTCTACGGCGGTACCGGGCGGGCGGCCCGGAGCTGGGAGGCATTTCACGCGATCTGCGCCAGTCTTCGTGACCTGCGAAACGACCAGACGCTCCTCATACAGTCGGGCAAGCCGGTAGGCGTTTTCGGGACGCACGAGGACGCTCCGCGGGTTCTCATCGCCAACGCGAACCTGGTGGGACGGTGGGCGACGTGGGAGCAGTTTCGCGAGCTGGAGCGGGCCGGCCTTACGATGTACGGCCAGATGACCGCGGGAAGCTGGATCTACATTGGAACCCAGGGAATTCTCCAGGGCACCTACGAAACGTTCGCGGCCGTCGCCCGCCGTCATTTCGGCGGCTCGCTGGTCGGGCGGGCCATCGTGTCCGGTGGGCTGGGAGGCATGGGAGGAGCGCAACCACTCGCGGCCACGATGAATGGCGCGGCGTTTCTCGGGATCGAGGTTGATCCCGCGAGAATCCGTCGCCGGCTCGAGACCGGCTACCTGGATGAGGCGGTGAATACCCTGGACGAAGCTTGGGCGCTGGTCCAGAAGGCGCGCAGGGATGGCCGTGCCCGCTCGGTTGGTTTGCTGGGCAATTGCGCCGACATTCTGCCCGAAATGGCGAGGCGCGCCTACCAGGTGGACGTACTCACCGATCAGACCTCCGCCCACGACGCGCTGAACGGCTACGTCCCGGCGGGTCTGACGCTCTCCGCCGCGCTGGACCTGCGACGCTCCGACCCCGCCGACTACGTGAAGCGCGCGCTCGATTCCATGGCGGAGCACGTGCGCGCCATGCTGGCGCTCAAGCAGGGCGGTGCCATCACCTTCGATTACGGAAACAACATCCGCGCGCAGGCGGCGGAAGCCGGGGTCCGCGACGCGTTCGAGATTCCTGGCTTCGTGCCGGAGTACATCCGTCCGCTGTTCTGTGAGGGCAAGGGGCCCTTCCGCTGGGTCGCGCTTTCGGGAGACGCCCAAGACCTGTATCGCACAGACGATATCGTGCTCAGGCTTTTCCCCCACGATGAGCATCTGATCAACTGGATCCGTCTCGCGCGCGAGCGAGTCAAGTTTCAAGGTCTCCCGGCCAGGATCTGCTGGCTGGGGATGGGCGACCGCGCGCGTTTCGGGCTCGCCCTGAACGACGCAGTCCAACGCGGTGAAATCTCGGCGCCCATTGTGATCGGGCGGGATCACCTCGACACCGGGTCCGTGGCATCTCCGTATCGGGAAACCGAAGGCATGCGCGACGGCTCGGACGCCATCGCCGACTGGCCCATCCTCAATGCGCTGCTCAACACCGCCTCCGGCGCCTCGTGGGTGTCGTTCCATCACGGTGGGGGAGTGGGAATCGGCAATGCGCTCCATGCGGGACAGGTGATCGTCGCGGACGGCACCGAGCAAGCAGCCCGGCGACTCGAGCGCGTCCTCACCAACGATCCGGGAATCGGCGTGATCCGTCACGCCGACGCCGGGTATCCCGAGGCCATTGCCACGGCGCAGGCTCACGGTCTGAGAATCCCGATGGGAGAGGCGCGCGACTGAGCACGCTTCTCGCCGGCGCGGCCCAAGTGGTCACCTGTCGCGGACCGGCGCGCGCGCGTCGGGGACCGGAAATGGTCGAGCTGGAGGTCATCGCCGACGGTGCGGTCCTGGTGGGGGACGATGGGATGATTCGTGCGGTGGGACCATATCGTGAACTTCGGCGGCGCGGGGGTCGGGCGCGCGTAGAACCAGTGGAAGGCGTGCTGTTTCCCGGCTTCGTCGACGCCCATACGCATGCTCTGTTTGGAGCGCCTCGCCTGGCCGAGCACGAGCTGCGCTCGCAGGGCGCCGACTACCAGGCGATCGCTGCGGCGGGTGGTGGCATTTTATCGTCGGCGCGAGATGTCCGTTCCCGTTCCCGGCCCGATCTGGCCAAGCTGGCCCAGACTCGGCTTCGGGCTCTGCTGGCCAGCGGCACCACGACGGTAGAGATCAAGTCCGGGTACGGGCTCTCGGTCCAATCCGAGCTCGACCAGCTGGCGGCAATCGGCGCGCTTCGAAGTCCACCGTCGGTGATCGCAACATTTCTGGGCGCGCACGAGGTGCCGCCGGAGTTTCGTTCTCGGCCGGAGGAGTATGTCGACCTCGTGGTGGACGAAATGCTGCCTGCCGTCGCGCAACAGGGGGTCGCGCGTTTTTGCGACGTCTTTTGCGAGCCCGGGGTGTTCACGGTAGAGCAGTCGCGCCGGATCTTGGGGGCGGCTCGCGAACACGGCCTCGCTCTCAAATTGCACGCGGACGAAATCGACGGCTCGGGAGGCGCCGAGCTGGCGGCAGAGCTGGGCGCCACCAGCGCCGATCATCTCGCGGCGATTTCGCCGGCCGGGATCGCGGCCCTCGGTCAAAGCAGCGTGGTCGCGGTGCTGCTTCCGGGGACCATGCTCTTCCTGGGAAAGACCGCCCGCGCGCCGGCCCGCCAGTTGATCGCTGCGGGGGCTGCCGTGGCTCTCGCCACCGACTTCAATCCGGGAAGCTCGCCCGGGGTCAGCCTGCCACTCATGGCGATGCTCGGCGTCTCCCAGATGGGTCTCCGTCCCTCGGAGGCGGTAATCGCGATCACGGTGAATGGCGCGGCAGCGCTCCAACAGGCGGAGACTCGAGGCCAGATCGCACCCGGCTTCCGAGCCGATCTCGTCCTGGCAGCCATGGAGGATTGGCGCGAGTTACCATACTGGTATGGGGTGAATCTGGTGCAGCGAGTGTGGGTCGGCGGCGCCGCTTGTCACCTACGTGGGCTGCCCGTAAATTTCGCCGGCTGAAAAACTTAGACGGTTGGACGGTTGGACCGTTGGACGGTTGGTGGTGACGGCAGCGCTCACCTGACGGCATCAGTGGCCGACCAATGCCAACAAGAGATCCAGCCGTCCAACCGTCTAACCGTCTAACCGTCGAGGTCCGCCTCTGAACGTCGCAAAGCTCAAGGAAAAAGGGCGACAGCTCGAAGCGAAAAGCCCGGATAAGGCCATCGAGACGTACCGGGAGATTCTCGACGGGCTCGAAGGCGCCGAGCTGGATGCCGAACTGCCGCTGTTCAACAAGGTGGGAGACCTCTACCAGAAGCTGGGTAAGACTCCTGACGCGGCCGACGTCTGGGAACGTGCCATGAACCGCTATGCGGATGGCGGGTTTGCCAACAACGCCATCGCGATGTGCAACAAGATTCTCCGGGTCGCGCCCGGTCGGACCAACATCTACCTCAGGCTCGCCCAGCTCATGGTGCAGCGCGGGCTCGCGAGCGAAGCGAAACAGCACTTCCTCGAGTACGCCTCCCGGATGCAGCAGGCGGGCAAGCTGGATCAGGCGTTCAAGGCGCTGAAGGAATTCGCCGACCTCTCGCCCGACAACGGAGAAATCCGTCTGATGCTGGCCGAGCAGCTCAAGGCGGCGGCCCGCACTGACGAAGCGCGCGAACAACTGGCAAAGCTGTATGCTGAAACCCAGGGAGATGAACGTCGCTCACGAGCGACACTCACGCAGATAAAGGCGATCGATCCCGACTACAATCCCGAGACTGATCCCAAAGCGAAGGCTGCGCCCAAGAGCCAAAAGTCGCACGATCTCGTCTTCCTGGATCTGGACGAGGCTCCCGCACCACCGAAGCCGTCTGCCGCACCGAAGCCGGCCGCGGCAAAGCCGGCGCCGCCGCCGCCACCGCCCCCCAAGCCTGCGCCCGCCCCGGCGGCCAAAGCGCCACCGCCGCCACCGCCGGCCCCAGAGCCCGAGCCGGAACCGGATCTGGGAATCCAGCGCTCGTCGGTTCAGTTCGAAACCACTGGCGCGGGAACCGATCAGGTCGAGGAACTCGATACCGCCGCTCCGTTGGGTCTCGAGCCGACCGCGGTCTCGGAACCCGGAGCGGCGGCGGACATCCCGCTGATGGATGTCACGGACGTCTCGGCAGGAGGGCTCGATCTGGGCGCGGCCGATTTGCAGGGACTCTCGCTCGACGTTCCCGAGCTGGACCTGGCCTCGGTGGGCGAGCCTACGGCTGCGGATCTGTCCCCACCGACTGATTTCCTCGGTGCGGACGCGCTCGAGGTGGACCTCGGCGCCGAGACGACTACCGCGCCGCCCGGCATCCCGGATCTCGAAAGGGCCGTCGCCGATGATCCGGACGACCCGTCCCGCCATCGGGCGTTGGCCGAAGCGCTGATCGAGAGCGGCGAGCGCGAGCGTGGTCTGCAGGAACTGGACATCACCATGAGCACCTGGGAGTCGCGTGAGGAGTGGCAGAGCGCCCAGGACCTGGTGGATGAAATCTTGCGCCTGGATCCCAACAGCATTCGCCATCACCAGAAACGGGTCGAGTACGCGTTCCGGTTGGGCGACAAGCCCAACCTGATCAACGCCTATCTCGAGCTGGCGGACGCGTTCTTCCGTTCCGGCGAAATGGATCGGGCGCGTACGGTCTACCAGCGTGTGCTGGAGCATGATGCCGGCAACCAGCGCGCCGTCTCCGCGCTCAGCACGTTGGAGCCAGCGCCGCCGCCCCCGCCGAAGCCCAGCGCCAAGGCGCCGGCCGCCCCCGCCGCGCCCGCCGCCGGCGATTTCGTGAATCTCGGCGAATTCATCATGGGTGACGACGAGGGACCGAAGGACACCCGCCTCCGGATTCAGGATGAAGAACCGACCGGCGACGAAGAGCGCGACTTCAAGGACATGCTGGACCAGTTCAAGAAGGGCATCGACGCAACGCTGGGCGAAGACGATTCCCAGGCGCATTACGACCTGGGTGTGGCGTTCAAGGAAATGGGGTTGCTGGACGAAGCCATTGCCGAGTTCCAGAAAGCCCTGCGCAGCCAGGACATGCGTATCCGCACCGCCGAGTCGCTCGGGGTCTGTTTCTTCGAGAAGGGGCAGCCGGCGGTCGCCGCGACCGTGTTGCGCCGCGCCATCGAGCAGGACCCCGGCAGCGATGAGAACAAGATCGGCCTCCTCTATTGGTTGGGTCGTTCTGAGGAAGAACAGGGCAAGATGGGCGAGGCCCTGACGAACTACCAGCGCGTGTTTGCGCTCGACATCCGCTTCCAGGACGTGAGCAACCGGGTGAAGACGCTGGCCAAGGCGGGCAGGTAGCCATGCCCTTCCAGCTCGCTCCGGTCACGCTTCCCGGCATTCAGCAGTCGGTGCGCCGTGACCTCGATCTGGTGCTCGACGAGCTTCGACGCGTCATCGCCGCGGATTTCCCGATCATTGGAGAAGTGAACGAGCACCTGCTCCGGATGAAGGGCAAGATGTTCCGGCCCACCCTGGTGTTGCTTTCGGCGCAGGCCACCGGAACGATCGGCCCCCGTGAGGTGAGCCTCGCGGCGGTGGTCGAGCTGATCCATCTCGCGACGCTGGTCCACGACGACTCGGTCGATCACTCCGTGCTGCGACGCGGCCAGCCCACGATCAATGCCCTGTTCAGCCATCAGGTCGCCGTGATCATGGGCGACTACCTCTACTCCCGCGCGATCGTCGAGCTGGTGGAGGGGAACGACATCGAGCCGTTGCGGGTGATGGCGCAGGTGACCAACGACATGACGGTGGGCGAGATGCGGGAGTTGAGCGCCCACGATGTGCTGGAGTACTCGGAAGAAGATTACGAGCATCTCATCCGTGCCAAGACCGCATCGCTCATGTCGGGCGCCTGCGAGCTGGGCGCCTTGTCAGCCGGGGACGCCTCGCGCGAGGCCCTCAAGCGCTATGGAATGTTCCTGGGCATGGCGTTTCAAATCACCGATGACCTGCTGGACTACAACGGGTCGGCATCGATCACCGGAAAGCCCACCGGGCTGGACCTGCGGGAGCACAAGATCACGCTACCGCTGATCGCGGCCTTGCCCCGGCTGTCGAGCGAGGATCGAAAGCTGGTCGAGCGTCTCATGGCCGACCCGGCGCCTCCCGATGATCTGATCGATTCGGTCATTGCCGCGGTCGAGGCGCGCGGCGGTTTGGCCGCAGCCCACGAGCGGGCGCAGCAACTGGCGCTGCAAGCGGAAACGGAGCTGGACGCCGTCCCCTCCGGCCCCGCGCGCGACGCACTCCGCGATTGCCTGGTCTACGCCATCGAGCGCCGGAGTTAGACCGTGGCCATCGGTCCCCGTCGCCCGATGTTCTACGCCGGCGTTCTCACCGTGGGGTTCATCCTGGGCGGCTTTCTCTCGGCGTTGCTCCGGCGGTTTCTGCCTCCGGGGCCGGCCAAAGAGCTCTTCACCTGGACCGTGACCCCCGCGCTGGGACCGGCCCATCTCGACCTGTTGATCTTCAACGTGACGCTCGGCCCCATCGGTCTGGAAGTCTCGCTCTTGGCGATCGTGGGGGTTATTCTGGCCTATCTGCTGGCTCGGTCGCTCTTCTAGGGCAGTCCAAATCGTTGTGTATATTGGAGTTTCTGCGTATTCTGAATGGAGTAGAACAGTACTAGAGAGGCGACTATGCCAAATATCGGTTTTCCGGAACTCCTCGTTATCGCCCTCATTGTGCTGCTCGTCTTCGGCGCCAAGCGGCTGCCGGAGGTGGGTGCGGCCATGGGGAAGGGCATCCGGGAGTTCAAACGCAGCCTGAAGGATGTGCAGAGCAGCATCGAAGGCGGCGCGGACCGGGAGGAGTTGCCGCCTCCAGCGGCAAGTCGCCAACTCGATCAGGCGTCGAACCGCTCGGGAGAGCCGAAGAAACTCAGCCAGTAGGAACGGGACCACGGCGGATCGGGACCACGGCACAAATAAAAAGGGGGCATCGGAAGCAACATCCGATGCCCCTTTCAGTTGATTTGCCGACGCAGTCGTGGCGTCGTGTCCGCTATCACGGTAGCTGCTGCGGCACTTGATCCTGCGCATTCTCTTCCGCTTCCCGTTGCGCCTTTTCCAGCTCCTTACGCCGGTCGGTCACCTTGGCATCTTCCCGGAGCGCGGCTAGGACTTGGCGAACGCGGTCCTGGCGTGCCGCCTGTATGACCTGCAGACGCTCGCGGTCGAGCTGACTCGCGAACTTGGTGCTGTCCGCCAGTTTCTTGGCTACCGGCTGCACAAAGTAGATCCCGCCCTCGGTCTCGTAAGGGCCGCCAACCTGCCCCACCCGAAGGCCGAAGGCGGCGCCGAT
>JACQVB010000264.1 GCA_016209985.1 Gemmatimonadota bacterium | reverse complement strand
GGCGGGTGGCTGGAGACGGGACCGGGCGACCCGCCGACCCGCCGATCCGCCGACTTAGCGCGCGGCGGCTTGTTTGGCAGGAAGATCTTGAATGCCGCCCCTCCCTCGCGCGCTTCATCCACCCAGACCAGTCCACCCAGCTCGTGCACGATGCGCTGGACGATGGCGAGGCCCAATCCGGTACCGGCCCCCGGTTCCTTGGTGGTGAAAAACGGGTCGAAGATGCGCTCGCGATCGTCCGGCGGAACGCCGGGCCCCGAATCGGCGACGTAGAGTAGAACGCCGGCAGCGCCCGGCTCGAGGTCGGTGCGGAATGGACGCCGGGACTGGGGCAACGGGTGCGGTCGCGGGTGAGGTCTCGCGGGGACTCCGGCGCGGACCTCGGAATCCGTGCGCCGCGTGCGAGGCACGCTGGACGGATCGAAGACCCACGATTGGACGCCCACGGTAATCGTTCCGTCCGGGGCGGCGTCACGGGCGTTCAGCAGGAGGTTGACCATGACCTGCTCCAGGTCGTGAAATCGCGCCGGGACCGGCAGCGCGCGGTCCTCGATCTCGAACCGGAGAGCCACGCCCTTCAACGCTCCTTGTCGCTGCAGCAAGTCCACGGCGCCGCGAACGACCCCGGACACCTCGACCGCGACCGCCTGCTCTTCCTTGGGACGCGCATACTCGAGCAGTCCCCGGACAATGCGGTCAATACGTTGGCATTCACGGGCCATTGCAGCCAGCACTTCGGGCTCGGTTCCCCGCTGGCGCAGGACTTCCACGTACGAGCCAATGGCCGCCAGCGGATTGCCCACTTCGTGGGCGACGCCCGCGGCGAGGCGGCCGATACTCGCCAGTTTTTCGGCGCGCACTAGCTGGCTTTGCGCGTCGAGCAGCAGCTCGGTCATCTGGTTGAATTTGGCGGCCAATTCGGTGAAATCGCTGGTCTCCGCCTCGGGCGCGCGGCGCTGCAGATCGCCGCTCGCGATCTCGGCCACGGCCCCGGTGAGCGCCGTCATGGGACGCAGAACGAAGCGCTCCACCAGATAGCGGCCGAACAGCACCACCACCGCAACGTCGGCGATGATCAGCACGACCAATCCGGCCACTGCATAGCCCGGATCCGCCGGAGCGGCCAGCAGGGCCGAGATCACAGCGACCGAAAGCGCGGCCGCTGCCAGGAGCGAGAGTCCCAACAACACTTCCCGCCGAAGGCTGGGCCGGCGGCCGGGTTCGATCACTCCCCAGGAGCGACGCACACCCCAAAGTAAAACGTGAGAAGCAAGAAGTAAGAAGTGAGAAGTAAGAAGGGGGCCCAGGTTTGGACCCCCTTCTTACTTCTTACTTCTAACTTCTCACTGCAGGATCAAGTGCACTTCGGCTCGCCCTCTTTGGTGGCCGGGGCCAGCGCGGTGGTGCCGATGTAGATCGCGCAGGTACGGGTGGTCTGGGTATGAGCCACCCACGCGGTCACGTCCGAGCCGGCGACCGTAATGGTCGGGCCGGTGACACCGGTCGAGGTCGCGTACATCGTCGCGGGCAACGACGTGGTGTAGGCCGTGTTGTCACCGAAGTAGGACTCCTCCGCCGTAATCATGTTACGGAGGTCCGACTTCATGGTGGCGAGATACGCCTTCTCCTTCGTGTTCGCGAACTTCGGAATCGCGATCGCGGCCAGAATGCCGATGATCACGACCACGATCAGAAGCTCGATCAGCGTGAAGCCCTTGCGGTTCATGCGAATCCCTTCCTTTCCTTCCTAGACGTTCTGGTGGTGTCGCGTCTCGGCGAGCCCTGGGGTCCCAGAACTGCCGCGCCGTCCCGACGGAGAGCAAGCTCTATGCCCTATAACGTAGGACCTTTGCTAACGTGCTGGAAAGCAAGTGGTTAGCGCGGAACATGAGGCCGCAGACAGGACCGAAATCGGGTCCACAGATGGGGTCTTTTGCACGGCATGAGGGAAGACGCAAGACAGGGAGCTTAATTGTTTGATTTCAATGCCTTAGCCAACTTTCCCGAGGCTGGAGCCACAGTCTAGGCCGCCATCCCGCATTTTCACGAGCAGTCTTTCAACTAGCGAGGGCCGCAGCCCCTCGAGCGTCCCCCGCAAGACCACCATTTCCTGGCACACGATCGGAGCACCGCGCAGCCGGCCCAGCTCGACGCTCGCCGAATCCAGGCGGGCAGAGGACTGAACCAAATGGCCGGTGAGCCAGTCGGCCGTGGCGGCGGCCAGAAGCCGCCGCACCGGCGGAGCGGCGGTGTGCTCGAGGGCCATCACATACGCCCCGACGTGGCCGGCGGAGGTGGGATGGGCGATGGCGGCGTCGAGCGCGGTGGCAACGGCGGCATTGCCCCGCCCGGCGGCCAGCGCGGCTTGAACCAGCCATCGCAGGGGCCGCGCATCATTCGGTGCGAGCTGATGAGCTCGCTGCGCTCGCTCAATCGCCAGGTCGTAGCGCCGGAGGGCGATCGCGCTATTCACCACGAACAACGCGAGGAATGGATCCCGCTCCGCCAGCGTTTCCGCGGCCAGATACTCCGCCAGCGCGCGCGCGGTGTCGCCCTTCGATGCGATCAGATCGGCCAGATGCAGCCGCACGCGATAGTTCTCGGGGTGATCGCCGGCGTCCTCGATGATGGTGGTCTGCGGTGTTTGCCAGAACGGCGTGCGGGTCCAGCTCTCCACGGTGAAAACGAGAAGGGCAAGCCCCAGCGCGACCAGGAGAAGATTGCGGTAGGGCCGCTGGAGGCTCCGATCCACGGCCCAGCCGAGCACGAAAGCCGGCGCGATCACCGCGATGTAGAGCGCTCGTTCGGCCAGGACGACGCCCGACATGAAAAAGAAATTCGAGGTCGGGGCGTAGCTTCCGGCCGCGATCAGGATGCCGAACGCGACGGCGGGCAAGCGCCGGGCCAGGAGCAGTCCGAGTGCGACGACGGACGCCATGGCAGCCAGGCCGATCACGCCCGCCGCGGTCAGGTGACTCTGCAGCGAGACGGTCTGCTGGCTGTAGTCGGAAGAGAGATCCAGCGGCCAGACCAGGAGTCGCAAGACGTCGAGCTGGACCGGCAGCATCGTCATCCACCGCTCGGTGGTGGACATGCCGTACATCGCCGTGGTGGCGCCGCCGGCCACGTAGAGACCGGCGACCGATTTCCAGAGGTAGAACCAGGTCAGCGTCACTGCGGTCACACCGAGATACAACGGTGTCATGCTTTGCGGCGCCGGCCGGCGATCCAGGAGATGATCCACCGCCAGGACCGCCACCGCGATTACCCCATGTTCCTTGCTGAGCAGTGACATCGCCACCACCGCGAGGGTGACCGCGAGCCAGCCCTGCGCCCCACGCCGCCCGCCCGCCTGACGATACCGCCGCGCGGCGAGCACCGCGGCGAACAGCCCGGCGGCAACCAGCAGCTCGGCGCGGCCGACCACGTTGGAGACGGCTTCGACGTGGACCGGGTGAACCGCGAAGAGAATTCCGGCTGCCAGCGCGCCCGCCGGCAGGAGCCACAGCAGGGCGATGCGCACGAGGAGCGCCGTTGCTGCCGCATGGATCAGAACGTTGGTCAGATGGAACACCCACGGTCTTCCGTCTGCCATCGGCCAGTTGAGCCCGTAGGTAAGAATGGTCAGCGGCCGATAGGTGCCCGCACCCTGCCAGGGAGGAGGCCAGTAGGGCAGAAACCGTGCGTAGATCGCGGCGGCCACGCTGTGGGTGCGCGCATTCTGAACGATGACGAGCGGGTCGTCACCGGCCCAGCCGTTCCGGAGCGAATTGGCGTAGACCAGGCACGCGACCAGGGCCGCGATCACGGTGACGCTGCGTCCGGTCAGGCGCGGCATACGAAACGGAATAACGCCGGCCCTCCTGTCATTCTGAAGATGGGCCGCACGATGCTGTCCGCCTGCTCGGAGAGCGCTTTCACGACTGGCGCGCCTTCGGATGCGGGACCCGACAGCGAAATGTGGGTGACTCCGGTTTCGCAGAAGAAGCGACGCACGTCATCGACCGGGAAGTATTCGATTGCCCGGCCTTTCCACCGAAACAGGGAGTTCGGAACGGCGGTGCGACCCGTGTACAGGTAGATCATCGCCTCTCCTTCGGCGGCGATTACCGCGTCGGCGCTCAGACCGGCGTCGATGGAGGCAGCGACCAATCGGTCAGGCTGGCTGATATCGCGTGCGGTGGCAGCGAACTCGCGGCGGCCCAACGACAACACTTCCCTCGGCAGGTACCCGGCGACGAGCACCAGCGACAGCACGATCGCCGCGACACGGAAGCCGCGTCCGCGCTCATACGCGGCAACGATCCCCAGGCCGGCGAACGCCGCGGCCCAGGGGACCAGGATCCACATGAAGCGGTCCGGTGTGAACGGCCAGACGGTGACGATCGCGACGTAGGCGGCGAGTGCCACGACCAGCGCCGTCGCCCGCCGCGACAAGAGGCTCGCGCCCCACACGGCAACGGCCAGCAACAGCAGCGACAGCGGGTAGCGGATCCAGGGCGTTTGGCCGGGCACGGTGAGCCGGCCCAGAGGACCCAGCGCGCGGAGGTCGAGGCCGGCGAAGAATCCCATCACACCGGCTTGACGGGCGGCGGTGGCGTAGGTGCCGTAGTTCGCCGCGAGCCGAGGATCGACCTCGTGCGCGTGCGCGGCGACCCAGGCAAACCATGGTGCTACCATGATCGCCGCGACCGCGAGCACCACGATCGCCTGCGGGCGCCGGCCACGCAGCCAGTATCCCACCACCACGCCGGCGACGACGGCCACTCCGATGCTGCGGGTCAATGCTGCCAATCCTGCCAGAACGCCGGCGACCACTGCGCGGCTCAGGCCGGCGTCGTCGCTGTCGGCCACCGACACCGCCGCGGCAAAGAGTGCCAGAAACATGGGCTCGGAAAAACGGACTCCTACGATGGTCAACAGTGGAAACGCCGCAAAACCGGCGGGCACGAAGACGTATTGCACCAGAGCCGGAACCGCCAACCGGCGGAGCTGCGCGGCGATGACCCAGGCGGCTACCGCCAGTGCGGCCGAATCGAAGATTTGAAAGAGCGCGACATTCGCGGGAAACGAGGGCCAGATCCGCCATAGAATGCCGAGGGCCGCGGGATAGAGAATGGGGTAATGCACTCCGGAAGGGGCGCCTGGAAGATGGAGATAACGGTATCCCTGACCCTGCGCCAAAGACTTCGCGAGCACCACGTAGATGCCGTCATCGTAGAAAACGCCTACCAAAGCGTCGGTTTGCGCCCAGAGGGCCAGGGCAAATACCAGGAGGGCCAGGATTCGGGGCCAGTAAGGCAACAGGG
>JACQVB010000262.1 GCA_016209985.1 Gemmatimonadota bacterium | reverse complement strand
TAAGAACACCGCTGAAACAAGAACTTTCGACCTCCTCAGAACCTCCTAGTTGTCGGCGGGTCGGCGGGTCGGCGGGTCGCTGGGATGAGTCGACTTTTCCCCCCACCGGTCTACAAAGATCGACATCGAAACAACGACCCGCCGACCCGCCGAATCGTGTTAGCTGACTTTACTCGCTTTCGGCGCTCCGTCCGGCCCGTTGTCCCAGTCCTGCACGCTCGACTGGTTGGGCATGCCCCACTGATGTCCGTTCCAGCCGTCGAAGCCGTCCATCTTGAAGAGCCAGAGGCCGGTGTAGAGATCGCCGATGGCGATCATGCCGTCCCAGTTGCGCACATCGACGCCGTCCGCTCCGTTCTGCTCGCTTCCCCTGCCCGGCGTGGGCGGCTCGAAGGGCAAACTCTTGTTCAGCTGGATCGGGCCGTCGTAGGTGTCGTAGAAGCCGACTTCGTACGGGTTGGTCGGATCCATCATGTTGATCACCCGCAGCCCGTCCTCATAGTGCGAAATGAAGACGTACGGCCAGCGTACTTCGTGATTGTGTGGCAGGCCATCCCACCGGGTGGTGTAGGCGCCAATCGGGCGCGAAATGGTCTTTACGGTTCCGTCGTAACCCGGCTTCAAATCGATGATCCGGAGCGGCGCGTAACGATACTCCGATTCGAGCACCGCGTAGCGGCCGTCCGGCGTGGGCGTGAAGGTGTGCCCGTTCTGTAACCCGGCGACGCCTGTGGCGGATGTGATCAGCTTGGGCTCGGCGAGGTTGGTCACGTCGTAGACGTAGTAGCCGCCGCCACCCGCGCCGAAGAAGCGATCCTGCTTGGAGACCGGATCATATCCGACATACATGTCGTGGTAGCCGCGACTCGTCCCGGCCGCCATCGACGTCGGATTGGCAACCTTGCCGGCCAATGACCCGGCTTTGTCCCCGGCTGCCACCTTGGCCATGTCGTACACATTGACCCAGGGAGCGGAGACCTGCGCGAACAGCAGCGCGCGGCCGTCGGAATGCTTGTACGAGTAGATCTCGTGGAAACCGCCGGGATATTCCGGATAGCGCATCTGAGCGACTTCCTTGACGGTGCTGGTATCGGGGAGACCCGTCATGTCCATCACCACCGCACCCAGGTCGCCGTCCGCGCCGCCCTGCCGGAACTGGAACGACTGCACCAGATAGTACCGGCTGCCAATCTTGAAATAGGCCGGGGCGGTGGCCCGGCCGACATGGACCTGCGGATCCTTGATGGTCCAGCGATAGATCTCCTGCACCCGGTTCACATCTTTGGTGCTGACGACCTTGAACCCGTAGTGCGAGCGCCCCGATACGTACACGTACGGACGCGAGGCCTCCTGCTCGAATTCGACATCATTGGAGTAGAACGGACCGCCCATAGGCAAATGGGCGATGAGTTTCACGTTCCGGCTCTGCTGGGCTCCCGGCGCCGGATGCACGCTTATCGTCTGAGCCGCGCCAGGTGCGGCCCCCATCGAGAATCCGAGAACGCCAACCAGCAACGCCGACCGCGTCATCGTCACTCCTTCACCCTGGCATGTGGGGGTAAGCAGCAGCCGGTAATGTGGGGAACGGAAGGCTGGGCGGCAACCTTACGAGTGCGGGGTGCGGAGCGGTAAGGAGCGCGGAACGCGGAGCGAACCCAGCGTGGAACGCGGAACTGGGAGCGCGGAGTGATGTAGGTCCGCCAAGCCCTGCTCCCCGTTCCGAGCTCCCAGTTCCGCGCTGCTACCGCACCCTCATCCCAACCTTCGCATCCCAATGAAGGGGCTTGCCGGGTTTGGCCAACGGGCTTTCCGGGACCTGCCCCACCGACAGGCCGTACTTCCAGTCGGGGGGGCAGATGGCGATGAAGCGGGCGTAGCCGCCCAGGCCGCCCTGAAACTTGGGGTACCCGATGACCACCAGCGCTCCGGCCTCGGGGACCTGGTCCAGGTTGGCCACACCCTCGGCCTGGGTGTATCCGTTCTTCAGCAGCCACGCCTCGGCATCGAGATTCGGGGTGGTATCGGCGTCGAGCGCCTCGTGGCCATGAAACAGGATGTGGCGCTGCTCATGAAGAAACTTGATGGCGTCGAGCGAGATGCCGGGGAAGGGCCGCCGGGTCGTCAGGGAGGGGTCGGGCCAGTCCTTCGACCAGCCGGACCGGATGAACACGACGGACCCTTCGGGGATCCGGCCATGAACTTTTTCCCACGACGCCACGTCATCCAGCGCGAGATGATATCCCGGTTGTCTGGCGACCTGGTCCGCGATGGAGATGACGACCAGCGGTCGAACCGCGAACGTCGGCGGCAATTCGTCGATGCCGGGATAGTCCGGATTCCAGTGGGCCGGCGGGTCGAGCTGGGTGCCGAGCTGATCGGTGGCGAGCACGTAGCGCGTCGCTTCGAATCCATCTTGGGACCAGGTGTACGGTCGCTTGGTTTTCGGATCGACCGTCGGGCCGAATGTCGCGGGCCCGAAGCCGGCCCACACCGGAATGGAGGGCGTGATGGGGTGGGTGAGGTCGACATACTTGGCGCCTTTGAGGGCGTCCTGGTAAACCTGCCACAGCGGAGGCGCGGCTGGCCCCGAGCCCGGCGGCGAGGCGGAACAGCCAGAGAGCAGGAGCGCAGCGAAGGCCGATGCCATGGAGATAGTGCGGTTCATGCGAGGCTCCGGGTATGGGGCAATCCGACTGGTGAATCGAAGCCGGGGCGTCCGGTGTCAAGACGTAAAATGTTTTAGCTTCTCGGCAGTGAGCCGACTTCTCGTCTTTCGAGCCCTGGCAGGCAGCCTGGTCATCGCTGGTTGCACCAAGCACGCGCCGGGACCAGAGGGAGCGGTGCTCCGTTGGGGCGGGGACGCCGAGGGTGGCGCGCCCTTCGTGGAGGCCGATCCCGCCGACCCCGCGCAGGTGCGCGGGTTCGACGTCGAGATCGCGGCCCTGATCGCCCGTTCGCTCGGGCGCGAGCCGCAGTTCGTCCAGGTCGGCTGGTCGTGCATCGAGCCATCGGTCGAGCGCGGAGACTTCGACATCGGGTTGTCGGGCGTGGAAGACTCGCCGGCGCGCCGCGCCGAGCACTCGGTCACTATTCCCTATTACGAGTTCCGCGAGGTGCTGGCGGTACGCCCGCCGGACCGCCCCCGCTTTCGGGCACTGGCAGATCTCGGGGGGCGGCGGGTCGCCACGCTCGGTGGCACGATGGCCTACCAGATGTTGCTGGAGGAAGGCCGGCGCACCGGCCTCGTCCCGGTGTCCTACGACGACGACGTGCATCCCTATGCCGACCTCGCGTCCGGCCGGGTCGATGCCGTGCTGCTCGATGACATCATCGCGGAGCGCTCGCTTCGCCGCACCGGAGGTTTCGTCATTCAACCCCAGCCGGTCGCGACCGGCCATTACGTGGGCGTGCTCTCCCGGGCGAACCCCGCGCTCCGCGACTCGGTCAACGCGGCCTTACGCGCGGCGATGCGAAATGGTTCGCTCGAGCGAATCTTCCGGCACTGGGGCGTCTGGAACGAAAGTCAACTGGAGCTGTTCGCGCGGCAAGAAGTTTCAGCCGGTGCTCTCTCGTCCCCCTCTCCCGTAGGGAGAGCGCCCCCCCTGAGCGAAGCGAAGGGGGACAGGGGTGAGGTCTACCTTCCCGCCCTCCTGCGCGCCGCCGGCATCACGGTCCTGCTCTCCTGTCTCTCGATGGCGATCGCCGTCGGGTTGGGACTCCTCGTCGCCGCCGGCCGGATCTACGGACCAGCGCTCATGCGGGCCGGCCTGGCGACCTATGTCGAGGTTACGCGGGGGACGCCGGTATTGCTGCAGCTCTTCGTGATCTACTACGGTCTCTCCGGTCTGGTGCGTCTGCCCGCATTTCTCGCCGCCGTCCTGGGTCTCGGCCTGAATTACGCGGCGTACGAATCCGAGATCTACCGCGCGGCGCTGGAGGCCATCCCCCGCTCGCAGCTCGAGGCAGCCCGCACGCTGGGCCTTTCGGAACGGCAGGTCCTCCGTCTGGTCCGCGCCCCGCAAGCCCTGCGGCTCGCGCTGGCCCCGATGACCAACGACTTCGTCGCGCTGCTCAAGGACTCCTCGCTGGTTTCCGTGATCACGGTGGTCGAGCTCACCAAGCAAACCGCCATCTACGCCACCAACGTGGGTAGCTGGGCCCTGCCGGGACTCCTGTGCGCGATCGTCTATCTCGCGCTGTCGCTGCCGCTCTCACATCTGGCGCGGCGGCTCGAGCGCCGCTGGAGCGGGGCGTGAGTGGCCTGCTGTTGGTGCGAGAGCTTCGCCTCTCCCTCGGCACGCGAGAGATTTTGCGAGGTGTCGACCTCGAAGTCTCTGCCGGAGAGGTCTGCGCGCTGATGGGCATCTCCGGCGCCGGAAAGACCAGCGTGTTGCGCTCGATCGCGGCCCTGCAACGTTTCGAAAGCGGCAGCATCGCGGTGAACGGTTTCCGGCTCGCACCCGGTCCGCTCCCGCGAGAGTCCCGGCTGCGGCCGTTGCGCCGCAGCGTCGGCATGGTGTTCCAGGCACACTCGTTGTTCGAGCACCTCACCGTGATCGAAAATGTCGGGCTGGCGCCGGTGCACGCCCTTGGATGGGCGCCCGAACGGGCAGGTGATTTGGCACACAAACTGCTGGCTTCACTCGGGGTCGCCGCCCGCGCAGATGCGTTCCCGAGGCAGTTGTCGGGCGGCGAGGCTCAGCGGGTCGCGATTGCGCGGGTACTCGCGCTGGACCCGGTGGTGGTGCTGATGGACGAGCCGACTTCAGCCCTCGATCCAGCGCGGCGCGCCGCGCTGGGAAGCACGCTCCGGGCCCTGGCGCGCGAGGGTCGCGGCCTGCTGATCGCGACGCACGACGTCGAGTTCGCCGGCGCACACGCCGACCGCGTGGCAATCCTGGCGAGCGGTGTGGTGGTCGAGCAGGGGAGACCGGACGAGGTGCTGACCCGTCCCTCGCACGAAGCAACCCGCGAGCTGCTGCGAACGCCGGAAGCGGCAACGGAAGCAACGGAAGCGGTTCGTCCTTGGAGCATCCACGGTAAGGAGCACATGTGAGCCAGACCAGTCAATCGAAGATCCGGATTCGGCGCGCCAAGCTGTGGGGCGCCACGACGGTGTTCGCGGGTATCGGCTTGTCCATCGCCGCGGCGTGCGCCACCAACCCGGCCACGGGACAGAGACAGCTGGCACTGGTATCCGAGCCGCAGGAAATCGCGATGGGCCAGCAGAACGACTCGGCCATCGTGCAGGAGATGGGCCTGGTACCGGACCAGTCGCTTCAGCAGTACATCCGCGGGATCGGAGCCAAGCTCTCGCAGGTTTCCGAGCGGCCCCAATTGCAGTGGACCTATCGGGTAGTGGAAGACCCGGTGGTGAACGCGTTCGCCGTACCGGGCGGGTTCATCTACATGACCCGCGGCATCCTGGCGCACCTGACTTCCGAGGCCCAGCTCGCGTCGGTCATGGGACACGAGACCGGACATGTCACCGCGCGGCACACTGTTCAGCAGATCAGCCGCGCGGAGCTGGCACAGCTGGGGCTGGGCGTCGGCATGATTCTGTCGCCCACATTCCGGCAACTCGGCGACGTGGCCAGCGCGGGGGTCGGCGTACTGTTCCTCAAGTTCAGCCGCGGAGATGAAACCCAGGCCGACGAGCTGGGACTGCGCTACCTGGTCAAGGCGGGATACGACCCGAGGGAGATGCCCGGCGTCTTCGAGATGCTGGATCGCGTGAGCGCGGCGGCCGGCGCCGGCAAGACCCCCGCGTGGCTCTCCACCCATCCGGATCCGGGGAATCGCGCGCAGTCCATCAATCAGCAGATCGCGGCGCTGAATCAGAATTGGGACAACCGGGTGGTGGGTACCGACGCCTTCCTGACACACCTCAACGGCCTCATGTACGGCCCCAACCCGCGCGAGGGCTTTTTCCGCGAGAATCTGTTCCTGCATCCTGATCTGGCCTTTCAGATCCAGTTTCCCGCGGGATGGAAGACCGCCAATCAGAAGCAGGCGGTGATGGCGCTCTCACCGCAGCAGGACGCGATGGTCGAGCTGAGCATCGTGCCGCAGAAATCCGCTCAGCAGGCCGCCCAGGCGTTCTTCGGCACCCAGGGAGTCGTGGCCAGCCAGCCGCGCAACACCCGCCTGGGTGAGTTCAACGCTGTCGTCGGCGAGTTCGGTGCGCAGACCCAGCAAACGCAGCTCCGCGGGTTGGCCGCGTTCGTGGAGTACGGCACCAACGTCTATCGCCTGCTGGGGTACGGTCCCGCCCAGGTCTTTGGACAATATGCAGGAGCTGTCGAAAGCTCGTTCAACAGCTTCTCCCGGGTGACCGACCGCGAGGTGCTCGGCCTGCAGCCGAACCGCCTGGAGATCGTCAAGCTGTCAGAACCGATGAGCCTGACGCGGTTCAACCAGCGATATCCCTCGGAAGTCGGGGTCGACAAGCTGGCGCTCATCAATCAGATCGATAATCCGAACGTTCCGCTTCCGGCCGCCCGGATGCTCAAGCGCGTCGTTCGCGGCGGGTGAGGCCCCGGTGGCCGGTTTTCCGAGCTATCTGGACGACCAGGGAGCCGAGGACGACTTCCTGTCCGGCGAAGGCCCGATCGAGTCGGGGGCTCGGATCCGCTGCCCGTATTGCGGTGTGGTGAACGAAATCAGTCTGGATCTGGGCAGCGGGCGCTCACAGGAGTACGTGGAGGACTGTGAAGTCTGCTGCCGGCCATGGCAGATCCGGCTGGTCTATGACCATTGGGGACGAGTGATCGTGGAAGTGACGGCGGCAGACGAGCCCTAAGTAGTTCCGCCACCTGCCGCAAACTTGGTCTTCAGGCACGGTCCTGGTGCATCACAATAGGGCCAGGGTTTCATTGCGTATCCCCGCCACTCCCTTCATGGTAATCCCCGGTCAATCATAGACTTGCCCGCACTTCCCGGAGCCCAAGGTCGGTGGTCCGCTTGTTGCATCTCCGCCGCACAGGACTAGTAGCTGTAACAGGACCGTCGCGGTGGAGGGCAGATGCTGGTTTTTCTGGGAGGATTCCTGGTCGGTGGATTGGCGGGGGCGGTGATGATGGCACTCATCGTCGCGGCGGATGAAGAGCTTTGGGAGCGGTCCGACTCCACCCGTACCGCCAACCGTGCCCGGGAAGTGGGTGGGAATTGGGTGATCGCAGGGAACGGCAGCGTTACTACCGGGTCGCGGCTGGGAAGATTTTCGGTAGCGAGAAGGCGCAGTCTGATGCCACATCGGTAGGACCGTAGAACACATCGGAGTCAGGTATTTGCGGTCGGTTTGGGGGCGGGAGACGGCAGGAGTGAGGGCCGTCTCCCGTTTGGGTTTCAAGCCAGAAGTCAGAAGTGAGAAGTAAGAAGTAAGAAGTCGGACGGAGGGGCAATTGAAAACTCGTGAACTTCATTTCCCTTCTCACTTCTCACTTCTCACTTCTCACTTTGTAGGGTCTTTTCCTACACGCGTCTTCTGTCGCATCCGAGCAACACCGTCTCACATTGCCGATAGCTCACCTCCGGACAGGGCGGCAGGTTCGTCCTCGCGCGGAAACGCCGGTTTCTCGCTGGCGCGTCCGCCGAGCTCTCCCCAACGAACCGACGAACCACGCTGCTCAGAGCAAAACCGCCGAAAGGCGGCGACGCAGAGCCACGGGACTACCGCAAAGCATCGCCAGGTCCGCCGGGCCGCCAGCGACCGGAGGATGTTCCGATGCTGCTGGTCCGCCGTCGCGCGATGGCCTTCGCCTGCGTGGTGCTTCTGGCATGCGATGGCCAGAATCCCACCGAGACAGCTCACCCCGCACAGCCTGCTCCCGAAACCCGGGTCGCGCCCGATACGGCGCTCCAGAGCGACAGCAGCGGCGGCGTGGCGGCGGCGGACGTCCCGGGAACGGTCGGCGATCTTTCGGTTACCAGTGCGACGGATACCTCGGTGACCGTGACATTCACCGAAGTCGCCAACGGTCTGGGAGAGCCGGCGAGTTACGATATCCGCTATGCCGCCAACTCCATTTCCTGGGGCTCGGCGACTTCGGTGAGTCGAGGGTCCTGCGCTTCTCCCCTGGCGGGGTCGAGCGTGGGTAGCAAGCGGAGCTGCACGGTGACCGGTCTGGTGGCATTCACCAAGTACGCGTTGCAACTCGTGGCCTTTCGCGGGACGCTGAACCTGAACGCCGTCTTCGGCGGACTCTCCAACGTGGCGGCCGGCGCCACCAATGCGCCGCTACCGCCCGTGGCTTCAGTCGCGGTGGCGCCCGCGAATGCGACCGACACCATCGGGAAATCACTGCAGCTGACGGCCACGGTTTTGGACGCGGCCGGCAACGTCCTCACCGGCGCTGTGGTCGCGTGGTCCAGCAGCGATACCAACGTCGTTCGGGTGGATGCCGGCAGCGTCAGGGGCACAGCACCCGGCTCGGCGACGGTCACTGCCTCGAGCGGCGGCAAGAGTGGGTCGGCCACCATACAGGTGGTTCCCACCGCACCCGGGGTCGTCAGCGACCTTGCAGTAAGCGGCGTAACCGACACTTCGATCACCCTGGCCTTCACCGAAGTGTCGGGCGGCGACGGATTGGGGGCCAGCTACGACGTTCGCTACGCGACCCGGCCCATCACCTGGTGGCTCGCCCCTTCGGTCACCCGGGGGACCTGCGCGACTCCGGTTAGCCGCACCGCCATTGGCGCACGGAGGACCTGCACCATCCTCGGCCTGAACGCGGCGACCGCTTACGAAATGCAAATGGTCGCGTTCCGGGGAACCCTCAACCAGAACGCGGTATTCGGACCGCTGTCCAACGTCGCGGGGTCGACCACGGCCCAGGCTCCGGTGGCCTCGGTGACGGTTGCTCCCGCTCTGACTAGCGCCGTGGTCGGTACCGCCACGCAGTACAGTGCCGTCCTCAAGGACGCGGCCGGCCGCACGCTCACGGGTCGCACCGTCACCTGGTCGAGCAGCAATTCGGCGGTC
This sequence comes from Gemmatimonadota bacterium, assembly GCA_016209985.1. Lineage (GTDB taxonomy): Bacteria > Gemmatimonadota > Gemmatimonadetes > Gemmatimonadales > GWC2-71-9 > SHZT01. The sequence goes on along the minus strand of JACQVB010000262.1, from coordinate 13,198 downwards.
GCGAGCGTCGCCGGCAACGGGCTCGCTTCGGCGCTCGCCGCGGGATCGGCCAGCATTACGGCCAGCGCCGAAGGCAAGAGCGGATCGGGCTCGCTCACGGTCACCGCCCCCAGTCAGTGGGTCAATGAACCCTCGGGCTTCACGGCGATGACCGACAACCCGTTCGATGCCCTCGATGTCCTCGGCTGGAGAACGGCGTGGAATTACGACGGCTGGGTAACGCCGGCGTGGGATCCCACGAGAGGCAACGTCATTCGGTTCAATTATCCCATCGGCTTCACCGGCGGGCGCGGCCCCGGCATGGCGTACTACGATCACGCGGCCGCCAAGGACGTGTACGCCGGCTTCTGGTGGATGGCGAGTGATCCCTGGCAGAACCACCCCAGCCAGGTGAACAAGATCGCCTTCTGGTACACCGGGACCGACGGGCAGAACATCCACCTGCGGATGTACGGCGTGCCACCATATCGCCTGGAGGCCGTGGCCGAATTCCCCGCGGGCACCGTGCGGTTCCAGCCGAACGTAAGCGCGAGCCCGGTAACGCTCGGGGTATGGCACAAGATCGAATGGCACGTGAAGTACGCGAGCACCGCGGGCGGCACCGATGGCGTCGTGGAATGGTGGATGGACGGAGTGCTCCAAGGCCGATACACCAACTTGCAGTCACCCGCGGACGCGGGGTTCATCGAGTACCAGTTCTCCCCCACCTGGGGCGGACTCGATGGCGTGAAGACGGAGAACGATTATTTCCAGTACGACGACGTGCACCTCGGCAGACGATAGGGCCAGCCCTGGCCACCAGTCCTTTCCAGGCGACGGGGCACTGATGACGGCCCGGAAGTGTTCCTATAAGCACCGGGGACGTACCATCGGCTATTATTCAGGTCGTTGAAAGCTCTCGTGAGCGCTGAAGCTCCTGTTAGCCCGCAATACGGCTCCAATCTCCTGCCCGGTCGGCCGTCCGATTCGGGACGGCAGGCCCGCAGCATCGTTACCAACACCACGATTCGTGGAAGAGAGGTAGTCGTCTATGGGCGTCCGCACCAAGCGTGAACCAAGAGGCAGTCACCGGCCACAGCAGCGACAGCTGGTCTACCGGGGACGGGCTTTCCACTTCGTGTCCTACGACGGGCAGCCAGAAAATCTGAAGAAGGGCGTGCCCGCTTCGGGCCCCGCGTGGTACCTGATGAATTCGGGGACGCGGTGGGAAGTGATGCCATTCTCGCCGTTACAAGACGAGATCGAGGTCGATCAGCAGCTCCTCGACTGGGTGAAGCGGACCATCAACTAGCCAGCCCCGTCGCGCCGCGTGTCTTCGCGCCGAGTACCGTTTAGCTTTGAGCCCGCGCGACATACCAATCAAGGCACAGGTGCGACTTGAAAATCGGGCTGGTGGGCTTTGCGGGATCAGGCAAGACAACCGTCTTCAACACCCTGACCGGGCTCGCCGTCCCGGTGGGCTTCGGCGGCGAGGTGCGTCTTGGCACCGTCAAGGTCCCGGACGAGCGGATCGATGCGCTGAGCAAGATCTTCAAGCCCAAGAAGACCACCTACGCCGAGATCATATTCGCCGACATTCCCGGCGAGCACGGTGCCGAGAAGAAAGGTCTCTCGCGCAAGGCCCTAGTGCAGATTCGTGACCAGGAGGTGGTCTGTCTGGTCCTCCGGGCCTTCCCCAATCCCGCACTCGAGACCAAGCCCGACCCGCCGGCGGACCTCGAGTCTTTTCATACCGAATGCATTCTGTCGGACCTCGACCTGGTCGAGCGCCGGCTGGACCGCGCCAAGAAGGACAAGCCCGATGCGATGGAGCTGGCGGCTTTCGAGCGCATGAAGACGACCCTCGAGCATGGGTGGCCACTGCGCTCGCTCTCGCCCGAGGCGCTCAACCGCGACTACCTCAAGGGATATGGATTCCTCACCGATCGCCCGCTACTCGTCGTGCTGAACCGGAGCGAGCAGGAAGCGGCGGCGCCGCTCCCCGATGAGCTGACCAGGCGACTGGCCGAGTTGCACGCCGCCGGCATGGTGCTCTCGGCCAGCGTGGAAGCGGAGATCGCGGCCATGGACCCGGCCGATCAACCCGCCTTTCTCGCGGATCTCGGGCTCGCCGAATCGGCGCGCACCCGGTTCATCCGGACCGCCTACGGCCTGCTCGACCTGATCTCGTTCTTCACGGTAGGCGAGGACGAAGTCCGCGCCTGGCCCATCAGGCGCGGTACCAGGGCGCGTCAGGCGGCCGGCCGGATCCACTCGGACCTCGAGCGCGGGTTCATCCGCGCCGAAGTCGTGCCGTACCACGTGTTCATGGAATACAAATCGGAGCCGGCGCTGCGCGATGCGGGCCGTCTGCAGGTGGAAGGCAAGGATTACGTGGTGGCAGACGGCGACATCCTGCACATCCGGTTCAACGTCTAGCCAGTCCTCTCGATCGACGTTACAATCGCAATACGACGCACTGTGCGCCCCAGCCCATGCAATGGTCCTATCTGCCGGGAGGGAATCATGAGGGCCCGTATTTTCGCACCGCTTCTCACCGCTGTGTCCGTCGCGCTGATCGGTTGTGAGAGAGTTTCCACCGGAAACGAAATCCTCAACCCGCCGAGTTTCATTACCTACGGCGTACTGGACGGCAACACCCATCCAGCCGTGGTCCTCATCGTCATGGATGTCGCGGGCAATCCCGCCTTCCGGTGCTCCGGCACCCTGATCGCCCCTAAACTGGTATTGACCGCCGGACACTGCACCGGCGAGCCGGGTGAGTTCAGCGGCATGCGCATCTTTACCGAATCCGATGTCCAGAACGGGAGGAACAATTACCCCTTCGCCGGGCCCAATACCATCGAGGCCGCGGCGTGGCACACCCACCCTCTCTTCACCGAGCGCGCCTTCTATCTGCATGACGTGGGTGTGATCGAACTAAGAAAGTCATTCTCATTGTCCGCCGATCAGTACGGCAAGCTGCCCGCCGTGGACCAGCTCGACGCGCTGCAACCCAGCAGTTCGACCCGGTTCACGGCAGTCGGCTACGGCTTGCAAAGGATCAACCCGGTATTCGTCGAGGCGGAAAAAGTTCGTATGTACGCCGAGCCGCACCTGATTCAGATCAATACCGGATTTACCGGCAGCTTCTCGTTGATGCTCTCGAACAACGCCTCGACCGGCGGCACCTGTTTTGGCGACTCCGGCGGGCCGAACTACCTCGGCAGCAGCAACGTGATCGCGGGCGTCACGTCGTTCGGGCTCAACGGTACCTGTGGGGGGACCGGCGGCGTGTTCCGTCTGGATCGTCAGGATGTGCTCGATTTCGTCACCCCATTCCTGGAGTGAGGTAGCGGTCCTGAGGGGCTGACGTCGCGGCCGACGATCCGAGCGGCGGAGGGGATTCGTCCCCCTCCGCCGCCTCAGCGCCAGGGCGTCTCGACGTTCCGTTCGGAAAACTCTATTTGGCGAAGCACCATGCCGTGATAGGCCCCACGCGCTCCCATGAGGTCCTCATGGGTTCCGCGCTCGACGATGCGCCCATCTTCCATCAACAGGATCAGGTCCGCCCGCCGCACCGTGGAGAGACGATGGGCAATCACGAACGTCGTTCGGCCGGCGAGGAGCGTGGCCATGGATGCTTGAATGAGCTGCTCGCTCTCGGTATCCAGATTGCTGGTGGCTTCGTCGAGAATCAGGATCTGGGGTGACGCGAGGATCGCCCGGGCGATCGCCAGCCGTTGCTGCTGGCCGCCGGAGAGCTTGACCCCACGCTCGCCGATGAACGTCTCGTAGCCTTCCGGCAGCCGCACGATGAATTCGTGTGCGTTGGCGCGGCGGGCGGCGTCTTCGATTTCGGCGTCGGTCGCATCGTGGCGCCCGTAGCCGATGTTGTCCCGCACCGACCCATCGAAGAGAAAGACGTCCTGCTGCACGATGGCCAGCAGGTCACGGTAGGTGGTCAGCCGAAAGTCCCGGATATCGGATTCGTTGACCAGGATGCGGCCCCGGGTGGGGTCGTGGAACCGCGCCACCAGGTCCGTGACGGTCGTCTTGCCGGCGCCGCTGCGGCCCACCAGCGCGACGACCGACCCACCGCGCACCGTCACGTCGAAATCGCGAATGACCGGATGACCCTCGCGGTACTCGAAGTCGACATGCTCGAAGCGAATCTCCTCCACCACTCGTGGCGCCGCGCGCGCGCCGGGCCGGTCGGGCTTGTCGCCCTCCATGGCCAGCACTTCGAACACGCGCTCCGTGGCCGCCAGCGATCGTTGCAGCTCGGAGAACGAGTTCACGATGTTCCACACCGGGTTCAGGATCAGGAAGGTGTACCACTGGAAGGCCATGATGTCGCCGATGGTAGCCCGGCCCGCGAGGTTGAGGTATCCGCCATACCAGACGATCACCACGTTCACGCCACCCAGCAGCAGGGCCCACGACGTCCACAGCAGCAATTCGCGCCGGTGGGCGAACAGCTCTTTTCGCAGCACCGTATGCCGGCCGAGCATGTAGTCGATCAGCTCCCACATCTCGCGCCGGAACGCCCGCACCACCCGAATCCCGGAGAACGTTTCTCCCACGCGGCCGTCGATCCGCTCCGCGTCCTTCCGCAGCGAGCGGTAGATGGGCCGGATGCGCCGCGCGGAGGTGAAGCTCAGCAGCATGGCCCCCGGCACGATGGCCAGTGCCGTCAACGCCAGGCGCCAGTTCAGCGCGAACAACACGGTCACGGCGATGATCAGACGAATGATCGAGATGGCGGGCGATACGATGGCCATCTGCAGCAGGCCGGTCGTGGTCTCCACGTCGCCGGTGAGACGGGACAGGATGCCGCCGGTCTTCATGTCCCACAGCCGGGGCAGCGGCAGGTGCAGCAGGCGGTCGAACAGCGCGCGACGAAGCGAGAGCATGACCCGCACATTCACCAGCCGCTGCCGGTAATCCTTGAGCGCGCCGACCAGGTTGGAGACGATGATGACGCCGAGGAAGACCATGCCGGCCAGATTGAGCCGCGCGAGACGGGATGCGATGTCGAGCGTCTGGTTCAGGAGCACCCGGTCGATGATGAACCGCATGAACAACGGCTCGACCATCTGCAACCCGGCGGCGAGCAGGGCCAAGAGGAAGAATGCCCCGGCCGCGTACCGATGAGGCCAGAGCCAGCTGAAATAGTCGCGCAGATACTCGCGCCGCTTGCCGCGACGCTGCCGCTGGGCCTCCGACCCTGCGCCGTCCCCGGTCTCCGGGGACTCCTCAAGCCGCCGTTCCCGATAGGCCTCAACGAATTCGCGGTAGCGCTCGCGTGAAGGCTTCACGACGCCGCCGCTCCGTGTTTGCGCAGCAACTCGTCCACTTCCGCGTAGCCTGAAGGAAACAGGACGTCCTTCACACTCGCTCCCGCATTCAGCAATGCCGCGACCGATCCGGGCGAGCGCCGGTAACTCCAGTAGGAATCGACGCAGGCGCGCACCGCGAGCGCCAGCGGGGTGCGGCCCTTGCCGTCCCGCTGATCGAGCGGAGCGCCTCGTTCGATGAGCAGCCTGACGGTCGCGTGGTTCGCGCGCCAAGCGGCGACGTGGAGGGCGGTGCTGTCCGTCGCAATATCGAAATAGGCGTCGCCTTCCTTATACGGGGCCCCCACAGCCACACCCAGAGCGAGCAGGTGCCGGATACCGTCGTCGTTTCCGGTCCCCGCGAACTCCGCGAGCACCTTGCCGCCTTCCGCGACCAGCTGGACGACGAGCCCGGGCTCGCGCTCGGCAATCGCCCGGACTCGCGATCCGTCATTTCGAGCGCAGGATGCGATCAGCCGCTCGACGCCTTCGAGCTCGGTGGAAAAGCCTCGCTGCTCGAACAGCGCCAGCAGGTCGCCGCGCCCTCTTCTCGCGGCGATGGCCACCGCCGTCTTGTTCGTGAACGCCGAGTCGTAACGGCCCGGGCGGCTGGCCACGATGGTGGGATCGGCCCCGTGGTCGAGCAATACCTCCACGATCCTGAGGTCGTTGTCGCTCAGCACGGCATTATGCAGTGCGGTCTTTCCCCACCGAGTGGTTCGATTGGGTTCGACCCCATGTTCCAGCAACCACTTGACCCCCTCGTAGTCATGCCAGTCGGTCTTGCGGAGCAGAATCATGGAGACGCTGTCATCGCTGAGCTTGCCGCTTTCCACCAGGGTTTTCAGCGCCGCATTGTCGTATGTCTCCGGGGTGTGATACGGTGTCTCCTCGTCGTTGGGATCCGCGCCCCGTTCGAGCAGGAGGGCGGTGAGCTCCGCGTGATGCGCCACGCCAGCCGCGCCGTAGAGCACGCTCTCCCATACCGGTTTGGGTTGGTGGTTCTGCTCCCACCATCCGGTGTTCGCGCTGGCACCAGCGTCAAGCAGTGCCCGAGCAGAGCGCACGAAGCCGTCCGAGCGCGAACGGTCGAGCCGGAGATACCGCGAGAAACAGAGGTAGGTAAGCGGGTCCCACTCGCGTGGCCCCCCCTTGGCCGTCGCCGAGGTGGGGTCGAGCGCGAGAAACCGCCCTAAGGTGATGTCGTCACCAAGGATTGCCGCCACCGGGATGGTGGCGGTCACGATTTCGGGATGCGCGGACCGGATCGATTCTGCCTGCTCGAGGGTGCCGGCCGCGTGCCCCCGGTCGAGCGGAACACATGCCGCCTCCACGAACGCGGCGAGCGGGGTTTGACCTTCGACACGTCCTCCTGCCATTTATAGGTATCCCTCGTGCCGCGGAGACGCGTCATGCCCCGTACCACCATTCTGTTGCTGGCGCTCTGTTGGAGCGCCGGCCCCATCGCAGCGCAGGAATACCGGCCCAATCCGCTCCCCGGCGAAGAGCGAAGCGCCAACGTGCACGTCGTGGGTCATTTGCCACCCCTCAATGCGTCGGGACCATACAACGTTTCGGACATAGAGCTGGAGCAGGAGCTCTCCCGTCCCTATGTGTACCTGGACCGCGCCAACGAGGCCGGCCGGCCGAACCCGACCATCGGGTTCGACATCATCAGCATCAAGGATCCATCGCGCCCACAGATCATCTACTCCTGGCGGATCGAGAACCCGGAGCTGCACCGTGGCCCGGGCTCGCTCGCGCCAACCTACATCAAGACGCGCGGACGTTACTACTTCTTCAACGGATTCCAATTCCAGGCGGGAGGCCCCGACCTGGACCTGGGCGCCATCATGTGGGATGTGACCGGCCTGCCCGATACCTCCACCATCAAGGAAGTCGCGCGCGTCCGGGTGCCGGAGCATCCGGGCGGATTCCACGAGACGTTCTCCTATAAACATTCCAGCGGGCAGGCTCTAGTGGTAGCCCAGACCGTCTCGATCGAAGCCTACCTCTACGACGTCGATCGGATCATCGCCGGCAGTCCCAACCCGGTAGTCTCGAAGATCTCGATTCCCAACTGGAAGGAAGTGACCTACACGCCGGTGCCGCGCTGGCACGACTTCTACATCGGCTACGATCCCGCAACCCACCAGGACAAGTTCTACGGCGCCGGGTCAGGCGGCGGTTTCGTCTACGACATCACCAATCCGGCCGAGCCCAGGCTGCTCGCCTCGGTCACCAATCTCCCGGGTGTCTCGGGCGAACACACCTTTACCCCCACGCCAGACGGGCGCTACTCGCTGGTCATGCCTCATTTGGAGGACTGGTACGCGCCCGCCAAGATCGTGGATCTCAAGCCGGCGCTGGAAGGCAAAGTGGCCACGATCTCGCGCCCCATCGGTGCCTGGAATGCAAGTGCCCAGGGCATCCCGCACTATTCCGAGGTCCGCTGGCCCTACGTGTTCTTCTCCGGCCAGACCGACGGGTTCCAGGTGATCAACCTGATGGACCCGACCAACCCTTACACCGTGGGGTTCTACTCCACCCGCCCCGGCCCTTACATGCACGGCGTCGGCGTGGCCGGCTGGCAGCAAACCTACGCCTACGGCCGCGGCAACAGTGCGTACGACGGCGCGTGGGGGATCGACGTCAGAAACGCCGACGGCCTCATCGTCGTCAGCGATTTCGACAGCGGGTTCTGGGCCTTCAGGATGGACGGGTTCGACGGCTGGAACGGACACCAATGGGGAATGCCCAACGTCTCCAGCGCGCAGGACTGGGATAACGGGCCGGATGGAGCACCGAAATCGGGTAAGGTGAGTTAAAGACCGTGAAGAGTGTAGAGTGAAGAGGGAAGAGTACAACAACTACGGTGAAGAGTTTGAGAGTGAAGAGGGAAGAGCACAGCCCAGTGGAGGACCACGCGCCCAAGGTGCCGCGTACTCGGCCGAGGGGTTTTACTCTTCCCTCTTCACTCTTCAACTCTTCACTGTCACCAGTCGATCCTCCGGTGCACCGTCTCCCACACGGCTCCGCTGCTGTCCGGCGCCGACTGGTAGGTGTAGGTCTCCCGGTCCAGCGTGGTGATCGGTTCCACGCCTTCCACCCCGATCATCCACGGCTCGATGGACATGACGCGCGGCTCGACGATGAACTTGCCGCCGTCCAGGTGATAGGTCCCGGCGCTGGCCCAGAACACCGGCTGCCCGGCGCGGTCCCAGATCTTGGCGTATCGCTCCTGTGATTGTTGCGCGGGCGGCAACTTCGCCAGCTCGTCCGGTGTCACGTTGCGGCGGTCCTTGGTCATCCACACGTACGTCCAGTGATTCTGGGTCACGTGGAACCAGTTGACGCGGCGCTGGGCGACGTTTTCCGTCTCGCCGGTCTTGAGATTCCGGCGCGACATCACCTGCCAGTTGCCGATGATGAGATTCGGCGCCGACGCACCGGTCGCCGTCCGGCCTTCAGCCGCGCCTCCATGATCGAGCCTCCGATGCGCGTACTCGCGCACCACGCCGTCCTTGTCGGGCGTTGACTGGTAGGCGTAGGCCGTGTCGTTGACATAGATGATCTTCTCCACGCCGCCCAGGTGAAGTTGATAAGGCTCAATGGAGATCAGGTTGGCGTAGAACATCCGGTCGCCGTCGAGCCAGTAAGTCCCGCCACTTCCCCAGAAGCGCCATTGCCCCGCCTCGTTCCACATCTTGTCGTAGTTCTCTTTGCGTCGAGCCTCGGCGCTCAGCCTGGCGGACTCGGCGGGGTTCCGCCCCACGCGCCCGGTATCCATGTAGAGGTAGGTCCACTGGGTCGTGGTATACTGGGTCCACAGCAGCCGGCGCTTGAAGACCGAGTCCACTTCGCCCGTCTTCAGGTTCTTCACCGTCATGATCTGCCACGTGCCCATGAACTTCTCGTGGTCGATAGCCGGTCGGGGTGGTGGCGCCGCGCACGCGACGACGGAAGTTGCGACCAGACTCTGAAACAACACCCATGCCGGTGAGCCGGGAGCATTGCGCCCACGCCAGCGGGCCTCGCCCCCCCTTGCAACCTCGGACTCCGAAGGCAAGGCTTGCCGGACGGAACGCTTTGACGCGAGGCCCGCCGGCGCGGGCTTATCGCTCATGGTCGATCTGCACGCTCACCCGCTGCGGCTTGGGTGCTCCCTCCGGCCCGTTGTCCCAGTCCTGCGCGCTGGAGACATTGGGCACCCCCCACTGGTGCCCGTTCCAGCCGTCGAACCCTTCCATCTGGAACGCCCAGAAACCGGTGGTGAAGTCGCTGATGACGATCAACCCGTCGGCGTTTCGGACGTCCACGCCCCAGGCCCCGTTGAAGACTGACCCCAACACCCCGGCCGCGTTCTTTCCGTCCGGACCGTCGTAAGTGTCGTAGTAGCCCACCGTGTAGGGGTTAGTCTGGTCCTTCATGTTGAAGGCATAGAAGCCGTCCTCCAGTGCGGCGACGAAGACGTAGGGCCACCGCACCTCGAAGTTGTGCGACAGGTGTTTCCAGTCGGCGGTCCAGGCGCCGATGGGCCGCGAAATGGTCTTCACCTGCCCGTCGAGACCGGGCTTGAGATCGAAAATGCGCAGCGGCTGGTACTGATGCTCGGTTTCGCCCACCACGTAGCGGCCGGTGGGTTCCGGCATGAAGGTGTGGCCGAAGGGCACGCCGGCCACGCCGGTGATGGAGGTCAGCAGGCGAGGCGCCGAAAGGTCGGTCACGTCATAGACGTAATAGCCCTGCGCCCCCGCCCCATAGAAACGATCCTGGTGGCTCGCCGGATCGTATCCGACGTAGAAATCGTGGTAGCCCGTGAGGCTCGGCACCACGGCGGGTCCCTCGGTCCCCTCGGGCACGGGCACCCTGCCGACCAGCCCGGCGGCGCCATTCCGCCCGTTGGCGACCACCTTGTCGATGTCGTAGACATAGGCGGCGCCACGGAGGCTGGTGCCGAAAAGCAGCGCCAGGCCGTTGGAATGCTTGTAGGAGAAGGTTTCGTGGAAGCCGCCAGGCACGCTGGCGATGCGCGCGACCTCCTTGATCGTTGACGTGTCCGGCAGCCCGGTCACATCCCACACGATGGCGCCGAGGTCGCTGTCCGGTCCGGCTTGCTGATACTGGAAAGCGCTGGTGAGGAAATACCGGCCGTGGCTCTTCAGGTACATCGGGTTGAGCGAACCCAGGCCGCGATGGATTTCGGGGTTGTCGATACGCCAGGAATACAGCACATGGGCACGACTCAAGTCCTTCAGGCTGATGATGTCGATACCGTTCGGCAACCCGGGGCTCGCCAAGGCGTCAATAGCGATGTAGGCGTAAGGTCGGGACAACTCCTGTTCGATCTCGACATCGGCGGCGCGGAGCCAACCTCCCACCGGCACGTGGGCTGCGATCTTGACGTTGCGGCTCCCTTGTTGGCCAGGCGGATGCTGTGCGGGCGCAGACAGCGGGCCGAGTGCCACTAGCGCGGTTGCTATCGCAGCGATTCTCCGTGCCATGAAAACGCGACGATTCATCGGAGTGCCGCCTTCGTGGGCTTCGGTGCCCCTTCCGGCCCGTTGTCCCAATCCTGCGCGCTGGAGATGTTCGGCATTCCCCATTGATGGCCGTTCCAGCTGTCGAAGCCGTCCATCCGGAATGACCAGAACCCGGTCCGGAAGTCGCTGACGACGATCAAGCCATCGGCGTTCCTGACGTCGACTCCCCAGGCGCCGTTGAAGATGCTGTTGCTTTCCTGGGGCGGATAACTGGCGAGATCCAACCCGTGGAGCACGGGCCCGCTGTGGGTGTCGTAGTAGCCGACGGTGTAGGGGTTCGTCGGGTCCATCATGTTCAACACCTGAAGGCCGTCTTCGAACGACGCCACGAACACGTACGGCCAGCGCAGTTCATGATTGTGCGATGCGAGCTTCCAGTCGGCCGCCCAGGCGCCGATCGGGCGCCCGATGGTCTTAACGGTGCCCTCGAGTCCTGGTTTGAGGTCCCATATCCGAAGCGGCGCATACTGGTACTCCTCCTGCCCCACCACGTAGCGTCCGTCAGGGGTGGCACTGAAGGTGTGGGCGACCACTCCGGTCCCGGCCGCAGCAGGTATCGATAGCAGGAGCTTCGGATCCTCGGGCCGGCTGACATCGTAGATGAAATAGCCGACCCTTCCGGCGCCGTAGAACTTGTCCAGGTGCGTCGCCGGATCGTACGCCACGTAGAAATCATGATAGCCCCGTGCGATGCCCCCGTAGATCCCAGGCCGCGGCGTGCCCCCCGGGATTGTCCCGATGCGGATCCGACCCTGATCGCCGCTGAGCACCAGGCCGAGGTCGTAGATGCCGGCAAATTCCGCCACCGAGCCGGTGAACAGCAGCACGCGGCCGTCGGAATGCTTGTAGGGGAAGATGGTGTGAAATCCGCCTGGGTTTTCCGGCGCGCGGATCCGCGCCGCTTCTTTGATCGTGGAAGTGTCAGGCAAACCAGTGACGTCGACGACGACGGCGCCGAGGTCCACGTCCGGTCCGCTTTGCGCGAATTGAAACGATTCGACGTAGTAGAACCGGCCATTCTGCTTGAAGTAATGGCCATCTGAGCCGCCTAGCCCGACGTGCAGCTCCATCTGCGGGATCCGCCACGAATGCAGCAACCGGGCACGGTGTGGATTCGCGATGCTGATGATGTCGAAGCCGTGCTGTCCGAAGGTGCGCGAGACGTACACGTATGGCCGCGACAGCTCCTGCTCGATCTCGATGTCACCGGTCGTGAACTTCTGGCCCAGCGGGATGTGAGCCATTGGACGCACGTTGGAACTGCCGGGCACACCGGGAGCGGCTTGGGCCGCGGCGATGGCTGGCGAATAGGCCACGACCACGAGGGAGCAAACCACCAACCAACCCGGCGTGAGCCGCTGTGCCATTGTAGACCCTCCAATCGAAGGAGCGTGGCCAAGCCATGCTCGGTCCCGCGACCGAGGGGCGCAACCGCGCAAGGTGCTCAGGTTACCGAACGCTCACCCTCGCCGGCTTGGGTGCGCCCTCGGGTCCGTTATCCCAATCCTGCGCGCTGGAGACGTTGGGCATCCCCCACTGGTGCCCGTTCCAGCCGTCGAAGCCGTCCATCTTGAACGCCCAGAAACCCGTCTGGAAGTCGCTGACTACTATCAAGCCGTCCGCGTTACGCACCTGAATGCCCCAGGCCCCCGTGAAGATCGTGTTCCCACGCCCACCGGTCACGAGATCGAGGCCCTCGAGATCCGGCGCGTCCTGCGTGTCCCAGTACCCCACGGTATAAGGGTTCGTCGGGTCCATGATGTTCAACACCTGGAGCCCGTCGTCGAACGAGGCGACGAAGACGTACGGCCAGCGGATCTGGTGGTTGTGTGAGGCGTTCTTCCACCCGTTGGGCGCGGCCTGCCAGGCGCCGATCGGCCGGGAGATGGTCTTCACGGTGCCGTCGAGCGCCGGCTTCAGGTCGAAGATGCGCAGCGGGGCGTATTGATACTCCATCTGGGTCACCACGTACCTGCCATCGGGCGTTGCCTGGACGGTGTGTGCCACGGCCAGTCCGGCCACCCCGGTGACCGCGGCAGCCAGCTTGGGTGCTTCAGGCCGCGTGACATCATAGACGAAGTAGCCGTTGGACAATCCGGCGCCGTAGAACTTGTCCTGGTGGGCAGCGGGGTCGTATGCGGCGTACATGTCATGGTATCCGGTCGGCGCCACCCGACCGTCCTCCGGTCCATTCGGAATTCTGCCGATCAAGCCCTGGGTAGGGTCACCCGCCAGGAATTTTTCCAGGTCGTAGATGTTGGCATACGGGCTGGTCGTGGTGGTGAACAGCAGCACCCGCCCGTCGGAGTGCTTGTACGGGAAGAGATTATGGAATCC
>JACQVB010000261.1 GCA_016209985.1 Gemmatimonadota bacterium | reverse complement strand
CATCTGCCGCTGCCGCTCCAGGGAAAACTGCTGCGGGTCCTGGACGAGAAACGGATTCGCCGTGTCGGTGGCACGCAGAGCCGGACGGTGGACGTACGCATCATCACGGCCACCAACGTCGATCTTGCGGCGGCCGTGAAGCGGGGAGAATTCCGGGAAGACCTCTTTTACCGACTGAACGTCGTGGCGTTGACCTTGCCGCCACTGCGGGACCGCGGCGACGATATCGAGCTGCTGGCTGCCACGTTCGTGTCTTCGCTCGCCGTGCGGTATGGGGTGCCGGCGCCGGCACTCACGCCGGCGGTGCGCAGCGCCCTGCGCGCCCATGAATGGCCTGGCAACGTCCGGGAGCTGCGTCACGCCATCGAGCGCGCGCTGCTCCTTTCCGATCCCGGCACGATCGATCCGGCGCAGCTCGCCCTGGGCCGGGGCAATGGGTCTCAAGCCCCGACGCCGCATGGCGATCGGCTGGCAGAGATCATTTTCGCGGCGGTCAAAGCCACCGTCGAAGCGTGTAGCGGCAATCGCACCATGGCGGCACGCCGGCTGGGGATTTCGCGGCAACGGTTACAGCGCATTCTGGAGCGGGCGGATGACGGCAGCACTTGAAGATCCCCTCCGCTCCGCGCGCCGGGCGGTCCACGCGGGCCATTTCCGCGAGGCGTGGGAGTCGCTCGACGCCCAGCCGTTACCGATACGGCAGTCGCCGGAATGGCTGTTGCTTTCGGCCATGGCACGCTGGCGGCTTGGCGATTTCAGCAGCAGCCGGTCGGCCGCACTGCAGGCCCGGGACGGTTACCGCGCGCTGGGAGACGTGGACGGCGAAATGCGGACCGAGAACGTGGCTTCCGCCGGCGCCTTTGCTCTGGGCGAGCTGCGTGAGGCGGAGCGCGGGTTTGCGCGGGCCCTGGCCCTCGCCGACCGGTTATCCGACGAGCTCATGCTCGCACGCTGCGCCAACAACCTGGGCAACGTGGCGTCCTACCTCGCCCGTCACACCACCGCGCTCAGCTTTTACCGGCTGGCCGCCAGCCGGTTCGAGAAGGTCGGCTTCGATTATGGTGTGGCCGAGACGCTGATCAATACCGGCATCGTCTGGCGGGACCTGGGCAATCTGGAACAGAGCCAGGATGCGGCGGAACGGGCCCTGGAGATCGCCGAGCGGGACGAGACCTGGCGGCTTGCCGCCCAGGCATTCGCGATGCGAGGCGAGGCGATGGCGTTGCTGGGCGACCTGCCGCTGGGCCGCGCGCAGGTCGAGCGCGCGCTGGCGCTGGCGCGCAAACGCGAAGACCGGCTGGCCGAGGTCGAGGCGCTGCGGATCCTGTGCAACCTCGAGCGGCGGGCGGGACGCGTCGCGGAGTCCGAGCGGATGGGACGCGCGGCGCTGGACCTGGCCACCACCCTGGCCCACCCCTGGTCGGTGGCGGAGGTACAGCGTGATCTGGGCGAGCTGTTCGCGGTTACTGGACGGGGGTCGGAAGCGGCGGCCTGCTGGACCGAGGCCGCAGCCGGGTTCCAGAAGCTCGGCGCCCATTCACGCGCCGACGAAATGAGGCAGCGCGCCGCGGCGGTTCAGGGAGAGTAGGAGCAGTCGCGGCGAAAGTGGGTGGTCCGTTAGTCGACCTCGAGTGCCACCCGGAGCGCTCGCCGCAATGCGGGCAACTTCCCTGCCGGCAGACTTCCGACATAGTTGGTAAGCCGCGACTTCTCGATCAGGACGAGTTGGTCGCAGTTCACGCACGAGGCGTGCTTGAGGCCCTCCTCTTCACCGACTGCCACCTGCGTTTCCAGCCCCACAAACGCCGTATTCACGGGGGCGCAAATCACCTTATCCGCTTTCGAGTCCAACAGGGTCTGACGACTCACGACGACATAACAGCGTGAACGCCTAGGGTCGCCCCCTGGCGGCGAGACTAGTCGGTAAATCTCGCCCCGAATCACTCGGCGTCAGGCTCGGCCTGATCCGCCAGTGCCCTGGCGGCCGCAGCGTTGAGGCGTACGGCATGAGCGTCGAGCAAGGCGCGCTCTCGTTCATTGCGCGCCCGCCGCACCAGGCGCCGCAAGTAGGAACGCAGGGCCCGCTCGATCAGCGCCGAGCGGCCGGCCTCTCCGGCGACATGGTCGGCAGCGGCAAGCAAACCACGAGAAATCGTGACCGAGGCCCTTGCCTTGGTTCCGGACGAGGCGATCAACTCGCTCACCCGCGTCAGCCGCTTGGGAGGAAGCCGGTATTCAGTCATACTACGAATGGTAATACCGTTGGTAGGATTGATCCAGCTCTCACATCATCAGGTCCCCGCCGTTGATGTCGAGTGAGGCGCCGGTGATGTAGCCGGCCCGCTCCGATGCCGCAAAACAGACCAGGTCTGCTACTTCGAGCCGCGTGCCCAATCGCGGTATCGGAAAGCCATCCACAATGCGTTGCAGCTGATCCGGGGTCGCCGTCTCCCGGGTCAGCTCGGTATTGATCATTCCCGGGCAGACCGCGTTCACGGTAATTCCGTACTTGCCCAGTTCCTTCGCGGCAGCCCGGGTGAGGCCCAGCAGACCGGCTTTGGTGGCGGTGTAATGAGCGCCGCCCAGAGTGCTGACACTCCGGCCAGCGGTGGAGGACACGTTGACGATCCGGCCGTAATGCTGGGACTTCATGCCGGGGAGGGCCGCCTGGGTCAGTAGGTATGGAGCGGTCAGATTCACTTCGACCGCCCGCCGCCACTCGGTTGGGGTGATCTGTTCGAACCGAGTCGGCAACGCGAGCGCGGCATTGTTGATCAGGATGTCGATCTTGCCGAATCGAATGAGCGTTCGGGCCACGATGGCCGCGATCACTTCCTCATCGGTGAGATCGCCGGCAATCGCGAGCACTTCGCTGCCGAGTGACGCTGCCGCTGCATCCGCCTTCGCGGGGTCATGCACGTGGATAGCAACCGAAGCGCCGCGGTCCAGCAGCCGGGCCGCGATGGCGTGTCCCAGGCCGCGTGCCGCGCCGGTGACGATGGCAACACGGCCGGTGAAGTCCTGAGGCTCGGTCACTCGGCTCGCGACGCCTCCTTGGGTGGGTCGTCCAACAGGCGAATCATGTGACCGGACGTTAACATAGAGCCACATTCCTCGTGAGCATCGGGACCTATGCGACCCAGCCCTCGTGACCTCGTGGCCGTCTCGCTCGTTCTTGCCGCGCTGGCACCTTCCCTGCTGCTCGGCCAGGCCCGCCCCGCACCGATGCCCGCGAGTCCCGACTGGGCCTCTGTCGAGCGGGAAACCATGCAGCACTTCCAGGCGCTCCTTCGCATGGATACCAGCGACCCACCCGGAAACGAGCTGCCGGCGGCGAGTTATCTCAAGGACGTCCTGGAGAAAGACGGCATTCCCGTCCAGCTGTTCGCCCTCCAGCCGAATCGCCCCAACGTGGTCGCCCGACTCAAGGGAACCGGCAGGCAGCGGCCGCTCCTCATGATGGCGCACACCGATGTGGTCAACGTGGATCCCGCCAAGTGGACCTTTCCGCCCTTCAGCGCCACCCGCGACGGCGGCTACGTCTACGGCCGCGGCTCGGTCGACGACAAGGACAACGTGACCTCCAGCCTGATGGTGATGCTGCTGCTCAAGCGGCTGAACGTCCCGCTGGATCGCGACGTCATTTTCCTCGCCGAAGCCGGCGAAGAGGGCTCCAGCGGCGTCGGCATCCAGTTCATGGTGAAAGAGCACTTTCCGGAGATCGATGCCGAGTATTGCTTGGCCGAGGCCGGCAACATCGAGCGGGTAGGCGGCAAGGTACGCTACGCCACGGTTCAGACTCTGGAGAAGATTCCCCGCGCGATCCAGCTCACCGCGCGGGGCGTGGCGGGCCACGGCTCGATTCCGCTCAAGACTAATCCGGTGGTCCATCTGTCCCGGGCAATAGCCACGATCGGAACCTGGCGGGCGCCGATCCGCCTGAACGGCACGACCCAGACCTACTTCGACCGCTTGGCCGGGATCTCTCCACCCGAGGACGCGGCGCGCTACCGGGCCGTGCTGGCCACCAACTCGCCGGCCGCGGCGAGCGCCGATGAGTATCTGTTCGAGCACGAGCCGCGCCACTCCTCCATGCTCCGCAGCTCCATAGCTCCGGTCATGGTGCAGGCGGGCTATCGGGTGAACGTGATTCCCTCGGAAGCAAAGGCCACGCTGGATGTGCGCACTCTCCCCGATGAGGACCCGGCGGCATTCCTCGAGACCGTGCGGCGGGTGATCAACGACACGACCGTAGACGTGACGTACGGACAGCGCGACGTCCGGTCCCCGACGCCGAACGCGCGACTCGACTCCGACGGGTTCAAGGCCGTGGAAGCTGCGGTGACCCGGCATTACCAGACCGTAACGCTGCCCACCATGGGCACCGGCGCCACCGACATGGCTTACCTTCGTGCCAGGGGTGTGCAGTGCTACGGGATCGGGCCGGCGATCGACGTGGAGGATGGCCCGAAAGGCTTCGGCGCCCACAGCGATCAGGAGCGTATTCTGGAGAGCGAGCTGCATCGGTTCGTCCGCTTCAACTTTGACGTCGTGGTCACTCTGGCGAAGGCAGGAGGAAATAGATGAAACACGCAGGCACCTTGGTGATCGCGTTGAGCCTGTCGGCCGTATTCGCCCAGGCGCAACAGCCATCCGCGCCCCGCGACGCGGCAGCAAGGCTGACGTCGATCGGCTCGCTGGTCGGCGCAGACGGCCCGCAGTGGATGCCGGACGGCTCGCGCATCCTGTTTCCCTCGAGCCAGGGAGGCGGGCTCGCCATCTGGAGCGTGTCGCCCGAGGGCGGCGCGGCCACCCGCGTCACCGAGAACATCAGCCCCCAAATCCCCCGGGTCTCGCCCCGTGGCGATCGGATCGCCTACCTCTCCGACAAGGGCGGATCGCCCGAGCTTTGGGTGTGGTCGGTACCGGACAAGCGCGACGTTCAGCTTACCAGGCTCGGCGCCCGGATCAACTCCTTCACCTGGGCGCCGGACGGCAGCGCCATCGCCTTCTCCGCCCTGCGCTACGGCCAGTTCGATGTTTGGACCGTGGCCGGTCCCGGCGGGGAGATCAAACGCCTCACCACCGACCAGCGCTACGAGGTCTATCCCACCTGGACGCCCGACTCGCGGAACGTCGTTTACGTGCGGGCCGACGACCGCTGGGCCGATCACGATGTGATGATCGTGCCCGCGAGCGGCGGCACTGCCCGCGTGCTCACGAGCGACAAGGATCTCTTCGATTATGGAACGCTGGGCACCCGCAGCCGCTTCGGCTATCCGTTGGTGTCACCGGATGGCAAGAGCGTCCTCTTTCGCTCCCATCGCAGCGGCTGGCTCGACTACTGGATCGCGCCGATGGCGGGCGGCCCGGTGCGGCAGCTCGCGGCCGAAGACGCCGACCAGAGTGACGCGCGCTGGTCGCCTGACGGCCAGTCCGTGGTCTACATCGCGAACCGCAACGGCACCCAGCAGGTGCAGGTCGGTGCGGTTGCGGGCGGCCGTCCGCGGGCGGTCGTCCCGCTCGAGACCGGGGTCGCCGCCAATCCCGAGTGGTCGCCCGACGGCAAACGTGTGGCCTTCACGCTGGCTACCCCGACCCACCCAGCCGATCTCTACGTGGTAGCCGCAGACGGCGCCGCAAAGCCGGTGCAGCTCACATCATCCATTACCGCGAATACTGAACAGGAGCTGCTCAAGCCGGAGAAGATCACGTACCAGAGCGACCAGTTCACCATCTCGGCGTACGTATACCGGCCGCCCGCGCTGCGCTCGGGCGATCGCGTTCCCGGCATCGTCTACGTCCACGGCGGCCCCACCGGCCAATTCAGCGACACCTACGCGCTGCAACCACAGTTTCTGGCGCACATGGGGTATGTCGTGATTCTGCCCAACATTCGCGGCAGCTCGGGCTACGGAAAGACGTTTGAAGACGCCAACAATCCCTGCTGGACCCGGTGCGACTTGAACGATGTGGTCGCCGCGGCGGACTACCTCAAGGCACTACCCTATGTGAACTCCTCGGCCATCGGCATCACCGGGATCAGCTACGGCGGCATCATGAGCTTGGCCGCGGTGGTGAGGGCGCCCGACGTGTTCCAGGCTTCGATGCCGCAGTCCGGATACGCCAACTGGATCAGCTTCCAGGATTACAACGCGGAGCTGCAACACACTAAGCTGCTGGCGTACGAATGGGGGCCCTATCCCGACAGCGCCGCGGTGTACCGCCGCAACTCATCCATCTTCGAAGTGAAGAACGTGAAGGCGCCGGTCTTCCTGGTGCACGGTATCGGCAAGGAGACCGCCTGGCGGCCAGGCGTACCGCCGATCATCGCGTCGCAGGAATACGCCCTGGCGCTGGAGAAGGAATTCAAGGTGGTGAAGTACAAGACCTATCCGGGCGAGACCTACTACGTCTCCGGCCGGGAGAACAGCCGCCAGCTCCTGCTGGACATGCTGGATTTCTTCGATCAGTACCTGAAGACCAGCGTCGCGGGGCCGGCGGCTGCGGCGACATTTGGGCGGCAGTAGAGGCAGATGGGCGGGTGGACGGGTCGCGAAAGGGGGAGGAACGACCCGCCGACCCGCCCTTCAGCTCACCTTCGCCGCTTTTGGCACTCCTTTCACGGGAGCACTCTCACCTTCATTAAATCCCCGGCGGGGCCTTGCAGCCGGCGGGCACGTTCTGACGCGGGTTGCATTCGTTCAAGGGAAGCGGCAGGTACGGAAAGATGAAATGTGCCGGCAGCGCCTTGGGCAGCTGCGCCAGCCGATTGTACCGCCGCGCGTCGATCCAGCGGTGGCCGCCTTCCCACATCAAGGAGTAGCGCCGATGGTACAACAACTCGTCCAGCAATCCGGGATCGCCGGGATCGGCCGCAAGTGGCGCCAGCCGTCCGGAGTTCACCCGAATAACATTGATGTCAGCGAGTGCGCTGGCCCGCGCTCCGGTCTGCAGTTCCGCCTCGGCCCGGAGCAGGATGAGCTCCTCGTTGCGAATGATCGGAATCGGCGTCGACGACGTGCTGTAGATCTTGAAGCAGTGCGCTACGGGGATTCCGACCACCACTTTCGGCGTAATCTTCTGGATCTTGTCCAGATACCGCTGGTCCAACGTCACGCCGTCCGCCTGAAGCTGCGCGTCCGTCTCATTCTGCGAAATGCTGAACAACTGCCGGCAGGTCGGGTCGTAGAGTTGATTCGACAGTTCGCCCTGGTTGGGGCTGTAGGTGTCGGATACGCCCAACCTGAGTGACGCGGTGGTCGAGATGAACGACTCGCCCAGGGCCGTCAATGCGCCGGTCCAGTCCTGCTGGTACACCGCTATCCGCGCGCGCAGGGCCCGGTTGAACTTCAAGAACGTAAGCGGCGTGTCGAAACCGGCGAAGCCCGAGCTCAATTTGAATGGGAAGGCCGTCCCGCCGCTGGTCAGGTGGGTTTTCGCCTGATCGAGCAATTGCACGATCCGCGCTTTCACCTCGGCGTTGGACGCAATGGGCGCCAAAGGGGCACTGGTCGGGATGTCTACGTCAATCGGGACCCCGGAGTTGTCGAACACCGCATTGAGACGCAGGAATGCCAGGGCCTGGAAGGTTTTGGCGAACCCCCGCACCGCTTCCTTTTGCTGGTCGGTCATCCCGGTGACGCCTGGCAACGCAGTCAGAATCGCGTTGGCCTGCTTGATCAGGATGTAGGCCCGCCCATACCCCGCGTAATCCGGCTCACTGGACCCTATCTGATTGAGGCGGTCCACCGGGTGCTGGGCGTTACTGGGATCAAGCTCCATTCCCTCGCGTCCGAATTCCCCTGCAGACACGACATACGAAGTCAGAAACGAACTGTTGAAGTTGCGCGAAGCGACCAGGAGACCGACCGACGCCGTATTGATGGCCGTCGGGGTCGCCCCTTGCTCGAGCGCGTTGATGCTCTGCGCGTTGTAATCCGGAACATCGAAGTTGCAGCCGCCCGCGACGAGCAGCGCGCAGAGCGGGAGCAGCCGTCGAATGGTTGTCATGAGTGCTTCCCGTGGATATGTCATGGTCAGAGACCCAGGTCGACAGAGAACCAGAAGCTCCGGCTGGGCGGGTACCCCCAGAGCTCGATCGGTAGGGTGGTGAGGCCCAGATCGGGACGCCACCGTTGTTCGGGATCGGTGCCGCGATATTTCGTGAACGTGAGCAAATTGCGTCCGCCCAGGCTCAGCCTGACCGATCGCGCCCCGCTCCACATTTTCCGAACCATCGACTGCGGCACATCCAGTCCCAGGGTGACTTCCCGGAGCTTCCAGAAGGAGGCGTCCTGGAGAAAGAGCCGCGCTTGCTTTACCGCGGTCGTCGCCCGCCACTCGCCCAGCTTGCGTCCCGCGACGGGAGCCGGGTCATCATAGTCCGCGCTGTTCCTATTGAGGTCGTATTTCTGGGCCGTGCGGGCGGAAACGGTCCCGCCCTTCTGGCGATCCCACAGGAAGGAGAAGCTCAGGGCCCGGAACTTGAGATCGCTGCCGAGTTGCAGGGTGTAGTCGGGACGGGTCTCGCCGATATACCCCAGGGTCTTGGTACCGTCGGGCAACGAGTCGTCGCCGATGACCTGGGTCGCCGACTTGCCCTCCTCAATCCGCACCGACCCGCCGGGGAAACCTCCACCCCCAAACGTGGGCACCGGCAGCTCGACGATCACGCTGCGATAGGCCTGGAAGATCACACGAGGGCTCCATTGCAGGGCGCGACCACGTATCGGCATTCCGCTGAGCGTCAGCTCCACCCCGCGGGTGCGGAGAACCCCTCCATTCAGAAACTCGGAGGTGAACCCATAGGACGCAGCCAGGCTCCTCGCCAGCAACAGGTCCGTAATGCGCTTCTCATAGCCGGTCGCCTCCAGATGCGCACGACCGGCAAAGAGGGTCCCGTCGAACCCCAGCTCGATTTCGCGCTGGCGCTCGGGCACGATGTCCGACGCCGCATGCGAGGCGGAGATCAGTGCCGCGGGAACGCCCTCGACGTTCTGCCCCACCAGCTCGGTGAACTTCTGGCCGTACAAGGGCTGGTTGCCCGATTCACCAAACGCGGCGCGAAGCTTGAGCTCGTCCACCAAGCCCCGTGCGAGGCCCGTCAGTCGGTAGGACGCTGATGCCTTGGGGTAGTAGAACAGCTTGTGCGGGTCACCGTTGCTGCTACTCCGGTCGGCCCTGATCCCGGCCGTCAGCAGCAGCCGCTCCCCAAAGGTCAGGAACTCTTCCTGTGCGAAAAATCCCAGGTCTTTGACGAGCTCGTGTCTGCCGTCGATTCCGATAGTGGTTCCGCTCGTCACCGTCTGCAGCCCGCCCACCAGGTTGGCCGCCAGGATACGGTTCACCTTGAGCTCCCTGGTTTCGTACTGAATCCCTATCTGGGTAGTGGCCGAGGACCCGCCCCCGGTCTTCAGGGTATGGACGGCATTGGCGTTGATGTTGTAATTGAGGTTATTGGCACTCGAGGCAATGGACGTGCCGAGCAGACCGTCCAGCGATTCAAACTGGAGCTCGGGCGGCGAGTAGACCAGATTCTCCTGGTTGAAAAAGTCCATCCCGCCGTTGGCGATGAACCGCAGCGTGTGTTGTGAAGTCGCGATCGCATCGAGCGTGACACGACTGGTCCCGATCATCCGCCAAACATCTTCCCGGTTCTTGAACAGCGATGCCGTCTGCAGGGGGTTGACCTGCACGTACGGATTCACCGGATAGATGCCGCCTTCGCAAAAGGCCTTACGGCTACCACCGGGACACACCGCGCGCATATCGAAGAAGTTCGGCGTGTTGGAAAATCCCGCCCAATAGCTCGTGTTGTTGTTCTCGTTGATGGTGACACCTTTGTCGCCCGCCGTGTTGACCAGATCGGCCCCCAGCGAGATGTCCAGCCGGCGCGCCACGTTCTGATCGACGTTGACCCGAAGCGATCGTTGGTCGGCGTAGGTGTTCTTGACGATTCCTCCATCGTGCTTGACCAGCGCGGAGGTGTAATACCGGGTCGTTTCAGTTCCGCCGCTCATGCTTGCCGTGGTCTGATAGGAGAGCGGCTTGAACCCGGCAAGCTCTCGCTCGTTATCGAACACTTGGCCGGCGACCCACCCGGTGGCTGGGTCCAGCGCCTTGGCGCCATATACCGCCACGGCGTCCGCCTGGGACTGGAACACCCGCGAGCCCAGGAGCTTGCTTGCCGCCGAGACACCCACCTTCTGGCTCACCGTGAATTGCGGCGCTCCGAGCCGGCCACGTTTCGTCGTGACCATGATGACACCATTCGAGGCTTTGGATCCGTAGATCGCCGACGCCGCTGCACCTTTCAGCACCTCGACGCTTTCGATGTCGTTGGGGTTCAGGTCGGCGATGCGGTTCACCGCGTTCTCGCCCTGAGTCGCGATCGTCGAGCCGCGGGAGGCTTGGGTCACGAAGTTGGTGCCACGCGGAAGGGCCACGTCGCTCGCGATGACGCCATCGATGACGTAGAGCGGCGTGAACGCGCCGTTGATCGAGGTGAGGCCCCGCAACCGGACCACTTCACCACCACCGGGGGCACCGGAGCTCCGGATGATCTCGGCACCGGCCATCTTGCCTTGCAGCGCCTGGTCCAGACTGGCGGCCGGCACCGCGGAGAGCTGTTGCGCCGAGACCGTCGCCACCGCGTTCGCGAGATTCTTTCGCTCCACGCCGGTTGCCTGACCCGTTACGATGATGGCCTCGAGCTGGAAATAGTCCCGCGCCAGCTCCACTTGAGCCGAGCTCGTGTTGACGGGAAGCTGGAGGTCCTTCCGCTTGAACCCGATGCTCCGCACCGAAAGCGTGACGTCGCGATCCGGCACCGCCAGCGTGAACGTTCCGTCTTCCTTGATCGTCGTTCCGAGCGTCATCCCCTGGACCGACACCTGACCGGACGTAATCGTCTCGCTGGTGAGTGAGTCGGTCACCCGGCCAGTGACGATCCGGGTCTGTGCCGGCGCCGTTGCGACAACGACCAACGAGAAGATGCTCACCAGCAAACCTGGTCTGTACACCATGGAGATCACCTCCTGCTCTGGAGAAACAATCAGCTCACTTTGGCAGGTTTCGGGGCCCCATCCGGGCCGTTATCCCAATCCTGGGCGCTCGAGGCATTCGGCATCCCCCAGTCATGGCCATTCCAACCGTCGAATCCATCCATCTTGAATGCGAAGAACCCCCCGGTGTCGTCGCCGATGACGATCAGTCCATCGCTGTTGCGCACATCAAGCCCATAGGCGCCCATCGCGACACCGCCGGGCTCGAAGGGCATGCGGTAGTTGAAGGTGTCGTAGAATCCCACCTCGACCGGGTCGGTCGGATTGCGAATGTCCAGGACTCGAAGCCCATTCTGATAATCGGCGATGAAGGCATAGGGCCAGCGGACCTCGATCATGTGACCGGTCTTTTTCGGGTCGGCGGTCCATTCACCGATCGGTTGCTTGATCACGGGTATGGTCCCGTCGAGCGCGGGCTTGAGGTCCCAGAGGCGCACGGGTTGGTGCGCCGGTGAGGTCATGATGGTCAGCCCGTACCGTCCGTCGGGCGTCGCCACGAAGGTGTGCCCGCCGGATTGCATCGACGACTGGGCGACGACGGACGCCAGCAGCTTCGGGTTCTTCACATCGGTCACGTCGTAGACGAAGTTGCCGCCCAGTGGACTGGTCTCCGGACCACCCCCGTAAAACCGGTCCTGTTTGCTGACCGGCTCATAGGCTACGTAGGCATCGTGGTATCCGCGCGGCGCACCCCGGGGCTCCGGCAGCGGTACTCCACCTACCAAACCGGAATTGGGAGCGCCGGCAACGAACTTCTCCATGTCGTAGATGTGCGCGCCGTAGGGGTGATTGGGTGGCGCCTCCACCGTGATGAACAGCAGCACGCTGCCGTTGGAGTGCTTGTACGCGAACAGATTGTGGCCCCCACCCACCGCCTCGGGTACCCGGATGCGACCTACCTCTTTGACCTTACTGGTATCCGGAAGCCCGGTGACGTCGAACACGATGACAGACAAATCGGCGTCCACCCCCTCCCTCCCGAACTGGAACGACTGGGCGTAGTAGTAGCGACCGTTGAGCTTGAAATACTTTCCCGCCTTGCCGCCGCCGTAACCGGTATGGAGCGGCGCGTTCTCGATGAACCAGGTGTAGAGCAGGCGGGCCCGGCTTGGATCTCTCAGGTCGATGATCTGAAATCCGTCCTTCTGCTTGCGCTCGCGGGTGACGTACGCGTACGGCCGGGACAATTCCTGCTCGATCTCGATGTCAGCCACGAGATCCTGGGCATCCAGCGGAACATGGGCGACGAGCTTGACATTGGGACTGAAATTGTGGCCCGGAGCGTACTGCGAACGACCCAGCGACGGGATCGCGGCAATGAGACACAGACCTAACAACGTCGGTTTCATCTGGGGATCTCCTGCGGGTGACGACCTACTGGGCGGCGACGGCAACCCCGAGTCGGAGATTAGGCGGCACAGGGCGGGAATGGTTTCGGTTCATATACGGCCCATGCTGGAGAGTGTCAAGAGTGGATTGCATACCCAGAACGACTGATGTGGCGCGCGCCCGCACTCCGGCGCAATATGAGTCGCCGCTTCCATGCTCCGGCGCCGCAAAAAGCGCCGGGAAAGGTGAACCGCACGTGAACCGACACCTGAAGCCCAACCTGACGACGG
The DNA here is from genome assembly GCA_016209985.1 of Gemmatimonadota bacterium. Classification (GTDB taxonomy): domain Bacteria; phylum Gemmatimonadota; class Gemmatimonadetes; order Gemmatimonadales; family GWC2-71-9; genus SHZT01. Next base: position 29,043 of record JACQVB010000261.1, on the reverse strand, counting down.
TGGTCTTCCTCGCTTGTCTCCCGGCAATTACTCCGGTGGCCGCGCAGCAGCGTTCGGAGTCTCCGGGTACCACCGCGGATCGCGTGCTCTCCGTCCGTTCGCTGGTCGGCGCTGATGCGCCGCAATGGTCTCCCGACGGCGGGCGCTTGACCTTCATGTCCAGCCTCGGCGGTGGCAGCGGACTCTGGAGTGTGAGCGCCGAGGGTGGGTTCCCCACCCCGCTTGTGGCCGACCTCGGTGGGGTTCCTTTCCTCACGGCCCAAAGCCCTCGCTGGTCCCCGACCGGCGAGTGGATCGCCTACGTGTCCAACAAAGGCGGGCCCGCCGCCCCCAGCGACCAACCGGGCCCTACCGACATCTGGCTCTGGTCAGCGCAGAACGCACAGGAGGTTCAGCTCACCAGGTTAGGGGCGCGGGTCGGGTCCTTCAGCTGGTCACCCGATGGCAAGTGGATTGCGTTCTCTGGAGGCGCGGGCGGCAACTACGACATTTGGAAGGTCTCAGTACCGAGCGGTGAAGTGTCTCGACTCACTTCGGACGATCGATATGAGGTCACCCCGACCTGGGCGCCCGATGGGACGAAGATCGTGTACAGTCGGCTGGATGACCGTTGGGTGGATCATGAGATCATGGAAATGGGTGCCGATGGCAGGGGCCAGCGCCTGATCATCCAGGAGACGGATTTCTTCGACTACAATACCGCCGGCACACCAGCATTCGGACCACCAGTCATCTCCCCGGACGGGCGCCTGCTGCTCTTCCGCTCATGGCGAAGCGGCTGGGTCAACTACTGGATGGTTCCCGTCGCCGGAGGAGAGCCCCGCGCCCTCACCCCCGAGTCGGCGGATCAGGACCGGGCGCTGTGGTCGCCGGACGGCCGCTTCATCGCCTACAGCTCGAACCATGACGGCACCCACGATCTCCGAGTCGTCCCGGCTGGTGGCGGCGCGCCGCGCGTGCTGGTCGCCCCGAAGCTTGGCGTCGTATCCAATTTTGCCTGGTCCCCCGATGGCAAGCGGCTGACTTACCTGCTCACGACACCCACCCGCGCGGCGGATCTGTATGTCGTCTCACTCCAGGACGGAACATCAAAACAACTCACGTTCTCGGCACCTGGAGGAAACGTCGAGGCGTCGTTGGTGATTCCGGAGAAGATCACGTATCGCAGCGATTCGCTTACGATTCACGCCTACCTGTATCGGCCCCCGGCCTCCCGCCCGGGAGAACGCCTTCCAGCAATCGTTTTCGCCCATGGCGGCCCGACGTCCCAATACAACGACACGTACGACGCGCAAATGCAGTTTTTCGTTCGGCAGGGCTATGTCGTGTTGGCGCCCAATTTTCGCGGCGGGTCCGGCTACGGGCGCGCGTTCGCCGACCTGAACAACAAGTGCTGGGCCCATTGCGACCTCAAGGACCTGGTCGCTGGGGCGCAATACCTGAGAACTCTGCCCTATGTAAGCGCCACGGCGATCGGCATAACCGGAACCAGTCACGGCGGGCTCCTCAGCATGGCGGCCGCCACGTTCGCTCCCGGCGTCTTCCAGGCATCCATCCCGCACGGCGGGACGGCCGATCGCATCTACTATTACAACACCCAGGAGCTCCGCCACATCAAGCAGGCAGAGAACGAGTTCGGTCCCCTCAAAGGCAACGAGGAGGTCTACCGCTACGTGTCCCCGTTCTATTTCGCTCGAGAAGTCAATACGCCGATGTTTGTCGTTTGGGGCGAGGGCAAGTGGCCGGGATCCGAGAACTCCAAACGCTATGTGGCGGAACTCGAACGGAACTACAAGGTCCTTCGCTCCAAGGTCTACTCCGGCGAGAACTACTACGTTTCAAGCCGTGGGAACGCCCGGCAACTGTTGCTGGATATGCTGGATTTCTTCGACCAGTACCTGAAGACCAGCGTCGCAGGGCCGGCGGCGGCGACGACATTTGGGCGGCAGTAGAGGCAGCTGGGCGGGTGGACGGGTCGCGAAACGGGGAGGAACGACCCGCCGACCCGCCCTTCAGCTCACCTTCGCCGCTTTTGGCACTCCTTCCGGCCCGTTATCCCAATCCTGCGCCGAAGAGACATTCGGCACTCCCCACTGGTGGCCATTCCAGCCATCGAACCCATCCATCTTGAGCGCCCAGAACCCCGTCGCCTCATCACTGATCACAATGAGACCGTCGGCGTTGCGCACGTCGATGCCGAAGGCGCCATTCACGCCCGCGGACGGCGGATCCGGTACGAAGCTCCGGTCCTCCATGGCTCGCTCGGCGTCGCCCGAAACCTTCCCGCGCCCATCCGGTCCCTCATAGGTGTCGTAATAGCCCACGGTGTAGGGATTGGTCGGATCCATCATGTTGAAGACGTAGAGCCCATCCTCATATCCCGAAACGAATACGTAGGGCCAGCGCACCTCGTGGTTGTGCGGCTCTCCCTTCCACCGTGGCGTGTAGGCGCCGATCGGCCGGGAGACTGTCTTCACCGCGCCGTCCAGTCCAGGCTTGAGGTCAATGATCCTGAGCGGCGCATACTGGTACTCCGATTCCAGCACCGCGTAGCGTCCGTCCGGCGTCGGCGTGAATGTGTGACCGCGCTCCATGCCGGCGATGCCGGTCGCCGAGGTCAGCAGCTTGGGCTCCTCCGGCCGGGTGATATCGAACACGTAATACCCCCCGGTGCCGGCTCCGTAAAACCGATCGGTGTGGGACACCGGGTCATAGCCCACGTACATGTCATGGTAGGTACGGGTGGCCCCCTGCGCCGGGCCTTCGGGTACCGGAATCTTCCCGGCCACCGAGCCGGCGGCGTCACCGCTCACGAACTTGCCCATGTCATACATGATGACATAGGGCCGGCCGCCGGTCACGAACATCAGCGCCCGACCATCCGAGTGTTTGTACGTGAACATCTCGTGGAAGCCGCCGGGCGCCTCCGGCGTGCGGACCCGACCCACTTCGCGAATCGTGGAACTGTCAGGCAGGCCGGTGACGTCGAATACGATCGCGCCGACCTCGTGGTCTGGACCGCTCCGGGGGAACTGGCATCCCTGGGCGTAGTAGTATCGGCTGTTCACCTTGAAGTACTTGCCACTTAGGCAGCCACCGCCACCGCCGGTCTTGTGCAACTGCGGGTTCTCGATGCGCCACTCGTAGAGAATCCTGGCGTGCGCCGGATCCTTGACGCTGACGATGGTGAACCCGGACTCCGGCACCTTCCCTTCAGTGCGTCCGACATACACGTACGGCCGCGACAGCTCCTGCTCGACGTCGATGTTCCCGACCGTGAAGATGCGGCCGAGCGGAACGTGCGACATGACGTGAACGTTCGAGCTACGCTGCATGCCGGGTGCAAACTGGGCTAACAGGGTCGTGGCTCCTGGCAGAGCTGCCGATATCAGCACGATCTCTCGCAACATGTGATACCTCATAAGCGATTGCGGGTAGCGGTGCACCGGGATGTGCGGCACTGAAAGTGGCGCGCCGCGTTGCTCACCGCAATGCGGCGAGGGCGGCCGCGTCGAACTCGACCACGGTCGGGCGGGCCGTCCGAAAGTCGCTGTACCGCAGCCACCGCGCGCGCACCCGCACGTGCATGATCCCCTCCCAGCTCAACCGGTCACGCCCCTCCGGAAAGATCCGGAAGTACAGCTCCTCCACCACCCGCTTGTCGGCGCTCCGCAGCCGCTCGGCCAGCCCCTCGTACTGGACGGTCCGTTCCTCGCCGTCCAGCGTGCCACCGATCACCAGGGCGATACGCGGATCGCGAACCAGGTTTCGCGCCTTCCGGCTGGTCTCGATAGTATCGAAGACGATATCGAAGTTGTCGGCGACCGCTATGCCAACCACCGCAGCCTGCACGCCCGTCACCGGCGCGACCGAGGCCTGGACAGCGTAGCGGTGACTGCGAAGAAAGGCCAGGAGGTCGGTCCGGGTCAACGACTGCGTGGAGGGCATCGAGCTAAGCTGCGGACTGCGGAGTGGCAGACGCAAGGACGGCTCGGTGAAGACGGTCCAGTCATATAATGATGGCGCCAAATGCACTCATTGATACCAAGGCGGAGGGCGGCCGGCCCCGGACCATTCCGATGAGACCGATCGAGCTGGAAACGGAGCTCAAAGAGCACCACCGTGCGGCGTTCGGCTGGGCGCTCTCCTGCTGTCGCTGGGATCGAAGCATGGCGGAAGACGTGCTGCAAGCGAGCTATCTCAAGATTCTGGACGGACGGGCGCACTTTCTCGCCCACTCCGGCTTTCGCACCTGGATCTTCGGGGTGATCCGGCGGACCGCAGCGGAACACTACCGTAGCTGGATGTGGCGACGATTCGTACCGCTGGCATCGCTCGACGGGCACGACAAGGAGATCCCCTCCGGTGACGACGCCGAAAGCGGGTTGACCCATGCGGAATCGAACGCGCGATTGGTCTCGCAACTGCGGTCCCTGCCGAGACGCCAGCGCGAACTTCTTCATCTCGTCTTCTACCAGGACCTGACGATCGAGGAGGCGGCGGCCGTGTTGGGCATATCAGTGGGAACGGCACGGACACACTACCAACGGGGGAAACGCCGTTTGCGAGAGCGGCTGCAGGAGGACGCGGGATGAAGGATAGTATGGATGATCAAGAGCTGAGCGCGCGCTTCCGGTCGCTCCGTCGCGAAGAAGCGGCACAGGCGCCGCCGTTTGCGGTTCCGGAACGGCCTCTGGTTTCGTCCTGGCCCCGCCTCCTGCGCGCCGCCGCGGCCATCGGACTGCTGGTGGGGGCCGGCGCCACCACCCTGTGGCTCAGGCAGCGGCGTGACACGGCCGCCCGGAATCAATTGGCACTCTACCGCGCGAGCACCTGGGTGGTACCGACGGACTTTCTCCTGGAAACCCCCGGGACCGATCTCTTGCGCCGGGTCCCCCAAATCGGGATCGCTGATGTCGCCCGGATCCGCGCGATGCCGATTGACCGATGAAGACCTTCGACGGAAGGAGTCACTCATGAACCGCTTCGCCCTGATCGTCATGGCCATCGTGTCGATGGCGTCCACCGGCCTGGCTCAGCAACCGGCGCCGGCGCCCCCCCCTCCCCAGCCTCCCCCGGATTCCGGGTTCGGCATGCACCTGTTTCCCCCTGAATTGGTGATGCAGCAGCAGCGGCGTCTGGGACTCACAGCCCAGCAACGTGAGGTCATTACCGCCGGGATCAAGGAGCTCCAAGGGCAGGTCATCGACCTGCAATGGCGAATGCAGGACGAGGAGCAGCGCTTGAGCGCGCTGCTCGACCGGCCCTCGGTCGATGCGGTGGCCGCGTTGGCACAGGTAGACCGCCTGCTGGACGTCGAGCGACAGGTCAAGAAAGCGCATCTCGGACTCTTGATCAAAATCAAGAATGCGCTGACCGCGGAACAGCAGGACATCCTGGGCGAGATCCGCGCGGGCGCCCCCAACCGACCACGATAGGGTCTAAGGGTTGCCGTGCAATCCGCTCACCCTCACCGGCTTCGCCGCCCCTTCGGGCCCGTTGTCCCAATCCTGCGCGGAGCTGATGTTCGGCACTCCCCACTGGCGGCCGTTCCATCCATCAAACCCATCCATCTTGAAGGCCCAGAACCCGGTCGCCAGATCGCTGATCACGATCAGACCGTCGGCGTTCCGCACGTCTACTCCAAATGCACCATTGACGACCTCGGACGCGGGAATGATCGGGTAGGTCCGGTCATTCCAGCGCTGCTCCGGATCGCCGCTGGGGGCCCGACCCATCCGATGGGGGCCGTCATAGGTGTCGTAGAACCCCACCGTGTAGGGATTGCTGGGATCCATCATGTTGAAGACCTGAAGACCTTCTTCGTATGCCGAGACGAAGACGTACGGCCAGCGCACCTCGTGGTTATGAGGGTTGGTGGTCCAATCCGATATCCAGGCGCCGATGGGCCGGGAGATCGTCTGGACCTGGCCGTCCAGCGCCGGCTTGAGATCGAAGATCCGAAGCGGGGCGTATTGGTATTCAGTCTCCGCAACCGCGTAGCGGCCGTCGGGCGTCGGTGTGAACGTGTGTCCTCCGGTGATCCCCGCGACTCCGGTGACCGAAACCAGAAGCTTCGGCGCGCTGGTGTTGGTCACGTCGTAGACATAGTACCCGCCCGCTCCGGCCCCGTAGAACTTGTCTTGATGGGTGGCGGGGTCGTAGCCCACATAGAAGTCATGGTAGCCGCGCATTCCGCCCGCCGTGCCGGGACTCGGCACCGGAACGCTGCCCACCAGCCCCTGACCCGGATCTCCGCCCAGAAACTTTTCCATGTCGTAGACGTTGGCCCGCGGAGCGGACACCGTCGCGAACATCAGCACCCGGCCATCCGAATGCTTGTAGTTGTAGATGTTGTGGAAGCCGCCGGGCGTTTCCGGAGCGCGCACCCGGCCGGCGTCCTTGATGCCGGCGGTGTCGGGCAGCGAGGTCACGTCCAGGATCACCGCCCCGAGATCGTTATCGGGACTGCCGGCGGAAAACTGGAACGACTGGGCGTCGTAGTAGCGGTTCTTCACCTTGAAGTACTTGTTCTGCAGCGCACCGATCCCCTGATGCAGCTCCGGCTGCTCGATCCGCCAGTAATAGATGCTTTTCGCTCTGGTGGGGTCCTTCAGGCTGATGATGTTCATCCCGGCGCTGTGCGTGGTACCATCGAGTCGCGGAACATAGGCGTACGGCCGGGACAGCTCCTGCTCGATCTCGATGTCACCGACCGTGAACACCCGCTCCAGTGGCACGTGCGACATCACCTGAACGTTGGAGCTTCCCTGGCCCCCTGGCGGAGACATCGCCCCCGGCTCGTGATACTGGGCGGCCACTGTCGAAGCGGCGAAGAGCAGAGGAGCGGTAAGTAACGCGAGCGGCTTCATCCTGGCTCCTGGCTGGAGTTTTGAAGGAACCTCCAGCTAATATCCCCCTGGCTGTCTCGGCGTCAATTGAGGAGTACCACACGTCTTCAAGCCCCCAGCGCAGCACTTCGGTTCCCCTCTCCGGTAACGGAGAGGGGACAGGGGTGAGGCAGGGGTGAGGTGAGGCGCCATGTCTCGCGTAGTGGTTATCGGCGGAGGAGTGGTGGGTCTTGCGACAGCCTACCACCTCGCCCGTCGTGGCACAGCAGTGACCGTGATCGACCGTGGCCGCCCGGGCGACGCATGCTCGAAAGGGAACCTCGGCTGGATCTGCCCCTCGCTCTCCCACCCGGTGCCGGCTCCCGGTCTCACTGTGCAGTCCCTTAAATGGATGCTGCATCGCGATAGCCCGCTCTATATCGACCCCGCCTTTGCGCTCTCCTCGGCCGGTTGGCTCTGGCGCTTCTGGCGGCACTGCAACCAGCATGATTATCACCACGGCATGGGCGCGCTGAGCGAGCTCAATCGCCGTGCGTTCGCGCTCTACAACGAGCTGCGCGCCGACGGCGTGCAGTTCGAGATGCATGAGGACGGCATGCTCTTCCTGTTCCTGACGGACCAGGGAATCGAGCGATCGTTTGCCGAGTTTCAGGCCTTCGCGGAGCTGGGTCTCGCGGTCCCCTCACGGCTGGACCGCGAGGGCGTCCGTGCAGCCGAGCCACGATTAGCGCCGGACGTGCGAGGAGGAGTTCGGGTCCTGCACGAACGGCGGGTGCGACCGGAGACCCTCTGCGCCGGCCTCCTGGCGCGGGTCCAGGCATTGGGCGGCGAGGTTCGATCCGGAGTGAGCATCACGGGCATGACCAGACGTGGGACCCGGGCCACCATGGTCGAAACGGCTGAGGGCAGGTTGGAAGCCGACGCCTTTGTGCTCGCCGCCGGCAGCTGGTCGGGACACTTAGCGAAAAGCTTTGGATTCTCGCTTCCCATTCAACCCGGTAAGGGATACAGCATCACGATTACCGGCCCGGAAGCTGCCCCCTCCCATGCCGTGTATCTCTACGAGATGCGAGTTGGGGTCAGTCCGTTCAACGGCGCCATGCGATTAGGTGGCACGATGGAGCTGTCGGGTTTGAACGATCGCATCGTTCCCGAGCGCGTGGCGGCGATTCGTCGCGCCGCGGCCCGTTACCTCCCGGGCTCGACGCGCGGCGCGGCCGAGGTGGAATGGACCGGCATGCGTCCACTGACACCGGACGGTCTACCGGCGATCGGCCGCGCTCCGGGGTTCGACAATCTGTACGTTGCGACCGGCCACGCGATGCTCGGCATGACGATGGCACCCGTAACCGGACTGGCGGTCGCCGAGTTGGTGACGGGACAAACCAGCAGCTTCGATTTGAAGCCGTTTGATCCGGGACGATTCCAAAGACGGTAGGCGGCGGTCCTTCTAACTCACCTTGCCCGGCTTCGGCGCCCCCTCCGGCCCGCTATCCCAATCCTGAGCCGACGAGATATTCGGCATCCCCCACTGGTGCCCGTTCCACCCGTCGAACCCATCCATCTTGAGCACGTAGAGCCCTTCGCTCATATCGCTGATGAAGATCATGCCGTCGGCGTTCCGCACCTCGACCCCAAAAGCGCCGTTCGCGTTGCCGGTCCCCTCCTCCGGCTTGTCCACTCCGCCCCAGCCGCGCTGCCGCCGTCCTTCGTACGTGTAGAAGTAACCGACGGTATAGGGATTCGTCGGGTCCATCATGTTGAGGACCTGCAATCCATCCTCGTAGGCCGAGACGAAGACGTAGGGCCAGCGCACTTCGTGATTGTGTGGAAGATTCTTCCAGTCGGAGGTCCACGCGCCGATCGGACGGGAGATGGTTTTCACGGTCCCATCGAGCCCCGGCTTCAGGTCATACATGCGGAGAGGGGCGTAGACGTACTCCTGTTCCCCCACCGCGTATCGGCCGTCCGGCGTCGGTGTGAAGGTGTGATAGCTGCCGGCGCCGGCTGTACCCGTGATCGAGGTAATCAGCTTGGGCTCTTCCGGCCGGGTCACATCGAAGATGAAGTAGCCCTGTGACCACGCCGCGCCATAGAACTTGTCCTGATGGGTGGCGGGATCGTACCCCACGTAGAAATCATGATAGGTGCCGGTCGTGTTGAGCGTCCCCGAGCGCCCCTGAGTCGGACCGGACGCCACTTGAGCCACGTCCGGAATAGGGACGCGACTGATGAATCCCTGGTCCGCGGCGCCACTCACGAAGCGCTGCATATCCCAGATCGTGGCGAACGGGCCGGTGCTAGTGGTGAACAACAGGACGCGGCCGTCGGAGTGCTTGTAGGTGAACAGATTGTGGAAGCCGCCAGGATTCTCCGGCGTGCTGAGGCGGCGCACTTCCTTGACGGTCGTCGTGTCGGGCAGACCGGTTACGTCGAACACGATCGCGCCGACCTCGGTGTTCGGCGAGCCTTGCAGGATCTGAAAGGACTGCGCGTAGTAATAGCGGCTATTGAGCTTGAAATACTTGCCCTGGAGTCCGCCGTACGCCCGCAGCAGCTCGGGTTTCTCCATGGTCCAGGTGAAGATCGCTTTGGCGCGCCGGGGGTCCTTCACGCTGACGATGGTAAATCCGGTCGAGTGCGTGGTCCCCTGCATCCGGGGCACGTAAACATACGGCCGGGAGAGCTCCTGCTCGGCCTCGATGTCGCCCACCGTGAACATGCGGCCGAGCGGGACGTGTGACATCACGTGCACGTTGCTGCTTCCTTGCATGCCGGGCGCGTACTTGCCTGACGTATTCGGCTGCTGGGCCAGCCCAAGGCGCCACGTCGCAACGGTGAGCGTGGCGAGAGCGAACCACAAACCAGTCGGCACTCGGCAATTCATGGAATTCCTCCTGTCGGACAGCGGTAAGGATGACTACTGGAGGACGCTAGTACTGAACGGCCGGTTGTGCCAGAGGCGTGGTTAGTGGTGCAGGAAGACGATTCTTACGAGCAGGCCCCGCCAATCATGAACCAGCATTTGGTGAATCGTGAAGTCTTGAAGAACGTCAGGAGCATCGTCCCGACCTTCTGTTGCCCCGTTTGGGACGGGTGCGTGCCGTCGCTCGCGAGGTCCGCCCGCGCCCAAGTAAGCCCGTCGGTCGAGCGCGGGGTCATCCCGTCGGCCCAGAGGTAGGGCCCCCAACCCAGCCACGGCGCGACCCCTGACTCGTAATCCAAATTCCCCGCGCGTGCGTCGGTGGTCCCGCTGGCCATCTGGCGTATTTGCGCTTCGATCAGCCATTTCACTGAGAATCCGCTCTCGTAGGCGAAGGGTTCGGGGTTGAGCGTAGTGGTCGCGTAGCCGGCGTAGATCCGGCTCGAGAGGAATATCAGTTTCAAGTTGGGATACCGGGTCTTCAGCGCGCGCACGGTGTTGCCCAGTGCGGTCTCGAGCTGGTAAGCGTCGGCCTGAACAGAGGTCAGCGAGTCCCTCGGCCCCGCGTTCGCTTGCTTGACCCAGGCGGCCTGCACCTGTTTTTCGGAGAACCCCTGTGTGCTGCAGCCGGTTGACCCGAACCGAATCGTAGTTGGCATCGCTGGGGGAATCCCACGTCGTCGCATCCTGGCCACCGCGCGCGCCGTTCACCAGGGCGAGCGTGCCGTGGTTCACGGCTGCATCAGTGGCGGCCTGGCCCATGAAGGTCCAGCTGGAGCAATTGGTCGTGGTGGAACTCGCAGCACAGAATTCCTGAGTGGTATTGGACATTCCCACCGAGAGCAGCACGATCTTCCCATTGGGACTCGGCTTCCCGGCGGTATCGAGCGCGGTGAGGCTTTGCGCACGACTGAGCCCGGCGGCCGCGTGCGCGGAGGGCTCGACGTTGGACTCATTCGGATAGAGACCGCCGGAGAATCCTTTGTAGGTTCCGGTCGCGAGTTCCGGGAGCGGAATGCGGCTGCTGCCTGCCGGGCCAGGGGCGGTGGATGCGCCATTGCACGCGGCGATCGAAAGCCCGAGCAGCGCTGCGCCAGCAAGCATCCCGACCTGCGGTGAGTTCATCATCAGTACGTTACCCTCGAGACGGCGAAGAAAGGACGCGAGCATGGAGTTCGGTGTGACGCGGCTCACATTGGTGATGCCGCTCACCGGTGGAGCACGACTGGAAGGTTCGTATTAACGAACGCGCCGGGCGGGCGTCAATCGCAATAGAGCCTGATGCGGCCAATCCAGCCACAAGGAGCAAGCAGTGAAAACGATTTCCTCATTCTCCCTGATCGCGGCGGCGGCGGTCCTCGGCCTTTCGGCGTGCAACGACGGCACCTCTGTGGCCGCATTACTGTACAGCGACTCCACCGTCACGGCCGACGTGGCAAACATCGCCGGCGACGCGATCGCGACCTCCATCGAGACCATGGCGGGCAACGAGGACGCGGCGATGCCCGCCCCCGCCGCCCTAAGCCCGGGCTCACCGTCTTCGTTGACGGTCAGCCGGACCCGGACCTGCTATGACGCCAACGGCGCGGTAGTCGCGGGATGCGCCCCGTTCTCCTCGGTCCGGAAGATCGTCACCCACGTGACCGTGTCCGGCGATCGGAGTGGAACCGCCAGCACCACCGGCGGGAGAACCGCCACGTGGAGCGGCGCCGTTCACCGGGTGGCCGACGACACCGTAACCAGGAACTTCAATACCGCCCAACCACCGGTCGAGCAGTCGCGTACTCATGTAGGGCTGTCGGTGGCGCACGATACGACCCAGTTTGCCAATGACAGCATCAGCCGCACGCACGCCGAGGCGGCGCGTGATTCGGTCAAGGGAGTGACCTGGAACCTGCCCCGGTCCTCCAATCCCTTCCCGGTGTCCGGATCCATCGTGCGGGTCGATTCCGTCCATGCGACCTTCACCAAGGGCAGCACCACGGAGAGCCGAGACGTGGTGCGCAGGGTCGAGGTCACGTTCCCGGCGGACGCGCAGGGAAACGTGGTGCTCAAGGTGAATGACAAGACGTGCAACCTGAACCTGGTGACGCATGTGGTGAGCAACTGCCACTAACTCTGACTTGGGATCGCGTAAGAGAAAGGCCCGGGAAAGTCCCGGGCCTCTGTTTTCAGGGGGCGCGTGGACCTACTTCAACCGCATGAAACGTGCTTCGCGCTTGTTGGCGGGGTTGGGGTTGGAGAGGATCAGGGTATCACCAACTATCCGGAAGAGTTGCACCACGTCAGCCCCCTCGCTATCGGCATCGATGTAAGAGAGAATGTGACGCGTGAGCTTGTTCCCAGACAGCCTATACGTGCCATTCCACGCGTCGCCGTACTGGATGACGGCGAGGAGTTCTTCCCTGGTCATGTCCGCTAGAGGCTTCTTTGGTCGCCCGGGTGGGAACCCTGTCTGAGCGAAGTAGCCTTCAGCACTGTACACCGCCACGGTGGGAGGACCGGGCGGCTGGAGACTCGCTCCCGACGAATCCCGCCAGGAGACCCGCTTCCATGCGCCGACCAGCTGTTGCGCAGTCTGCGCTCGCATGGTTGAGGAAACCATGACTAGAATGACCGAAGCAAGTATCACATTGCGGGCGCGCATAGCGGGTCCTTGATAGTGTAGGGATCTATTTTGCCGCTACGATCGGCGACGTCTGATGAAGCACCTGCTGCCATCGCCCTTCCCTGAGCGCCAACACCTTTAGCGAGCGTGCCGTGTCGCTCCGCCACTGCACCAGCGCCAGATTGCCCTTGATCACCAGGCGGAGGTCCCGCTCGATCGTCACCGGCACATCCTCTGTGCTTGCCTGCAGTTCGGCTACACGTTCAGCCGGCGACATGCGCCCGGTGGCAGAAATGATCGTATGCTCCGGCGCAGATAGTCTTTCCCACGACACGATATCCCGCTTACGGTTGGCCTGTTGAATGGCCCGGAAAGCGGCAAGGGCTTCGCGCTCCGCGGCAGTTGTGGAAGACCAGGGGGGAGGCGCCGGTCGTTCCGGAACCGTAGCCGGTGCCGCCGCTTCCGTATCGGTGCTCTGAGCAAACGCGAGCTTCCACTGGGTGCCCTGCCTTTCGAGTACACGAGTGAGATAGCTCGGGGCGGCGGCGCGACCGTCGGGTCCCGTCGAGAGACTGCGATACGTAACAAGCGCTGCGTTCCCGTACACTCGCACGCTGAGCTCGTCGAACCGCGGAGACGGCCGTTCAGTTCCTGGGGCGCCGACGGCCTTGAGCCATTCGCCTCGATCAAACACCGTCCCGTTGGGGGTGACTCGGACGAAGTCCGCGGTGATCAGTTCACCGTAGGCCTTCACGTCACGCTGCTGGTAGGCCTGGTTGATGCGGTCGATCACCTGCATTACCGCCTTTTCGTCGGCGGTGGTCTGCCCCCAGGCTCGTGGCCCTCCCGACACTATCACGGCTGTCATGAGTAGCACAGCTTTGTATTGTCGCACCCTTTCCTCCCCGATAAACCAGCGTGCTCTACTTCAGAAGCAACTCCCGCATCATTCGCTGCCCCATCGGTTCCCGCATCCTCAGCCTGTCCTCCGCCGCCTCCGCCACCGCGGCTTCACTGCCGAACACCTGAGCTTGAATTGAGTCCTCCCGCTGCCTGCTGGCCTCGAAGGCGGCCAGGCTCGGGTACTCATACATGAGCATCATATTCCAGGATTGATCGTGATCATCGAAGGTTCGCAGCACCTTGTACGACTTGATGATGCCGGCCTTCACTTGGGCATCCTGGCTCTTCTTGAACGTGCCGTCCAGGTAGGCGAGATAGTTCTGATCTTGCCCATACTTGATTTTGACGAGCTGGACTGCCCAAACCGAGCCTGGGCTGTAGTACTTGTACGTCTGGGCCTGCAGCGAAGACGGCAGCCCCAGGAATAGCGCCGCGATGAGCGTGATTCCGTAATGCCGCACGATTGCCTCCTCGGATAGGTACTTCCGGGTCAGTTTGGCGTTCTCGGGGCTACCGTGAGGTTCGGGCTCTCGTACTCCGCCAAGAAGAGCCATTTACCGCCTTCCCGGCGGAAGACATCCGTCGTTTGGCGCTGGCCATTAGTCCGCTCGCCTGAGGAAGTCTCAGTCGCAAACACCCAGTGGGAGAACATGTAGGCCATGTCGCCGTACACCGCGACGTAGACCGGACGTTGTTCGGCAAACCCCTTTCCGGTGCGTGGGCGAGCCAGCTTCTCTATCCAGCCCTTGCTCTCGGGAGCGAGGGTGTTCCCGCCCCAATAGCGGAACTCCGGGTGGGCACACTCCTGAATCCATGCCTTGCCGAACCCTTGTGTCTCCCACAGATCGGAGCATTGCCTCACTCTATCTATGATCTCTTGCTCGGCGGCACTCCACTTCTGCGCCTGGGCACCGCTAACCGAAAGGAGAGCGCACGCACAGCCAGTTAGTACTGCAGGCCCAAAGCGGATCATGTTCACCTCACGAAGAGAGTTTCGGACTTCGTTCACTTCACCTGCCAGCGCTAGCCGGCGGTGGGGCCGGCGGCATGGGGGATGACCAATGGCCCAGCACGATCTTCCACGACCCATCAGGCTGCTTCTCCTGCACGGTCGAGTACCAGGCGCTGTCGGCCTGATACATCAACCGTCCCTGCGCGTCGTTGGCCTTGAGAACAAACCGCTCGAGGGTATACGCCATCCCCCCACGACCCTCGATGACCCGCTCCTTGCTCTGGAAGGTCACGACCTCCATGGCCTGCGCTTCGAGCTTGACGTGATCGTTCAGAATGGAGGCCTTACCGCGATTGATCCGACCGTCCTCCACCAACAGCGCCTGGTCGGCAAAGACGCCTGCCACCGCCTCGGCATTCTTCGCCTTGAACTCGCGGGGCATCACATCGAGCACCTGGCCGATGGCTGTGACATCAGACGGAGACAACTCCGCCGACGCCGCCGCACAAGCGGCCGCCATCCCGGCCGCCGCGACCATGGTTAACGCGCGCATCGCCGCTCCTTTTCGTTTGTGGCCACTACGACACCTTCGCCTCTTTCGCCCGCTGCCGGGCCAGAATCGCCCAGAAGTTCTCGATCGCCCCGGCGTAGATCATGGTCGGCGCCCTGCGAACCTCTTCGCGCAACGCCTTCGCCTCGGCCGGCTGGCCGGCCTTTACGTGCACCTCGGCCAGCAGCTCCTTGGCCAGGACGTCGTTCCTTCCCGCCTGCCCGAATTCGCGTGTAGCCATCGCGGCGTCATTGGACTGCATCGCGATAAACCCGTCCAGCGTGTGCCGGAACAGGACGTTGGTGGCAAACGCCGATCCATTATTGGCTACCTTCGAGAACCGCTCCGCCGACTGTCTGGCTTCTTCCAGCCGGCGCATGGCCGCAAAGGCAAACGCCGCGTACGCGTGCTGGTTCGCGGTGTTCGAGTCGCCGAGCTGGGCGGCACGAGCCAGATGGCCCGACACGGCAGCCGCATCCCCGTAGAGGGCCTCCATGCCCGCCAGGACCTGGTGCGAGAGCTGCGCGATCGCGCCGCCCGCCACCGCCGGCCGCGTGGGCTCAGCCCGCCTGGCGACGTCCGAGAGTTGGACGATGGCCGTCTTCGCGGCCCCCTCCAGCAGGTAGCTCAATCCGGTGGAAAACGCGAAGGCCAACGTGTCGCCAGTGCTCATGGCGTGAGCCGTGGCCTGTTGCCAGAGCGCACGGGCCTGGGGGAGATCGCCCTGGACGATCCGCATGTCGGCCATGTGGGCGTAGGGACCATTGAACGAGGAATCGAGCGCCAGAGCCCTTTGGTCCTCCTGTATGGCCTCCTCGAATTGGCCGTCGTTTCCGAGCACCTCGGCCAGCGACTCGTGAGAATTCGGGTGGTTGCGCTCCGTTCGGACGTGCTCGCGCATGGCTGCGATCCCGCCGGCGTGGTCGCCCGCCGCGAACAGCGAGTATCCCAGGCCCCGCCACGCGACGGATATCGCCGGGTACCTGGTGGTCGCTTCGCGCCAGTTGGCGATGATCTCGTCCCGGGACTTCCCGAAGTTCTTCAGGGTGTAGTAGTCGAGTCCGACGTCCAGATCGCCGGGCACCATCGGTTGCAGCAGCTCGATCACCGTTCTCGCGATCGGCTGACGGCCGGAAAAGCGCTCCCGCCAGCTGAGACCCAGCAACTGTTCCGCCGGCGTGGCTCGTACCAGGGCGGCCAGTCCTTGGCTGTATTCCTCCTGACGCTGGGCGGCACTGAGCCCCGTCTTGAGGTTGCCGTAGAAAATCCGGGCCAGGCCGAACTGGGGATCCAGCAGCAGGGCTCGCTCCAGGTGGATTACCGCCCTTGTGGCGAAGGCGTGTTGGGCGTGCCACCAGGCCGTCCGGAACTCCACCTTGGCCTGTTCGGAGGTTGACGTCAGCTCGAGTCGCTTGCCGGCGGTGGGCGGCGCGGCTGATTGCGCGAGAACCGCGGGGGCATGAGAGAGGATAACAGCTACGACCAAGGTGTAGGGTGCGCACTTCATAGAACCTCCTGGGTTCCGCGCCGTTCTGACCGGCCTAGCAGCAATCCGGCACGCAAGCGGCGTTACGGGGTGCCTGACCAACGCTCGGAGGGATAACCTCGGGCTTCCCGGCCAATTGGCGATCAACGTCGGGCCGGCCGCCCCGGTCCAGCCATGGAAGGCGGCTAGTTGCCGAGCGTTGGTCCAGGGTCTAGTGTTTGAAACTTGCTCGATGCCCGTTCCCCGGGCGTTACTCGAGCGTTACCTGAGCGAACCGTCGTGCCACCAGGAGTGGCTGGTGATCGAGTTCCGGGTATTGGGTGCGACTGATTTGCGGTCTGACGACGGCTCCGTGCTGACGTCACTGGTGGCCCAGCCCAAGCGGCTTGCGCTGCTCGCCTATCTCGCAGTCGCACACCCGGCTCGCTTCCATCGACGGGACAAGTTGCTCGCACTTTTCTGGCCCGAGGCCGACACCGGACACGCCCGGGCCTCCCTCCGGAAATCCCTCCACGGCTTGCGCCGGATGCTTGGGCCTCAGGCAGTAGTGACCCGAGGAACCTCCGAGGTCTCGCTGAACCACGGAGTGATTTCGTCTGATGTGACCGCTTTTCGCGAGGCCTTCTCGGCGGGCCGCTACCAGGATGCCCTCGCCCTGTACCGGGGCGATCTGCTGGATGGCGTTTTCGTGAGCGACGCGCCGGCCTTCGAGGAATGGGTCGAGGGGGAACGAGCCGTCCTGCGCATTCAAGCGGCCGGAGCGTGGCGCCGCCTGCTCGCGCAGTGCATGGAAGCCACCGATCTTGCCGGGGCCGCTGAGGCCGCCCGCCGCTCGCTGGCGCTTCAGCCGGACGAACCGACTCTCCGGCAACTCATGGGAGTGTTGACTCGGATGGGGGATCGGGCCGGCGCGCTGCGCGAATATGATGAATTCAGCCGCCGTCAATCGCGCGATTACGGCGTCGGCCCCGCTACGGAAACTATCGCCCTGACCGATGCCATCCGGACCGACTCCCGATCCGGCCCGCTGCTCGCGGTCCTGCCGTTCATCAATGTCGGCGATGGAGGCCATCAGTACCTCGCCGAAGGGCTGGCGGATCAACTCGCGCTCGATCTCTCCCGCAGGGCCCGGGTCAGGGTGATCGCCCGCAATTCGATCACCCGATTCCACAGGAACGGTGGGACTCTCCGCACACTTGCCCGCGATCTCGGTGCACGGTACGCCGTGGAGGGAACGCTGCATGTGCGTGAGTCCGCTCATGAAGTCGCCGCTCGGCTGATCGACCTCGAAAGTGAAACCGAATTGTGGTCTGACATCCTCCGCGTGGCGTCCGCCCAGGTGTTCCAGATCGAGGAACATCTGGCGGACGGTATCGTGCGGACGCTCCACGGCCCTGCGGTGGCTCCCACACGCTCCACGCGTCCAATTGAGGACCCGCGGGCATATGATTGCTACCTCCGCGCCAGGTACGCGATGTGGCGATTCAATGCGGAGGACCTGGATCGCGCGGCCGCCTTACTCACCCACGGCCTCGAAGTGTTCGGGGGCAACGCGCTGCTTGAATCAGCGTTAGGCACGACCTATGTCTGGATGGTCGAATCCGGCGCCCGAGCCGACACCGGCTATCTCGAACGGGCGGCCGACTGCGCCCGAAAGGCAATGGCACTGGACCGTTTCTGCGCGCCTGCCCACGTCCTCGCCGCCAGAGTATGCCGGATCACTGGCTCCTCGCTCCAGGCGGTTCCTCATCTGAAGGCCGCCCTGGCGCTCAATGCGCAAGAGCCCGAGGCCCTCGCGTGGCTCGCATTCATCTACGGCCTGACCGGCCGGGAGGAACTGGCGGCGCCGCTCATTCGCACCCTGCTGGAAATCGATCCCTTGAGCGGGCAGAACTTCGCGGCCGCGGGCTTTGTGGAACTCGTCACCGGGAGATTCGGCGACGCGATTAGCTTCTATCGCCGGGCTTGTCAACTCGAAGGGCACCCGGCGAGCCGGTTCGTGCTGGCATGCGCACTGGCCAGAAGCGGAGAGCGAGAAGCAGCCGATCAGGAGTTCGGGGAACTCATCCTGGCGCGAGCAACCAATCCCGCGGTTCAGCAACTGTCCCGGGCGTATCAGGCCGCGCTTCAGGGAGACCCAGCCGGTGTGCAGGGCGCTACCACACCGGAACTGACTGCAGCCGCCCGGCATGTGGACCACCTCTCATGGGAGCTGGCCGCCTGCCACGCTTTGGTCGGCCTCGCCGCCGAGGCGGTTGAATGGCTCCAGAACGCCGCTCGACTGGGCTTTATCAACTACCCATTTTTCAGCAACCGGGATCCTCACCTTCACTCACTGCGGACGGATGCCGGCTTCACCGCCCTCATGCGGCGGATGGAATACCAGTTGGCCGAGTTCCATCCATAGCACCAGAGGCGACAGCTAGGTTGCCATCCCCTACCGAGGCCACAGCCACGTTCATCGCGCGACGGACGACACCGTCAGCAAAAAGGCCGGACAGTCCGGGCCTTTTTCATTGAGCGCCGCTGGCTGGCCTAGGACAGTCCGACGATCTCGCCGTTGGGCCTCACCACCATCCGCTCCGCCGCCGGCACCTTGGGCAATCCCGGCATCGTCATGATGTCTCCCGCCTTGGCCACCACGAACCCCGCACCGGCGCTCCCGTACACCTCGTTGATGCGAATGCGGAAACCGCTCGGCGTGCCCAAACGGGAGGCGTCATCAGTCAGGGAATACTGCGTCTTCGCGATGCAGACCGGGGTGTGCTCCAGACCAATGCCGGCGAGGTAGTCGATCGCCTTCTCGGCCGCCGCGGTGTATTCCACTCCGGCGCCACCATACACCTTCGTCACGACCGTCTCGATCTTCTCCTTGATCGGTAGGTTGACGTCATAGAGCGGTTTGTAGGCCGCGGTCTTGCCGTCGAGGAGGTCCAGCACGTCGTGCGCCAGCTCCTCCCCTCCCGCACCGCCCTTCGCCCATACCTCGCAGAGGGCGACCTTCACACCGATACGGGAAGCGTAGTCGTTCAGCATCGTGAGCTCGCGCTCAGTGTCGGCCACGAAACGGTTGATCGCGACCACCACCGGCACGCCGAACTGTCGGACGTTCTCGACGTGGTGCTTGAGATGGGGCAGCCCGCGCTCGAGCGCGCCCAGGTCCTCCTTGCCGAGCATCCGCTTGTCCGCGGCGCCCTGCATTTTCAACGACCGCACCGTGGCCACCAGCACCGCCGCTTCCGGCTTGAGATTGCCGAACCGGCACTTGATGTCGAAAAACTTCTCCGCGCCCAGGTCCGAACCGAAGCCCGCCTCGGTGACCACGATATCGCCCAGCGCCAGCGCCGAGCGGGTGGCCAGGATGCTGTTGCAGCCGTGCGCGATATTGCCGAACGGACCTGCATGGACCAACGCCGGTCCGTGCTCCAGGGTCTGGACCAGGTTCGGGCGCAAGGCCTCCTGAAGGAGGAGCGCCATGGCGCCGGTAGCCTTCAGATCGCGCGCGCGCACCGGGGAGCGGGCCTCACCCGTCGTGGCGCCCACGATGATCCGCCCCAGGCGGTCCTGCAGATCTTCCAGACTGGTAGCCAGGGCCACGATCGCCATGATCTCGCTGGCCGGAATGATGACCCAGTGCTCCTCCCGAACCACTCCGTTGGCCGGGCCGCCGAGTCCGATGACCGCGTGTCGCAGCGCGCGGTCGTTCATGTCGATGGTGCGCGGCCAGCTGATCCGCCGCGTGTCGAGGCCCAGGCTGTTTCCCTGCTGCAGATGATTGTCGATCATGGCCGACAGCAGCGAATGCGCGCTGGAGATGGCGTGGAAATCGCCGGTGAAATGGAGGTTGATGTCCTCCATCGGAATCACCTGGGAGTATCCGCCGCCGGTGGCACCTCCCTTGATGCCGAAGACCGGGCCGAGGCTCGGCTCCCGCATGCAGAGAATCGCGTTCTTGCCAAGACGCCTGAGCGCCTGCGCCAGGCCCACGCTCACCGTGCTCTTCCCTTCGCCGGCGGGCGTGGGGTTGATCGCCGTCACCAGCACCAGCCGACCCCGGATCGGCCTGCTCGCAATCTCCAGCGGCAGCTTGGCTTTGGTTTTGCCGTAAAGGTCCAGCTCGTCCGCATGAAGCCCGATATCCGCGGCGACGTCCACGATGGGACAGGGCTTGACGCTGTGGGCGATCTCGATGTCGGATGGAAACTCTAGCACCGCGTTCCCCCGTGCTGGGAGCGCCACCGCGCTCCCGATGGCATCCAACTTAGCGCCGGCAACTTTCGCACCGCTGCCCGACAGTGTCAATTGTGGCACAAAAAGGCTCGCAATTGAGATGGTCGGACGAAGCTAGAGGGGACCGGCTAAAGGACTGGTAAAGCAACACCTAAGGAGGCCTTAGTAACGCCGGGCGACCACATACAGAATCTCCGGCCGGAAGACCAGCGCCCGGCGGGGGAATAGCGAAAGGCGGTCCGAAACCCGCCCCACGCACGCAGCCCGCGACGACTCGTCGAGGCCGGCCAGCCGTCTCGCGGCGAGACCGCAGCCGAGTTGCATCGCGAGCAACTCGGCAGCGTCCAGGAATACTCGAAGGTCCGGCTCCAGACGCTCACATCTTCCCATCGCGACCGGTCCAGGAGCCCTCGCAGCTTGGGCTCCGTATCCATGAGCTCCCGAAGCATGATGCTGGCATCCCGGGAATCGGGAGGCGCGCCCGCACGATCCAGCTCCTCGGTCCAGATCTCCAATCCCGGGACCGCGTCGTCCTTTCCCCAGGTGACGATCCCGATGGAGCCACCCTCCCGGAGCACGCGATGCATCTCTGCGAGACCGGCGAGAGGATCCTGAAAGTGGAATAGAGCAAACGCGACCACCGCGACATCGACAGCTCCTGGTCGAGCGGCGAGCTGCTGGGCGTCTATGGCGGCGAGCCCTGCGGGCTGCACCGCCCGGGCGACCCGAAGCATACCGGCTGCCCGGTCAACACCTGTGACCCCGGCTCGGGATGCGGCGGCCCGCAGGTCCGCAAGAAGGCCCCCGGTCCCACAGGCGACTTCGAGCACCCGGCCTGCGTCGCGCAACGGCAATGCGGTCAATAGCGGATGCGCCATGGGCGTATGCGCTGGCCTTGGCGGAATACTCAGCGGCGAGTTGCTGGGACGGATTCACCTACTTCTGGAAGAACCCCTTTCCGATCGATGTGTAGCGCCCGGTCCTCGGTCGCTACCCCGGCCGCCTACGCTGAATTACGAGGTAGGTTGACTCGTAGACGGGTAGTCCCTCCAATGGGTGGTGAGGACGGGGTATAGCCCCAGGACCGGGGTAAGAGAGTGTTGATGACTACGAACGAGCGCTGGTCACGACGGGTGACCGAAACGAGTAATGCGCTGGACCTGGAGCCGGGAGTGTTCTCCAGGCAGGACCCCGCGAGTATTGCCCGATCCTGGAAGCGATCCGCGGAACGGAGCCGCCGGCGGAAGAGCGATCCGTACCGCTCTGCCATGTCGATGCTCACCTTCTACATCAATCGCGCTGGAAAGAACCTCCCCCAGGGCAGGTTGCAGAAGCTCGAGCGAGCGAAGTCCGAGCTGCGACGCCTGTACGGAAAGGCACCGCATGCCCGGACGCGCTCTCGCAGGCGATAGCGCTCAGTACCGCCACCACGGCGTGGTGGCGCCCTCGGGCTTCTTCTGCATGACGTGTCGCGCCATCACCTTCAGGCGCTCCGCCTGCGTCTCCGGCCCGCTCCAGCAGTGCGGCTTCCGATCGCCGTAGATGAATGACCCCGGATAGTGCGGATTGGTCGTGGTCTTCATCCACTGCTCCATGAGTACCACGCCCTTGTCCAACTGGTAGGTGTCCATGTCGCCAACGGCGACATGCAGCTTGTCGACAATCTTCGGACCGAGAGTCGCCCAGTTCCGCTGCAGGTAATAGAGCAGGTCGTAGTTTTCCTTCCAGTATTGCACCACCTTCTGATCGATGACGCCGGTGAGCTGGTCGAAGAGCGGAACGAAATAACCATCCGGCCCGAGTGGGCCGAACACCGCGCTCCAGATGTCCATCTGGCGGCCGGACCGCCCGTGGGTGCCGTTCACCCGCTCGAACTGGTTCTTCTGCTGAACCGTGATGCGCGGCTCACCGAACGTATCGCGCATGTTGGGAGTAGGCACCCGGTACCACTCGTGCTGCTTGTAAAAGGCGTTTTCGTCCTGGTAGATGTCCACGCCCTCGTACCCGGCGAACGTGACCGGGTCGGGACATGCGGTCCAGGTGCCCCCGAAGAAATCCGGGTAGAAGAGCTGCAGCGCCAGCGACTCCCAGCCACCGGTGGACCCGCCGGAGAGCAGCCGGGCGTACGGCTCCCGCATCACCCGGAAGCGCTGCTCGATCTCGGGGATCAGCTCCTGCATGATGGCATCGCCGTACGGCCCGACGTTCGCGGAGTTCACGGCGTACGAGTCGTCATAGTACGGATTCGGGTGCTGGAAGGTCACCGCCACGATTCGGGGAAAGTCGTGCTTCATCCATGCCTGATACAGCTCGTTGCCCTCGGCAAATCCGAGCGGCGGGTTCAGGCCGAAGTGGCCCTGGTTATACAGCACGGGATACGTGATGCTCTCGGTGTCGTAATCGCGCGGGAGCAACAGCGTGGCGCCGAGGTACACGGGGCGGCCCCAGAACCGGGTGAGTATGGCGCTCTGGAACTTGATCCGTTTCACGTAGCGGGTGTCAGGCGGAATCGTCACCGGAGGGATCTTCTGGTCGGCCACCAGCACGATGCGGTAACCGGTAGTGGCGTCCACCCGCAGCTTCTGTGGGCGGCTGTACAGGTTCCCCGGAGAAGCGGGCCAGTGCTGCCCTTCCCACTGGTCGTCGTGCATCCAGACCAGGTGCCCGTCGGCGCGCTTGAACTCCGAATAGATGTTGACGAAAGCCTGCACGAAATAATCACCGGCTGGAATATCTCGCAGGCTATTCACGGGATAACCCAGATCGGTCTGATCAATGACCGCCGCCGTGCCCGGCGCCAGCCGCTCCACGTCGCGACCGAAGAACGGAATTCCATCTACCTGATTGATCTGCAGCCGCGGCTCTCGCTCACCATTCCTCGTGATCATCAGGTACACCCGCCCGGTGATCGGCTCGCCATGTACGGCTTGCGGAACCGAGATCTCGAACCGGACCGCCGCGGGTCGCTGCGCGACGGCGACGGCCGGGACAACCAGGAGCGCGGGCAGTGCCGGATACGACCACCATCGCATGGAAGATTCCTCCGTTGCGAGGGATGCAGGGACGTCGTTGCACCCCTAACGCTACCAGCAGTACCGGAAATTGCATCACCACGGCGCCAGCCATCACCGCACCGGAAGCTTACTGGTCGCTTCACGCTCCCTTCATGGCCGAAACGTCATGTACGATTTCCGCTGATTACGGCTCCCGCAGGGAGGTCCGCATGAGCGATCATACCCTCAGCCGACGTGAGTTTGTCGCGAGCGCCGGCACCGGCGCGGCCGCCTTATTCCTCAATAGAGTCCCCGGCAATAGCGTCGCCGGCACAAACTATCCCGACATGCCGGAGCGGCCTCTCGGCCGCACCGGTCACCGGGTCCGGCTGTTCAGTCTCGGTGGGCAGGCCGCCCTGGAGAAGCCCGAGAAGCACGACGAATCGATCGCGATCATCAATCGCGCCATTGACCGCGGCGTGAATTACCTCGATACGGCGGCGGCCTACGGCAGGGGGGTCAGCCAGCGCCACCTCGGTGAAGTCATGGCCGCCCGCCGCAAGGAAGTTTTCCTGGCCACCAAGACGATGGACCGGACGCGCGACGGTGCTCTCCGCCACCTGGACGAGAGCCTCATGCTGCTGAAGACCGATCACATCGATCTCTGGCAGTTGCACAACGTGCGGACCAATGAGGAGATCGATCAGATCTTCGCCCGGCGCGGCGCGATCGACGCGCTCATCCGCGCCCGCGACGAGAAAATCGTTCGGTTCCTCGGCATTACCGGTCACTACGACCCTGCTCCCCTGATGCGCGGTATCAACCAGTTCGAGTTCGACACGATCCTGATGGCGTTGAATGCCGCGGATCGTCACCGCTTTTCCTTTGCCGACGCGCTGCTGCCGCTGGCCAACAAGAAAGGAATGGGCGTGATCGCGATGAAGATCCCGGCTCGCGGTCGCATGTTCCGGCCCGGCGGCATCACCATGATGCGGGATGCGATGCGCTACACGCTCTCACTGCCGGTCAGCACCGTCATAGTCGGCTGCGATACGGTAGCCCAGCTCGAGGAGAACGTGGGGATCGCGGCCGCATTCGAGCCGCTATCCCAGGCCGAAATGGCCCGTCTGGAAAGCCTGACCGAGAGTTACGCGGCGGACGCCCAATTCTTCAAGCGAAACCCGCCGGCGTAGCGATGACGATCAGACCATCACACCTGCCTCTCGATATGCCGCCAGGACGCCGGGGCTGAAGCAGGCAAACACCACTCGCTCGACTGTCGAGCCCTTTCCCAGGACCTCCTGAACCGTGGACACCGCAATTTCGGTGGCCGCTCGGAGCGGATAACCATAGATCCCGGTACTGATCGCCGGGAACGCGATACTCCTTACCGAATGCGCTTCAGCCTCGCGCAGTGCCGATCGATAGGCCGACGCCAGCACCTCTGCCTCGCCCGCGTCCCCACCCTGCCAGACCGGGCCGACCGCATGAATGACGAACCTCGCGGGAAGGCGAAAGCCGGGTGTGGTGCGAGCATCGCCGGGCGGGCAATCGCCGATCGCGGCGCACACTTGGGCCAGCTGAGGTCCGGCCGCCCGGTGAATCGCTCCGCACACACCACCTCCCGGCGCCAGCCGGGAATTCGCGGCGTTGACGATGGCATCGACCGCAAGCGTCGTGATATCGACGATCTTCGCGGACAGCATCAGGGCCTGCAGCGCTCGGCCAGAGCGGCTGCCCGGCCCCTTCCAGGTCCGCCGTCCAGCCTCAGCGCGCGCGGCCGCGTGACCGGGTCCGTTTCGCGGGCTTCATCGCTCCACTCCCGCGGACGACCTCGATGAACCGCTCGACCGTCGGGGTCAACGCGCGGTGCCGGGCCCGGATGATGCCCAGCGGCCTTACCAGATCGGGAATCGCAATCGGAATCGCCACCAGGGTCCCCAGTTCCACTTCGGCCTGAATGGTCGGCCGGGGCAGGATGCTCACGCCCTGCCCTCCGGCGACCGCCTGTTTGATGGTATCGATGTTATCGAACTCGAGAACCGTCTGGACCTGCACGCCCTGATGCCGGAGCGTGCGATCGATGGCCTTCCGGATCATGAGCGCCGGCTCGAAGGCGACGAAGCCCTCGCCGTTCAGGTCGGAGGGCTTGATGGTCTTGCGCCGAGCCAGGCGGTGGTTGGGATCACAGACGAACACCATGGTCTCGGCCGGAAGATCGATGACGACCAGCTCCCGGTCGTTGGGTGGAAAGGAGAGGATCCCCACATCCGCCTCACCCCCCAGCACCGCCTCCACCACCTTGTGCGAATGCAGGCACTCGAGCTGGACCGTGGCCGCGGGGTAGGCTGAGGCGAACTCCTGCAAGTAACGGCTGACCTCGTAGACCCCGACCGAGTAGATCGCGGCCAGCCGCACGGTGCCATCAATCCGGGCCTCCGCGGCTCCCACGGCCGCCTTGGCCCGCTCCCACGCTCCCAGTAACCCGAGACACGCCTCGTGGAAGGATTGCCCCTGAGGCGTCACCACGAACGGTCGCTGGGTCCGGTCGATCAGGGCGGCACCGAGCTCTTCCTCGAGCTTCCCGATGGCCTGGCTCGCCGCCGACTGCGACACGTGGTTCTGTTCGGCGGCCCGCGAATAGCTCCGCAGCCGGACGACGTCGCAGTACAGCCGGAGCGTCTCGAGGTGCATGGAGGCACCAACTTACAGTATTAGCAGTGCTAATAGAATAGCGGCATCTGTTGCATTTCTACTAATGCCACGTAGCTTGGTCCGACCCTCACCGGAGGAACGCCGAGCCGATGACGTCCAGGTGACACACCGGTCCTTCGACCGCTCTCCGGCTCCCGGCCCGCAACGCCAGGGTCTGTACCATCCCCGTCACGAACACGACGCCTGCGGAGTCGGTTTCATCGTCAACATCAAGGGACATCGGTCTCATCATCTTGTCGCCCAGGGTCTGCAGATCTTGCGCAACCTCGCCCACCGCGGTGGCCGCGGGGCCGAGCCCGATACGGGAGACGGCGCCGGCCTCCTGATTCAGACGCCGGACGTCTTCTTCCAGCGGGTGTGCCATGACATCGGCATGGCCCTTCCGGCCCCCGGACACTACGGGGTCGGATCCGTTTTCCTGCCGCCGGACCCGGTGGCGGCTGCCGGCGCGCGCCACACCCTCGAGCGACTGATAAAGGAAGAGGGCCAGGAACCCCTTGGCTGGCGACCGATTCCCACCGACCTCACCGCCGTCGGCGAGGCCGCCCGGGCCGCCGCACCGCGCGGGGAACAGGTCTTCGTCGGCCGGGGCCCCTCGATCGGCGATCAGCAGCAGTTCGAGCGAAAACTCTACGTCATCCGGAAGCGGATCGAGCGGGAGATGAATGACCCGCCGGCCCGCCGACCCGCCGACCCGCCGACCTACGTCTCCAGCCTCTCATCCCGCACCCTGATTTACAAAGGCATGCTCTCGGCGGACCAGATCGAGGCCGTCTATCCCGATCTCACCGAGCCGGACTTCCAGTCCGCCCTGGCACTGGTGCACCAGCGGTTCAGCACGAACACATTCCCCTCGTGGCCGCTGGCCCACCCCTACCGCTACATCGCGCACAACGGCGAGATCAATACCCTGCGCGGGAATCTGAACTGGATGCGGGCGCGCGAGTCGCTCTGCCGCTCGGACATCCTGGGTGACGACCTGCAGAAAGTTCTGCCGGTGACCGGGGACGGCCAATCCGACAGCGCCATCTTCGACAACGTGCTCGAGTTCCTGGTGATGACTGGCCGGTCGCTCCCCCACGCGGTCTTGATGATGATCCCGGAGCCCTGGAGCGGGCACGAGAGCATGCCCCCCGAGCGCAAAGCCTTCTACGAATACCACTCCGCACTGCTCGAACCGTGGGACGGTCCCGCCTCGATCGCCTTTACCGACGGCGTTGTGATCGGAGCGGTTTTGGACCGGAACGGCCTGAGACCTTCACGCTACTACGTGACCACGGACGACCTCGTCATCATGGGTTCCGAGGTGGGCGTCCTGGATATCCCGCCCGAAACAATCGTCACCAAAGCACGGCTGCGGCCCGGCCGAATGCTGCTGGTCGATACCGGACAAGGCAGGATCATCTCCGACGACGAGATCAAGACGGCATTGGCTGCGGAGAAGCCCTATGAGCAGTGGCTGAGAGAGAACCGGCTGGTGGTGGAGGACCTGCCGGAGCCATCAGCCATCGGCCATCAGCCATCAGCGCTCGCGCAGCACACCTTTGGATACACGCAAGAGGATCTGCGCATCCTCCTGGCCCCCATGGCTCAAAATGCCGAGGAACCTCTCGGCTCCATGGGGACCGATACCGCCCTCGCGGTGCTCTCCGACCGCCCGCGCCTGCTCTACGACTACTTCAAGCAGCTGTTTGCCCAGGTGACCAACCCGCCGCTGGATGCCATCCGGGAAGAGCTGGTGACATCGCTGGAGAGCTGGATCGGTCCGGAAGCGAATCTCCTGTCGCCGGAACCCGAGTCCTGTCGCCGGATCCGGTTGAAGCATCCGGTGTTGGACGATGGGGACTTCGCTCGGCTGGCGAGCGTGGACACCCACGGACTGCGCGCGGCGACGCTGCCGGCCTGCTACCAACTTGCGGGCGGCGCAGCCGGCCTCGGTCAGGCGCTGGACGCACTGGCCAAGTGCGCCGTCCGTGCGATCGACGCGGGATACTCGATCATCGTGATTACAGATCGGGTCGTCGACCCGCCGACCCGCCGACCCGCCGACCCGCCGGCTTTCGCCCCCATCCCCAGCCTGCTGGCCACTGCCGCGGTGCATCATCACTTGATTCGCGAGGGCCTGCGGGCGCGCTGCGGCCTGATGGTCGAGAGCGGCGACGCGCGCGAGGTGCACCACGTCTCGCTGTTGATCGGCTATGGCGCCAATGCGGTGACGCCCTGGCTCGCCATCGAGACCATCC
This sequence comes from Gemmatimonadota bacterium, assembly GCA_016209985.1. Taxonomy (GTDB): domain Bacteria; phylum Gemmatimonadota; class Gemmatimonadetes; order Gemmatimonadales; family GWC2-71-9; genus SHZT01. Next base: position 589 of record JACQVB010000261.1, on the reverse strand, counting down.
GGCAGATGACCCGCCAGCAGCTCCTCGGTGCGCTGGACCAGGCCACCGCTGTCAGGCATTACCTCAAGGCGCTGAACAAGGGCGTGCTCAAGGTGATGTCCAAGATGGGCATCTCCACCCTGCAGGGTTACTGCGGGGCGCAGATCTTCGAGGCCATCGGGCTCGGCAGCGCCCTCATCAATCGGTATTTCACGGGCACGGCTTCACGGATTGGTGGGATAGGTCTCGATGTAATCGCCGAGGAGATACGACGGCGACACGAGTCCGGAACGCGGAACGCGGAACGCGGAGCATCAGGGCCACCCCCCGGGCCCGAGGAAAGCGTTGTTGGCGGGACGACCGTTCCGCGCTCCGCGTTCCACGCTCCGCACTTGCCGGAAGGCGGGGAGTATCAATGGCGGCGGGATGGTGAGTATCACCTCTTCAACCCCGACACAGTCTTCAAACTCCAGCATGCCACGCGATCGGGGCAGTACTCGCTCTTCCGCGAATACACCCGCCTGGTCGACGATCAGAACCAGAAGCGCGCGACCCTGCGTGGTTTGATGCAGCTCCGCCCTTCCCCCAGTCCGGTCCCGCTCGACGAAGT
>JACQVB010000263.1 GCA_016209985.1 Gemmatimonadota bacterium | reverse complement strand
TCGTCGAGGTACCAGGCCGAGACGTAGCCCGAGTCGGCCTGTTTGTATTCGGTGGTGCGGCGCTTTCGGTCGAAGAGCGCGACGCCCTTGAGCGTGACGCGGAATTGCTTCTCTTTGCCGTCCTTCGCGGCCTCGACCTCGATGTCCGGCAGCGCGAGGGGCGAAAAGAGCATCTCGGGCTGTGTCGCCTTGAGACCCTCAGCGAGGGTGTCCGGCCGGATCATGATGAGCTCGACTTTCACCTTCCCGCGCCCTTCAAGCTGCGACTTTATCTCTCCGACGTTGGCCTCGAACGCCCACCCGAGCACGTGGACCTCGAGGATGCCGGACGCGAGCGCATCCTGGACAGCATCGCTAATCTGCTTTGCGGTCACGCGCCCCGAGAGCGGACCGACGGAGATAGCGACCTTCTCCGTCTCGCTCTCGGCGACCGCGTGCACCAGGCCGTTCGCACCCTGGATCGCCGCGTCTCTTCTGTACAGCCGGCAGATAACCTGGATGTAGTTCTCGAGCTTCGCCGGCTCCCCATAGGTCGCCAGCGGTTCGGACACCACGTACCCCTTCCAATCCTCGACGGAGTAGCGGCCGAGGGACATGATTTCCAACGGGCCGCAGACGCGAATGGCACTTTTGTCTTCCTTGGGTTGATCGTGAAGCTCGACCGTCTCCGGCTCTTTGCCGTCGATTAGACCAGACATGCGAATCCGCTTCGCCGTTTCGTAGAGAAACTCCTCTGAGGGTCGTTGACCACGCAGGACGTGCTGCGGAAACACGCTGCGAAGCAGCTCCCATCGCGCCGTGTTTATGGCCACACGCGAGGAGTCGATTCCCACCCAGCGTCGCCCAAGCTTCTCGGCCGCAAGTGCGGTAGTTCCAGAGCCGATGGTTGGGTCGAGAACCAGGTCCCCGGGGTGGGTGGTCATCGATATGCATCGTTCCACGACGATATCAGAGGTCTGCACGGCATAGACTTTGGTGCGACCGAACCCACTCACGCCGGTGTCTTCCCACAGCTGGTTGACTTCAAACCACGGGAAATCTGAAAGGTGGCGAACGTAGCGAAGGGTCTTCCCGACCACGCACAGTCGGCCCATGTCGGCAAGCACCCGAAGGCGCTCCTTCGGCGGCTTGAACGGCCCACGAAACGACTGCCCCAGATACGAAAACTCATAGACCGGGTTGCCCTGCGAAGTGATGTTGTCGTGCGCTACGAGCTTGTCTTCGGGGTACGATTGCAGTTCATCCTCAGAGAGCTCGCGCAGCGTGCCATCAACCTGTAGCACATATCGATACTGAGTCGCTCCTTCATCTCCCGCAATCTTGCGCCTGAATAGTTGGCGATATGCGCCTTTTCCGGCAGGCGCATCCTTGAAGTACCAGAGGAGGTAGTCGCCGACACGATTCAGGGTCGTAGCCGTTAGCCCACCGCTCTTCCGAAACAGTATCTGCGCAGCGAAATTCCGGTACCCGAAGACCTCGTCAAGCACGGCGCGGCAAAGATGAAGATTCGCCTCAGAGATTTGGAAGAAGACACTACCCGATTCTGCCAGAAGGTCCCGACACACGTACAGTCGGTCTCGGATGTAGCCTAAGTACGAATGGACTCCTAATGACCATGTATCCCGGAACGCCTTGATTGTGATGACGTCGTCTCCGGCAGATTCGATGTCGTCCTCGTTCCGTGAAGACCCGATCGTCTGCTGGAAGTTTGAGTTGTAATCGATGCCGTAGGGCGGGTCCATGTAGATCATCTGCACTTTGCCGCAGAGACCCTCATAATGGAGCAGAGACTCCATCACCTGCAGCGAGTCGCCGCAGATCAGCTTGTTTTTCCAGGCCTCGTCGTGCGTGTAGAACTGAACGCGCTTAGAGCGGTCGGACTCGCGCAGCGTCCTCTCGAGGTTCGCGAACAGTGAACCCTGTTGAGTCTGAGGTGATTTCTCAGTCGAGGCCTTCCGGGCACGCTCAATGATCTGAGCGATCCGGGATTCAGAAACAATCTCGTTCCGCTGGAGCGGCAGGACAGGGACCTCACGCTTGTTCCTCTTGCCGGCCCAAAAGAGCACCGGGTCGGCAGCAGGGTCCATGTCCACGACGACCGGACGTTCATCGGCGTCGGGCAGCTTTCCAACCTGGATCGCCTTGCTCCACCCGTTGTCCATCGGGACGGTCACCACCTGCTCGTCTGCAGGCAGGAGCGCGGTGTGCCCCGTCTCGGGCGTGCGCGGCTCCTTCACCTCGTCGTAGGTGTACCGGGTGACCTTCTTCTCGGCCTTGGCGTTCTTCCTGGATCCTCGCGGCATCTCCGTTTCGCTCCTCGCTATTGTCTTGCGGGGCTAGGGGCAACCTTTCTGCCGGCGCTACACATCCCGCGATAGTCGCATGCGGCGCACTTCTTGGGGGTTGGGCTTGCCGGCAGGGCGCCCCGGCGCAATGCGTCGGCGGCACCGCGCACCTGCTGCTTCACATCGGCGATGAAGTCCTCGTCCACGGAGCGCGGCTTACGCTTGCGCTCGTCTAGTTCGTAGACCTCTACGTAATCGGGCCGCCGGCCAGTCAGCTCCTGATACCCAAGCGCGTAAACGTGGAGTTGTGTGTCGGTGACGTTCTCCGGCTGAGCTCGGTCACTTGATTTCAAGTCCACGATCGTAGTTTCGCCCGTGTCCACACGCCGCACGAGATCAATCCGGCCGTTCACGGTGACGCCATCGTCTAGGCTGATCTCTATCTGCTTTTCCGAGAACTCGAGCTTGTCGAACAGCGCTTGGTTGTCATCGAGGTAGTCCCGCAGTACGCGTTCGGCTGCGTCCTCGAGCTTCTGCCTTAGCGCTGGGTAGGCGTAGGGTGTGTGAAGGTGCGTTCCCACAAGGCGGCCAACCTCGTCCTTGCCGGCCACATCCCCTCGGATGGCTCGGGCATGGACTTCGGCCAGCGCGTCGTGCAGCGACTTGCCGTAGCCGAGGGCCTCGTGGATCGGCGCATTGAAGCCGTAGAGGATTCGCAGCTTGAACTGGTACGGGCACTCGAAGAAGTACTTCAGGTCGGAAAACGAGAACACGACGTTTGCGACGCCCGCGCGAGGAGTAGGCGCTAGCCGCTTCCTGGCCGTGTACTCCGCCGGCTTCCGCTTCACCCACTTCGACACCAGGACGTCGTCCCAGAACTCCGAACGCTTCTGGAAGAGCTGGTTCCCCGGCACCGGCGCCCAGGTCAGGTGGAGGAATTTCTGGCTCCGGGTCATCGCGACGTAGAAGAGGCGCCGCTCGTCCTCAAGCGTTCCCTCGAAACGCGCCTGTCCCTTGACCGCGGCGCGGGGTAGGAGGTGCCACACCGTCCGGCCGCCGGGCTTCTTTGCCGGGAAGCGATTCTTCAGCAAGGCAGGGACGAAAACCACCGGCCACTGCATCCCCTTGGCCTGGTGGACAGTCATGATTCGCACGGCATCCGGATTGGCGTACTGGTTGTCCTGCCAGCCCTCCGGGTACGCCTCCTCAGCACGGTATTGGAGGAAGTCGGCGAACGATTTGTACTTCTCGGCTGGCTTAGAGTGGTAGTGGATCGTCTCGTAATCCGAGATCAACTGACTGAACTTGCCCAGGTTGTAGAACACCACCTCGCCGCGGCCGTTGGGAACGCGTTCCTCACGCACGCCAGCTTCGTCGAGGAATGTCAGGAACAGGCGCTGGATAGAGTACAGGCCGAAACGCTTCTGATCGGACTCGTTTAGGGAGGCCTTGGCCTTGGCGGCGTTGGAAACCGCTTCCTCTAGGTCGCTGTTCTCCACGCCCAAGTCCGCGGCGAGCCAGATCTGCTCCACCGCGGCGTCGTCTACTCCGGGACGGTCGGCCATGAAGTAGAAGAGCTGGCGTGCCGCCTCTGCCTCCGTCGCTCCGAACAGGTTCGTCATCCCGGCCACGACAAAGGGGACCCCTGCGGCCTCGAGGGCGCGGGTGATTGGCTCAGCGTTACGCTTTACGCTACGGAGGAGGACGGCCATGTCCGACCACGAGATGCCACGCTCCTTGTCATCTTCCCGGATTGCGACACCCCGGAGCGACTTCGCCGTATCCGCGATGTATTTAGCCTCCTCATCAGGCGTGCTAAAGGAGAGCGCCACCAGATCGCCGGACTCGTAGTCCTGGACCCCGGTCGGCTTCATCACCTTGGAGAGTCGGTCGCTGTTCTGCTCGATGAACGGCCGCGCCGTATCGACGATCCCCTCGCTGGATCGGAAATTCTCCTCCAGCGGGATCGTTTCGACGGCAGGATACCGCTCCGCAAACGTCAGAATGTTCCTCACGTCGCTGCCGCGCCACTGGTAGATGGTTTGGTCATCGTCGCCAACGACGCAGACCTTGGCTCCGAGATCGTGAAACAGCCAGACGATCGCTTCCTGGACTGGATTCACGTCCTGGTACTCGTCCACAATGACGCAACGCACGCGCTCCGCCAAGCGACCGCGCACGTCCTCTTCGTTCGTCATCACGTCCACCGCCGCCTCGAGAATCGCGGAGTAGTCGAGGTAGCTGCGGGCATCGAGGAGTGTCCGATAAAGGTCGAGACCGCTTAGCACGGAGCAGCCATTGACGGCCGCCTCGTCCAGTTCTGCCTCCCTCAGGATCGAAAGCGCCGCGAGATAGTGCTGTGTGTCTCGATAGCGCTTCAGGGGAGTGCCTGTCAGGTCCGTGGAGCTCGTAAGGCCGCTCTGCTGGCTGTGGCGATCAACGAACAGGCCCTGTTGAACTTCGTTCAGAACTTCAAACTTGAGGTACTTGGGCGCTTCAGTCTTCAGGAGCTCCAAACAAAACGCATGGATCGTTCCGACGAACATTTCCGCGAGGCCCGGGACGTTGCCCAGCGTCTCGCGACAGCGAGTGATGATGCGCTCCTTGAGCTCAGCCGCTGCCTTGTCCGTGAAGGTGAAGGCGATGATGTTGCGGGGCGCGAGCGCGCCATTAGAGCCAGGAGTCAAGAGCTGCACCACACGGCGGGCCACGACTTCAGTCTTGCCGGAACCGGCGCACGCGATGAGCTGGAGGTTTCCTAGTTTATGCTGGATCGCGTCTCGTTGACGGTTTGTGAGTTTCATGTGATTCTGTAGCTCCTACGCTGAACGCACGCCCTACCGGTAGTCGACTCGCGCCTGGGAACGAGGATCCGGCCGGACATGCGCTCGACGTGCTGGACCACCAGATGCGATCGCTGTCTGCCCATGGACTTTCCAGACCGATCAAACTTGGCACACCACTGGGCACCAACGGCGACAGCGAGTGGACCAGCCTCGATCCCGTCGGCCTCTAAGCTGTTTCGTCATTTCGACTTCCGCTAGTCCGGACGGTGGGACTTTGAACCAGAAGTCTGGGATGCAGTCACGAAATCAAAGAAGACGGCCAAGCCAGCGTCCTCTGGACACGTCCGACCGGACGTGTCCGACTGTGCCTGTCCATGGGAGGGACCCAAGCCGCGATGGGTAACACCCCTGCCCAACTAATTATGGTCCGCTACCTTGGTGGAGTCGACCGAGCTAATGAGGGTCGTGCGCCCAGCACGGGACGTCACCCTCTGCCAGCTCCTGTTGACGCCCACGTTGACCCTGCCTGACTATCGTCGAGTGTGGAGCTGATTCGGATCCCGACCGCCAGCATCGGTGCCAGAGCCCGACTCGAGGCGATCGATGAAACCGCGGCCAACCCTGCCGAGCTCGAACGGGCCGTCCGAGGAATGATGGCCGTGCTGGAGGTGCGGGCGAAGCTGCAGCCACCCGCCGGCCAAGCGGATGTCGGACGCGACCAACCGGTGGAGACGAGAAGGGTTAACGGAGGAGACGACCCTTAGAACCCTTAGAACCTTTTTCTAACGCGCGGCGGTTCTCCGGGGGAGGATTTCCCAGGCGAACCGGATCGGTACGGCCCGCTGGGTACGGAACGGATCGCCGCTGTTCGGGGAGACGACGCTGGCGTGCTGGATGGCGATGACAAGCTGCCGATCGTCGAACAACGGCCCGCCGCTTCCGCCGACCGTGGTCGCGGCGGTGTGTATCACCTCGAGTCCGGTGGTATCGCTGACGCTGCCACTGGTGACGAGCGGTTGAATCAGCCTTCTCCCGGCAAGCTCATCCAGGAGCTTGCGGCTATCCTGGCCAATCCGGTCGACGATCTCGTGGCGTGCGGCCTCGTCTACCCGGAACAGCAGATTGTAGACGCCGGTGGGATACCCGATCAGTCTGAGCTGGTCGCCCGGGCGTACCGCATCGCCGGCACGGGCGAGAGGGAGCACCGGAGCGTGGACCGGGCCGTTCAGGATGCGCATCACGGCGACGTCGGCGCTATCGGACAACGCGTCGACCGCGAGCCGGAATGACTCCTCGCCCGGCGGAAAATATGCCTGGAGCGAGAGCAACCGCCCGGCAGCGTCTATTCCCTGGGCCCGCATCCGCTCCAGCTCGTGCTCGTAGGCCCACGGCTCGGCCACGTGCCGATTGGTGAGGAGGAGTCCGGCGGCATCCACCAGAAACCCGGTCGCTGTCCCTTCGTGCACCACCGGGGGGCCGCCTCCGCCGAACCGGATCGCCGGAACGAAGCGGCCATCAGGGCCAGGCGCGCCGACCGGTAGCCCGCGGCCATCCACCACGTACCGGAGGAGCTCCGTTCCCTCCCGTTCGGCATACCCGAAGGCGAACACGATGAGGGCCACGCCGGCCATGTAATCTCGCGCTTCTCCAGTCTTCCTCCGGCCGGCCGTTGCCGTCTGGCGAGGGGCCCGGAGCATCAGCGCCCGCAAGGAGTCGTAGCGTGACTGCACGGCGGTGAAGTCTGTTTCCAGCTTCGCCCGGGACGCGCGTTCGGCTACCAGGTCAGTGGAGAGCGCGAACAGCGCCCGCTCCAGCCGGGCCCGGCTCCGTTGCTGCCAGGCGGCCACCGCTCCGATTGCCAGCAGGCCCCCCAGCGTGATCCCGATCAGCGCCTGGCGCATGCGGCGACTGACGTGCTGCAGGGTTGCCGCCAGGAACTCCCGACTTTCACGGATCATGGGCCAGCGACCCGGCATCGCGACGGCCGGCAGCGTGCGGCGGAGGGCGACGGCCTCGGCGGTGCGCTCCACTCCCTCGACGGTACCCGGGCTCTCGGCAAACCGCGCGGACGGACCGCCCAATCCGAACTGCACGATGTCACCGGCCGCGAGTACCTGCCGGAAGACCTGCTCTCCGTTCACGAAGGTCCCATTGCTGCTGCCTTCGTCGTAGAGCACGACCTTCCCGCTTTCGTTCCGCACCGCCGCGTGCTCGGCGGAGGCCAGCACGTCCGCCGGACCGAACACCACTTTCTGGTCGGGTCCGCGGCCGAACGTCACGGCTTCGGCGCCGATTTCTATGCTGAAGCCGGCCCGGCTACCGCTGATGAAGGTCAAGCGTGGGGGCATCGTGATGATCCCGAAGGCCTGAGCGTACGGCGGAAGCCGGAAGGTGTCAAATCGGCAAGCAAAGGCATGAGTGGCATGCCCTCATGCCCTCATGCCCCTTCTGCCTCAGGGACGTTACATTTCTCATAGGAGAATCCCCACGCCATGACGACCCTTACAGATCGGCCGCACTCCGAGTCGGTGGTCATCCGCTTCGCCGGTGATTCCGGCGACGGCATGCAGGTGACCGGTGCCCAGTTCACCATGGAAACGGCGCTGGCCGGCAACGACCTCGCGACCTTTCCCGACTTCCCGGCCGAGATCCGGGCGCCGGCCGGTACCACCTTCGGGGTGTCCGCCTTCCAGATTCAGTTCTCCTCCAGCGACATCGCGACTCCGGGAGACGAGCTCGATGTCCTGGTGGCGATGAATCCGGCGGCACTCAAGGTCAACGTGAGAGACCTTCGGGTGGGCGGGCTGGTCGTGGCCGATACCGGATCATTCACCGATCGCAACGTGACCAAGGCCGGATTCGAGAAGAACCCGCTCGAGGATGAGACGCTCATGCAGTATCGCGTCCTCAAGCTGGACATCACCAAGCTCACGCTGGACGCGGTGAAGGGATTCGGCCTGGGATCGAAGGATGCCCACCGGTGCCGGAACATGTGGGCGCTGGGCCTGACGCTGTGGATGTACGGACGCGACCGCCAGGCGACGATCACCCAGATCAATCACAAGTTTGCCAAGAAGCCGGAGATCGCCAAGGCCAACGTGGCCGCGCTCAACGCCGGCCATGCGTTCGGGGAGACGGCCGAGCTCGGCGACATCGTCCCGCACGTCATTCCGAAAGCTCCGCTCAAACCCGGCCAATACCGCACGGTAAGTGGGACGGATGCGGTGGCATGGGGACTGATCGCCGGGGCGCGCGCCGCGGGCATCGGCCGCATCGTGTTCGGCTCCTATCCGATCACGCCGGCATCCTCGATCCTGCACACGCTGGCCTCGCTCAAGGCCTACGGCGTACTGACCTTCCAGGCAGAAGACGAGATCGCCGCCATCTGCTCGGCCATCGGCGCGTCGTTCGCCGGGGCGCTGGGCGTGACCTCGAGCTCCGGGCCGGGCGTGGCCTTGAAGACCGAGGCGCTGGGGCTCGCCATCGCCACCGAGCTGCCGCTGGTGTTGATCAACTCCCAGCGCGCCGGGCCCTCGACCGGTATGCCGACCAAGCCGGAGCAGTCGGACCTCTTCCAGGCAGTCCACGGGCGCAATGCCGACTCGCCGCTCCCGGTGATCGCCGCCGCCACGGCGGGCGACTGCTTCGACGTGGCCATCGAGGCCGTGCGCCTGGCAACGAAATACATGACGCCGGTGATCCTGCTCTCGGATGCCTACCTGGCCGCTGCGGCCGAGCCCTGGCTCATACCGGATCCCGACATGTTGCCCAGATTCCCGGTCACGCTCCGTACCCAGAGTGAGAACTTCCACCCGTTCGTGCGCGATCCGCAGACCCTCGCACGCGCGTGGGCGATCCCGGGGACGGCCGAACTCATGCACCGGATCGGCGGGCTGGAGAAGGCCTACGATTCGGGCCACATCTCCTACGATCCCGAGAACCACCAGAAGATGACCGAGCTACGGGCAGCGAAGATCGCGGGAATCGCCAACGACATTCCGCTCCAGAAGGTGCACCTGGGCGGCCCGCGCGGCCGGCTCGCCATCGTGGGATGGGGCTCGACCTTCGGCGCCATCAGCCAGGCGGTGCGACAGGTCCGGGCCCAGGGCCAGGACGTGTCACACATTCACCTGCGCCACCTGAACCCGTTCCCCCGCAATCTGGGTGACCTGCTCAAGGGCTTCGAGCGGGTCCTCGTGCCCGAGATGAACAATGGGCAGTTGGTGCAGCTGCTCCGGGCCGCATATCTGGTTCCGGCGCAGGGCCTGAACAAGGTGGCCGGGAAACCGTTCAAGGTTTCCGAAATCGTGCGCGGCATACAGACCGCGCTGGAGTCGTGAGATGACCGCCATCGGCGAACCGCGCCACCTCCTTCCTAAGGACTTCGCCTCGGACCAGGAAGTGCGCTGGTGCCCGGGATGCGGCGACTACGCCATCCTCAAGGCGATCCAGAAGACGCTCTCCGATGTCGGCGCGACCCCGGAAAACACGGTGTTCGTCTCCGGCATCGGCTGCTCGTCGCGGTTGCCGTATTACGTTTCCACCTACGGTTTTCACACCATTCACGGCCGCGCCCCCGCGATCGCCACCGGCATCAAGCTGGCGAACCCGAACCTGGACGTGTGGGTCATCACCGGTGACGGCGACGCGCTCTCGATCGGGGGCAATCACACGTTGCACCTGCTGCGCCGGAACGTGAACATCCACCTCATCCTGTTCAACAACGAGATCTACGGCCTGACCAAGGGACAGTACTCGCCCACGTCGCGCCGAGGGACCCGGTCGCCGTCGACCCCGGAGGGATCGATCGAAAACCCGGTCAGCGCCTGCGCCTTCGCGCTGGGAGCCAGCGCGCGGTTCGTCGCGCGGGCCATCGACACCAATCAGGCACAGCTCACCGACGTGCTCCGGCGCTCGCACGAGCATCGCGGGACGTCGTTCGTCGAGGTCTTCCAGAATTGCGTGGTCTACAATGACGAGGTGTTCGAGAACTTCACCGCCAAGGACGTCGCGGCCGACATGCAGCTCCACCTGGAACACGGAAAGCCGATGCGGTTCGGGA
>JACQVB010000254.1 GCA_016209985.1 Gemmatimonadota bacterium | reverse complement strand
TGCAGGAGCACCGCGACGATCCGTCCGTGAATGCAATAGAGCATACGGTAGTTGACCCGCCCCAGGCGCACTCGGAGCTCGTGGATCCCGTCCCGCAATGTGTCGGCTTCCGGTCGCCCTAGCTCGTAGCCCAGGTCCCGCAGTCGTTCGAGACGGACCAGGCACTTGGCGAATGCCCTGGGATTCGTGTGCCGCAGACGCGCGAGCCTCGCCGCGACGGGCGCCGCACCGTCTGCACCTCGCGGCCTAAGGCCGCTGTCAAATTGATGGGAACTACCTGAGGTATTCCGGAACCTTCACACCTGCCTTCAGATCAGGATCGGCCTCGGGAACGCCTCTGACGGTCTTTATCGGTTGCACCCCCGCCCAGATATCCAACGCGTAATCGTCCGCATCATCTATCGGCGGCCCGGTCCTGACCTTGGCGGATGCTTCCTCAATTTTGAACGACAGCACCATCGTTGCCTTCCATTCGGCGTCAGTGGGCTTGCGGATGTCCGCCCATCGGCCAGGGCACATTTTGTTGGTGAATGTCTCGAGGGCACGGTACAGCTCGTCGTTGCCGGTGACGAGCTCCGGCGTGCTGAACAACACCACGGAACGGTAGTTTACCGAATGGTGGAAGGCCGAACGCGCCAGCACCAGGCCGTCAAGCTGGGTCACGCTTATGCACACCGGGCACTTGCTCGAGGCCATTGCACGCAGGTACGAGCTCCCCACACTTCCGTGGATGTAGAGCTTGTCATCCATTCGGCAGAATCCGGTGGGAATCTGGAAGGGTTGGCCATCCCGGACATACGCCAACGTGCAAAACAACACTTCGTCCAGGACGCCGTAGATCGCCTCACGATCATAAACGCCGCGCGTCGCCAAGCGGGTTATTCCGGTCTTATCGGTAATCGGAAAAGTCGACATGTCGGTTATCCCAAGTCAGTGAGGCTTGGTGGATTCGATGATCACGCCGTAGCCGCGCGGCAGGAGAGGTGACAGCGTGATGGGGAGTGTGCCGGTGATGAGCGCGCCCGCCGACAACGCGCGCCCGACCGCGCGCTCGGTGGACGGCGCGTCACTCCAGGCGAGCAGATATCCCCCGGCGTAGCCCGGCAGCTGCGCCAGCAGATAGGGGCTGCCGAACGAAGCGAGCATGGTCGGTTTCTGCCGGCTCACCACGAGCATCAAGTTGGCCAAGGAGTCCGGCATCGAGATGATGCCGCGGCCCGCGATGAACCGCACACTGGTGGCGAAGAGCGCCCGGGGACTTCTCGCGACGATGGCTCGTGCCGAGTCGTAGGAGAGGGCGCCCGACGCAGGATAGAGCCGGAAGGGGGTGATGGTGTCGCCCGCGATCCGCATTTCGCGAATCAGCGTGTTTCCGATCCCCAGATTGGTCTCTTCCGCGTAGAGCACCATGGCCACCCGACCCCGGCTTCCGCGGAACGTGTCGAGCGCATCCCCGCCGCGCTGCACCAGGGTCAGTGAGCGGGCGGCGACGTCGTCGGCCACCGCCTGAGATTCCCGGCGGCCCACCACCGCCGGCACGCTGTCCAGCTCCACGGTCCTTCGCTCGAAGAGCCCCGCCCGCTGCTTGAGCTCCAGCATCCGGCGCACCGACAGGTCGAGGCGGTCGGGCGAAATTCGCCCGGACTCCACCGCGGCCACCATGGCGCGGAAGGTCCCGGCCACGTCGGACGGGTCCAGCAACAGGTCGCTGCCGCCGAGGAATGCGCGGATCGCCGCCTCGCCGGGTCCGTATTTCCGCACGATGGCGCCCATGCTCAACGCATCGGTGACTACCGTCCCGCTAAAGCGCAGCGAATCGCGAAGCATGCCGGTCATGACCAGCGGGGACAGCGTCGCGGGCGTCGTGTCTCCCGGCGTGAGGCATGGCAGGGCCACGTGGGCCGTCATCGTCATCGTGACCCCGGCGTTCACCGCCGCACGGAAGGGAATCAGCTCCAGGGTGTCGAGCCGGCTCCAGCACGACGGGACCACCGGGACATCGATGTGGGTATCGGTCTGCGTGTCGCCGTGCCCCGGAAAATGTTTGGCGGTCGCGAACACCCCATGTTCCTGGGCGCCGCGGATGTAGGCTGCGGCAAGCCTCGCTACCGCCCGCGGGTCTTCGCCGAACGATCGCGTGTTGATGATCGGGTTGAGTGGGTTGTTGTTGACGTCCACTACCGGCGAGAAGGTGAGATGGATGCCGACCGCGCGCGCCTCCAGCGCGGTGATCCGGCCCAGCTCGTACGCATCCTCGTCCCGGCCGGTGGCGCCGATGCCCATCGCCATAGGAAAGGCGGTCGCCCCGATGAGTCGCATGGCCGCCCCCCACTCCAGGTCCGCGCCCACCAGCAGCGGGAGCGTCGAGCGGCGTTGCAAGGTATTCAGACGCGTGGCGACATCGATCGGCGAGCCGATGGAGATGAGAATCCCGCCGATCTCCAGCGAATCGATCCAGTACTTGGCCGCGTCGTAGTCTTCGGCGTCGTAGGCCGCGTAGTTGCCCAGCAACCAGGGCATGATCAGCTGGCCGACCTTCTGTCGGACCGAGAGCGTAGCCAGCAGGGAATCGACGTTTATGTTTGCCGAAGCGGTGATCACCCGGGCCGGCTCGAGGATGGGCCGCGGCTCCGGCCGGAACGGCGGTACGGCAGGAAGCGAATCCTCGGGCGGCCTGGGTGCCGGTTCGGTCTTGGTCGCCGCCGGCCGAGAGCACGCTGCCAGCCACAGACCCATCACGGCAAGGAGAGCGAGTTTCAGGTGATCCGCTCCTTCAGGTTGTGCGTATTGCTCCTAGCGACCGCCTGTGCCTCTCAGGGAGGCACGCGCGACCCGGTCCGTCCCGGCATCGAGGTCCTGCTCAGCGACTCGATCCACCTGGTCCGCGGGCGCCGGGTGGGCATCCTGACCAACCAGACCGGCGTCGATCGGACGGGGAAGAGCGACGTCGATCTGCTCCGCGAGTCCGGCATTAACCTCACCGCGATCTTCAGTCCCGAGCACGGCTTTCGCGGCAATCTCGACCGGGAGAATATCAGAGACACGGTCGATTCCGCTACCGGGGTGCCGATCTTCAGCCTCTATGGAACAGTGCGTACCCCCACGCCGGAGATGCTGGCACGGGTCGACGTGCTGCTTCTGGATCTTCAGGACATCGGCGGCCGTCCCTACACCTACATCTCGACCATCCTGGAGGTCATGAAGGCCGCACGGGAGGCGGGCCGGCCGGTCATCGTGCTCGACCGTCCGAACCCCATCGGGGGCGAGCTGGTGCAGGGGCCGATGCTGGATTCGGCATTCAGCTCATTTGTCGGGATGTTGCCGGTTCCGCTGCGGCACGGTCTCACCATCGGGGAGCTGGCCCGCTTCGGGAATGCGCGCCAGGGGATCGATGCGGATCTCGTCGTCATTCCCGCGGCCGGATGGCGCCGGAGCCAATGGTTTGACGAGACCGGCCTACCCTGGGTTCGCCCCTCGCCGAACATGCCCAACCTGGAGAGCGCTACTCATTATCCCGGTCTGGTGCTCTTCGAGCGCACCAACCTTTCGGTGGGGCGGGGAACACCCATCGCCTTTCAGGTGATCGCGGCGCCGTGGCTCGATGCCCGCCGAGTGCGGGAGGCGTTGCCAGCGACACCCGGGGCGGCGGTGCGCGACACCAGCGTCACGCCGGTCGAGCCAAGCGACGGCAAATATCCGGGCCGGTCGCTAACCGCGCTTCGCTTTTCCGTCACCGATCGGAGCCGATACGATCCCACGCGCCTCGCGGTGGAGGTGCTCGGTGCGATCCGGAAGGTTCATCCCGATTCGCTGGCCTTCGAGGCGAAGGGGTTCGATGAGCGCGCCGGCACCGACCGGCTACGGCGCGCCATCGAAGGCGGCGTGCCTGCGGAGAGTACTTGGGCCGCGTGGCAGCCGGGGATCGAGACGTTCCAGCGAGAGCGGAAGGCTTTCCTGATTTACCGTTAAGCGATTTGGGTCGAAGACTCGGCGTGGAACACCGTGAGACTATGGCACCATGGTCATGGTGTTAATGCGTCCGGTTTCCTCGGGCCGAATCTCAGGCTCGTGGCGGTCGCGACCTTCAGTGTGCCAGGGGGCAGCGTAAGAACGGCGTCGAGGCCGTAAATGGCGATCACGGCCTCAAGGGTGCCCCCGGAGGCGCTTGTCGGATCTACCCACCGCAAACGCAGGGATCGGCCTTCAACTGATAGCCCTCCTCCGAACTCGAACGGGCCAAAGGGGGTGTAGACGCCGCCGGCAGCGAGTGCAGGGCAATCCTGCGGCATGAAAAGGACCATGGAGAATGGACCATCCGCCAGGAACATGGAGCCGAACCGGAAACTGGTCGAGCATCCAGGTGGCAGCGATGTGACCACAACGGGTAGTTGGCTCTCGTTGACGGTTCGCAGCCGGTAGTAGCCGACGAAGTCCGCAGGGGCGAGATCCGCAGGGGCAAGAGCATCCTGACACGCCACCAGAGACGAGCACAAGAGGAGAGACTGGGACACACTCGCGCGCATCGAACGCGAATGTAGGGAGCAGACTTACGGAATGCGGTGGGCTGAATCACTCACGCGGTCTCAGTCCTGACTCCAGCGTCCGATCATCGGGCTGACGGCGAGGGCAACCAGGAAAGCCGGTACCGGCCATTGGGGTTCGTGGTTGCGTCGTGTGCGTCGCGCCTGTCAGGAGGCGCGTGCTTTGCGACGCGGACGCTGCTTTGCCGATACCGACCGGATTATCAGGGTCACGCGGCCGGTGGGACGAAACGGGGTTCTGGACCGAGCGACGGCGGCGGCGATGAGCGCCTCGACCTCGGGACGCGCCAGGGTGGTGGCTGAGGGGATCCGAATGAAGCGGGTCTGGTTGCCAGAGCCGAGCAGTAGTCCAGGGGGGTCGGGAAGGCGAGCACCGTGGATGAAGCACAAGCCCACGCCGTTCGCCCCGGCGGCCAGTGAGACAATCGCGTCAGACGGTCGCTCTGTCGGACCGTAGCCCAGCACGAAGAAGTTGTAGTTATCGTAGGCGAGCTCGTAAGCCGTGGGCAGGCGTCGCCGCAACGCCTTGCGAACCGCGCGAATCAAGGATTGGTGGCGCGGGTCGAACTTCGCGATAAAGCCGCGGACCTTTTGTTCGGGGGTTGAAGCTGTCCGAGCCCCACTCTTGGCAGCTTTCATGAGGGACCGGCGCCTGCAACCAGTGTCGCCCAATGCCGGATGAGTTTGGCAATCTTCGCCGCATCACATTCGGGACACAGGTGCTTAACGGGCTTTCCGAGGCTCATCCCCAGCGAGTGCCGACCGCAGCGTTTGCACGCGGAGTAGTGAGGCTCCTCGAGGGGCTTCGGTTCGACGAACCAGGGCGAGTGGAAAGGTCCATCCGTCGTCGGCAGAAAGGCGGCCAGCGCGGCAAACTCTGCCACCCGGAACCAGTTGGGAACCCACAACTGTCGCAGGTTCGTGAGACGGGTCAGTGGGACCAAGGAACCGTCATCTACACGCACATTGATCAGGTGGAGTTGCCGCAAACGAACCAACGCTGATAGAGGCTGTAGACTCCGTACCCGCATGGCGGTCCACATGCTCCCGGCGAGGACGAGACCCCAAAGCTGAGTCAGTGCACCGATTTCGGAAAGCTCCTTCAATCCGCGGAAGTGCTCCAGCCACAGCGTCCGCAACCCGCGGAGCTCCTGGAGGAAGTGAAGTCGGGTCAGCGTTGGTGCGCCGTCGCAATGGAGGTGCGCCAAATTCCGCAAAGCAGCCAGAGGATCCACATTTTGCGCCCGGATGTTGTAGAGGCTCAACATGTGCAATGATCGTATCTGGGCGAGAACGCGGATTTCGTTCTCCGTCACCCGATCGTAGACCTGGACGACCTCAAGCTCTGGAAAATCCGGCAGATTCTGGAAGTCCCTGGCTCGACCGGAAACAGCCAAGAACCGAGCGTTGGGTGGAACAGTCGCGAGGCTGTTCGCGGCGAGGCCGTAAAAGGAGCCCGCCTGCGCACCGTTCGACTTTCGGATGCTCGCCCCCTCGACGAATCGCGCTCGGTTGATGAACGACCACGGCGGATGGCCTTCGTTGGAGGCATCCTCAACCGCAGCCCTGGCATGGGCGGGAAGTTCGAACAGGATGTCCGTCACGAAGCTCCGAACTTCGAGAAGTTGTTACCGCCGGTTAGGCAGTGAGCTATGGAGTACAGCCCACTCGGTGATCCGTCTCGCGAATCTGCACGATGCGCCATTCGTTCTTGACCCGAACCAAATCGTACATCGCCGTCCCGCAGTGGTGCAGAGCATCGTCGAAGTAAAACAGGTAGTCGGCCGTGAGGGTCGCAAGGTCGGAGGCCACGGAAATGCGCTCGTTGCGAAGCTCCTCACGGCGACGGGGGCCGGGCGCGTTGAGACTGGCCGCAATGGAACGAGTCGGGATGCTGCGCAGGATGGTCGAGTCGCCGTCGTAAGAGACGAGGACTAACTGCGCCGAGGGCGCGAAGACGTTCCGGAGCATAACTGTGTCACGACTTGCCAGGCCGTCGAGCGCCTGGCGAACGACCTTGCGGACGTGGTCTTCGGTGGTTTGCGCGCGTGCTATCGGCACGCTCACCGCGAAAACTGACAATAGGGCAACGATTATTGATCGCATGTAGCGCTCGCTGCCTTTAGGCCGCTCCATCGGGCAGGCGACCACTGCGAAACAGCGTCGTCCAGAGCGTGCGATCCTCCGCGCTCAGCACCCCAAGTTCCGCCATGATCGCGGAGGCGAATTCGACATCCGCCACGCCACTGGCGGTTATCAGACCGCGGTCACGTACGGCCGGCGCGTCCACGTACGTGGCCATCTCGGTGTAATCAGGCACCTGCTGCTGCAGGTATCCGAGACCATTGCTGGTGTGGCGGCGACCACGAATCAGCCCCACCCGAGCGATTGCCGTCGTGGCTGCACAGATCGCGGCGATCGGGACACCATGCTGATCGAGGTTGTGCAGGAGGGTCTGGAGCTCTGGCTCGAGGGGCTGCTGCTCCCAGCGATCGCCACCGGGCAAGATGAACACCGCCACGTCCGCGGGATCCACGGCGAGTACCGTACGGGTGGGCTGAACTGTCACTCCACCCATCGATTCGACGGAGTCCGTTGAGAGGCCGACGACCTCGACGCGGTAGTGGCCGTGGCGCCGGAGCTCGGCCACCGCATGAGCGGGTTCCCAGTCGGCGAATCCCGGCACGACGAGGAGATACACAGCCTTGGTGGGCACGAGCCATCCTTCGCGGAGCGGACTAACGGATCTAGGCTTAAGCTCCCAACGTAATGCCCGCGGGCCACCACGCGAGCCAGCCCAACACCGCGGTCCTAGCGGAGGTACTTGTTGAAGAACGCGATCGTCCGCTCCCAGGC
>JACQVB010000023.1 GCA_016209985.1 Gemmatimonadota bacterium | reverse complement strand
TCGGTCGTAGAACAGCTTGGACAGTTTCGCGGTCACCGGCATCGGCAGAGTCCCTGTTGATCCCGCCGACATGATACAAGATAGCCTCGGCCGAACCGGGATCGAAAGCACGCACCGGAGGGCCACTCGGACGCGGTATGTGTCGGGGGCTCAGAACTCGCGCCTGGCAGCTGGAGGGGGCGCTTGGAAGAGCGCGTAGCGAGCGTCCCTTCGCTGCGCTCAGGGCAGGCTCTCTCAGGCCGGGACCAACGACGCGAAGACGGCTCCGCTCCCCGCACCGTCCTGGTCTCTACTCCGCCCGCAGCGCCCGCGCGGGATCGATCCTGGTCGCGCGACACGCCGGCAGATACGTCGCCAGCAACGCGACCGACAAGAGATCAGGAAGTCGCGCGTAAAATTGATGGCAACCCAAGCCGCAGCTATGTTTAGTTTAGGCGGCACTTCTCCCGAGAGGCCGTCGTGCCCGTTTTACCAGATTGTCGCGGAAGTTATACGAAGCATTCGGAGACGATGCTGCCCATGATAGGGTGGACTGGATGCAGCAGGTAGATGCCCAGCGCAGCGAGATGCGGGAGCTGTTTGATCTCCAGTTGTCTCGCTTTTCTGCCCTCCTCAATGAGCAGATCTCCGGCCTTCGCCAAGAATTGAAGGATGAGATCTCCGGCGTCCGCCAGGAACTGACGGGGCAGATCTCCGGTGGCCGCCAAGAATTGAAGGCTGAGATCTCTGGCGTCCGCCAGGAATCGAGCGGCCAAGCGTCAAGCCTGCGGCATGACATGGAGCTCGGCTTCGCCCGGCTGGAGACCAAGATCGAGCAGCGCAGCGCCGATCTGATCAAGTGGTCGTTCGTGTTCTGGGTCGGTGCGGTCGCGGCGATCGCGCTGTTGGCCGGGGTGTTAAAGCCTTAACCCTACTCCGCCCGCAACGCCCGCGCCGGATCGATCTTGGTCGCCCGGCGCGCCGGCAGGTAGGCCGCCAGCAACGCGACCGACAACAGCAATACCGACACGCCGATCAAGGTGACCGGATCGCTCGGGCTTATCTCGAAGAGCATCGAGGTGAGCAGCCGCGTACCGGCCAGCGCCGCCAATAATCCCACGACCGCACCGCCGCCAGTCACGGCCAGCGCCTGACCGAGCACCATCTTCCGCAGGCGGTCGGGCGTGGCGCCCAGCGCCAGGCGGACGCCCAGCTCGCGGGTCTGCTGTGAGACCGCCGAAGCCATGATGCCGTAGAGGCCGATCGCGGCGAGGAGAAGCGCCGCAAGCGCGAACGCCAGAAGCAAGACGGTGTTGAGGCGGGGTTGGGCCAACTGCGGTACCATCAGATCGTCCATGGCCTCCGCCTTGGTTACCACGACTTCCGGATCGATATCGCGAACGGCCGCGCGAATGCTCGGCAGGGCAGCCGCCAGCGAGCCGCGGGTCCGGATCGCAAAGGCTCCCTGCGGACAGCACTGGCGATACGGCCGGTAAAGCGTCGGAGTCGAAACGCGGTACTCCCGGTAATGCAGATCGGGCACGACGCCGACGACCGTGATCAGCGACTCGGGTGCCGTGGCCCCTGGAGTGTGCAACCGTCTTCCGATGGCTTCCTCGCCCGGCCAGAGCGAGCGGGCAATCCCCTCGGTGACGATCCCTACCAACATCGAGTTCTCGCGGTCGGCCGCGTTGAAGGACCGGCCGCGCACCGGTACCTGGAAGGTCCGAAAGTAATCCGGGCCGATGGACTCGAAGGCAACCCACGGATTCGCTCCGCCTTCCGTCTCGGTCTGCCGGTCCGCAATCACCTTGGTCATGAATACGCTGGGGCCGAGAAACGGGACGATCTGTGCGGTAGCCGCTGACCGGATCTCGGGAATCGATCGAAATCGTTCCTCGGCGCGGTCATGGAGCGCGAACACATACTGATCAACGCACTGGTCCACCCGTCGTGTCGCCACGGAATCGGCGCTGGGCACGGGTCCCCCGCATTGGCGCAGGTAGCGGTCGTAGGCAGGCGAAATCCCTATGATGGAGAGACGGCCGGTCGGGTAGCCAAGATCCAGATTGACCAGGCGAGAGAAGCTCCGCATCAACAACCCGGCCCCAGCCAGGACCACGAGGGCGAGGGCAATCTGCGAGGATACCAACCCCTGCCGCAGGCGACGCAGCCGGCGACCCTCGGTCCCACCGCGGGCGTCCGCCCGGAGCGGAGAGGAGAGATCGAACCGCAGCGTACCCAGGGCGGGCAACAGGCCAAAGAGGAAGACCGTGAGCACAGTAACGGCCGTTGACACCGCGATTGGCGCTCCCGCCTGCCGGATCATGTCCACCCGGGGAAGGCCTTCCGGCGCCAGGCGGAGGAGTACCGTCAGCAACAGACGGCTCAAGACGAACCCCACCGCCCCGCCGACTACGGCGAGCACGCCGCTCTCGACCAGGAGGCTCCGAACGATGGCCAGCGAGCTCGCTCCCAGGGATTGGCGGATGGCCAGCTCCCGCACCCGCTCCGCCGCGCGGAGGAGAAGGAGGTTGCCGACGTTGACGCAGGCGAGAAGCAAGAGAAGGCCAACCGCAACCGTCAGCACCATCAACGGGATGCGAACCTCACCCAGAATGGATTCGGCGAATGGGTGGACCTGTGCCCCAAGAGTGTGAGGGCCCAGCTCCGCGTACTCCGGGTCGTTATCGATGAAGTTAAAGTACTCGACCCGCGCGGCCTCGGCCGGACTACCGGGAGCCAACCGGGCCACCAGGTCCAGTCCCTGATAGGCCGATGCCATCCAGTAGTCCACGCCTCGGGGAAAATCCAGACCCGCCGGGGCCACGCCCACGACGAGAGGCGCCCACTTCGTGACGGGCATGGACAACCGCCGGCCGACGATCGCGCTGTCACCACGAAAAGCCCGCCTCCACGCATCATAGCTCAAGACCATGCGGAGGTCACCGCTATTGGCGGCCATTCCCCATTCCCGTTCGTCATCCCTGGTGAAAAACCTTCCGACCACGGGCTGCACACCGAGCACGTCGAAGAAGTTGGCGGTCACGGCAGAGCCCTTGAACACCAGGGGCCGATCACCGTCGTTCAGGGGGAACGAGAATGCGCCCCAGTGGGCGTAGCCGGTGACCCCGGAGAGCGCGCGAGTCTGGTCGCGAAAACGGCGATACTGTGTGACTCCGAGAGGAAACTCCCGTGCACCGGCTCCCTTGGCCATTCCCGTCAGGGTCACGAGCCGATCCTGCTCTTGAACCGGGAGCTTCCGGAGGACGATGCTCTGGAACACCGTGAACATCGCGGTGGTCATCCCGATACCGAGCCCAAGGACCAGGACGATCGTGACGATGAGGGCGGGAGTGCGGCGGAGGGAACGAAGGGCGTGGGCGAGGTCGCGGCGGATCGCATCGATCATGATCTCGTTCCCTTCAGGGGCAGCGCCGGACCAGACTCGCGGAAGATACCCATGGGACACGGAACCACCGCCCTACCCCTATGTCGCGCGAAGACCGAGGTCGCGGCCGGACAGGCCGCGACTCGGCCAGCAGCAGCGTGCGCTCTGAAGAGCGCTACACCACGACGCACTCAGCGCGTCGCGGATTTCTTCTGCGGATCGTCCGCCGGGTTCACGTACGTGAGCGCGAAGGGACCCATCGCGTGCACCTGGACCACCGTATGACCCTTGGCGATCGCGAAGTGGTGCATGTTGGCCCCGGCCGTCACGAAGCCGCCAGCCGGCAGCGCGGTCGCCTGCTTCGCGTCGATTCTGTCTCCCATGCCGACCAGGAAGGTGCCCTCGATGACGGTGACATACTCATCAGTCGGGTGAAAGTGCGGCGCGATCTTGTACCCGTCGGGCATGTCCAGCCGAACGGTGAACAACCCCGCCTGACCCGGATCGCCCTGAAGGACCGCGAGCTTGGCACCGGCCGGAAACGCCGCCGGCGCGGGGCCCCAAACAAGAGCCGGCGCCTGGCCTACGGCCACTGGTACGCAAAAAACAGCGAGCGCTAGCAGCGAAAGCATCGAACGCATGGCGTCTCTCCTGGAGAAGTTGGCTTAAGGATGCGAGACCCTCCGCGCCGGCGCTTCGACTGAAGGGGCCATGGCGGAAGGGGCAGAACATGTGGCCCGTTTGGGCCACGCACAGGAGCTAAAGCAGGCCTTCGCGGGCCGCGTAGGCGACCGCGGCTGCCCGGGACGGGAGTCCCAGCTTGGTGAGGAGGTTCGCCACGTGTCGCTTGACCGTGTGGTCGCTGAGACGAAGCCGGGTCGCGATCTGGGGATTACTCATTCCCTGAGCGACCAGCCGCAGGATTTCGAGCTGGCGCGCGGTCATCCCGGCCGGCCCATCACCTTTGCGTTTGAGCGTGGGACGCTCGAGCAATGCCCGGGCGCGGGCTTCGTCCTGCTGCGCGCCCAGGCCGTGAAATATCTCGCTCGCCTGCCGCGCCTCGCGGTCAGCCGGGGCGTACCGGCCGGTGGCGGCGAGTGTGCCGGACAGATCGAGCTTGGCTCGCGCGGTCTCGAAAGGGGCGCCGCTCTCCTGATAGAGGTGGACCGCGTTCTCGAAGCACACGGTGGCGGCGACCAGATCACCACCCTGCCGGCGTACGCCGCCTTCGGCCGCCGCGGCCGACGCGGCGAGTGGCGCCGTCTGCAACCGCAACGCGATCTGCTGCAGCTCCTCCAGGGCCTGCTCCGCCGCCGGCAGGTCGCCCCGCGCCAACTGGATCCGGACTCCCAGCTCCAACGCGGCAGCGCGAATGGTCGGCTCCGCCGGGACGGTCGACAGAAAGCGGTCTACCTCGGCCCCCGCTTCCCCCGCCTTGCCATGTTCGAGCAGCAGCGCGGCGCGACCCAGCCGCGCCAACGGTTGCGAGATCGCCTGCTCGAAGAGACGATCGGCTTCGTCCAGGCGCCCCTGTTGTAACCGCAGCTGGCCCAGCCGCGCGAGCGCCTGCACCGCCATGGCGGGGCGGACCTGCTCCAGCTCGCGGGAGGCGAGCATCAGCTCGGCCTCGGCGTCAGCCCATTCGCCCCGCCAGATGAGCACGCCGGCGTATTGCGTCCGGCAGATGGCCGAGAGCACGCGGACCCGCCAACGCTTGCTGAACTCCTGGACTCGCGCGCACCACTGGGCCGCGCGGTCGTAATCGCGCACCCGCTCGCAGGCGAAGATCTGCCAGCAGCAGACTACCCCCACGGTATGCAGTTCCTTCACCTCTCCGGCGGTGGCCGCCGCCGTCGCTTCGTCCAGGCACCGCATGCCGCCGGGAATGTCACCCGCACTCACCAACGCCAACCCCTCGAGTGCGAGGCCGGTAAACTCGATCCCGCGATCTCCCAGCGCTCGACCCAGGTGGGCCGCGCGGACACCGCACTCGCGCGCGCTGGCCGGATCGTGGCCGCGGAAGAGGGCGACCTCGCCTTCCCGGAGCAACAGCCAGCCGTACTCCGCAGATTCCTCATGCCCGGTGAGAAGCCGTCGGGCCCGCTCCAGCCATCCGGATGCGACCGCGGTATCGCCTCGAAACGCGAGATAATCCCACACCAGCCACAACGCCACGCGAGCGGCGCCCCGGGCGTCACCGAGATCCCGATAGAGACGATAGGAGCGCTCGCGGGCGTCGAAGGTGAGCGGGGCGTCGTCCAGCCACCACGCCGCCAGCCCCAGGTGCTCGAGAGCTTCCGCGGTTTCCCCAGCGGCCACGCTGGCCTGCAAGTGCGCGCACGCTTCTTCCCAGGCGCCCGCCTGGAGCGCCGTCAAACCCGCCTGGAGCGCGGTGGGAGTGATTGGAACCTGAGGTTCGGCCATCGCATTCAACATTACTTCCACTTCGGTGTGGTTGGAACACGGAGAACGTGGCGTGGCACTCTGTAGAGCGCATTCTGCGCTCGCCGTGCGCCCGAGCTTGGCGCGCATCTCACCGAGACGCCCCGCTCGGCCGGGAAGCTCGTCCTGAAGGAAGAAGGACCGAGCGCGTGCCCTCAGCACGCGACTCGAACGCGGGCTTCAAACGGTCGCGCTACTCTGCCGTCCCCCTCTCCCGTGCGGGAGAGGGGACAGGGGTGAGGCGCGTCGCCGCCGGCACGCCCCGCACGAACCCGATATAATCGGTCGGGGCGGGCTTGGCCCCGGCGTCGCGGACCAGCAGGGCCACCTGTCCGCGGTGATACGAGCCATGCAGCGCCACGTGCAACAGGATGTCGTCTACGCGCGAGCGAAATGGTTGCCCAGCCGAATTGACGTAGGCAACCTCGCTTCCCAGCATCGAGTCGTTGAGCCCCTTCAAATAGTCCCGGTAGCCATCGCGGTTCTCCCCGACCAGCACCGCGCACTGCGCTACATCCAGCGTCGGCCACACCACATGGCGCGGCTTCACCTGCCGCAACCTGCTGAGCCACACGTGCTCGGCACCCAGGATGTGGGCATAGATCTCGAGTGTCCGCGCCGAGGGAAGGGCTGACCGAAAAGACTCGAGGACCGCGCCATCGGCCCAACACAGGTGAGCGAGCAGACGATTCAGAACTTCGAGCATGGGTCACTCCTGGAGGACGTTCGGGCGTTACGAATCGTACCGCGACGTTATGAAACGTTACCGCAGAACCCCGCGTGACGCCGGTCACGTGCCCGCAAGTAGTTGGTATTCAATCACATCAGCGCCTGGCACAAAAGCGGTTGATCGGCACGAGGGTTGCTCCTACAAGGCAGCGCGCAGATCGCGCGGCAGTCCAACGACACCACTCAACCCGGAGCAGCAAAGATGAAGACGCTCAACATTTCGGTAGGCCTCGTGACCGCCATCGGACTCCTCGGCTGTGCGAATGGCAACGGGCCCAACGGGTCTGTCTCCCTCTCGTTCGCCGGCCGCTCGGCGAATGTCACCGCGGCACCGGCGGCGTTTTCATCCCCCGCCGGCTCCAGCGCGGCTGATGTCCTGGTGATCACCAAGGCCGAGGTGGTCCTCAGGCAGATCGAGCTGAAGGCGGTGGAAGTGGCGAACTGTGACGTCGTTCCCAAGCCGGAGAACTGCGAGGAGTTCCAGACCGGCCCCGTCCGGCTGAATATTCCCACCACCACCGGTGCGAGCACTCAGGTGACGGTGGACATTCCTCCCGGCACATATAAGGAAGTGGATTTCGAGGTTCACAAACTGACGACCGACGCGTCCGAGGCTGCGTTCGCGGCGGCCAATCCGGACCTGGTGGGCAAGAGCATCGTGGTGACGGGCACGTTCAACGGACAGGCATTTACCTTCACGTCCGATCTCGATGTCGAGCAGGAGCTGACCCTCGTGCCGAATCTCGTCATCACCGCGTCCACCACCAGCACCAATTTGACGGTGCAGGTAAATCTCGGCGACTGGTTCAAGACCACCACCGGCACCTTGATCAATCCGGCCACGGCCAACAAGGGCGGAGCCAACGAGAGCGTGGTCAAGGAGAACATCAAGCGCTCGATGAAAGCATTCGAGGATAAGGACCGGGACGGCAACGAGGGATGAACCGCCGCCTGAAGACGCCTTAACACCTGCGCGCACGTGGATCGGGCCGAATAGATTGCCTGGTCCACGTGCCGCTATTCGAGGGAGGTTGCATGAGATCGGCTCTGCTGCTCGCTACGCTCGCCGGGTTGGTGGGCTGTTCGAGCAGTGTCGACCCGCTGAAGAGCGGAGTCCAGGTGTCCTTCGCCACCCGTAATCCTGCCCTGTCCGGTCCCACGGGGCCGGCGCCAACGGCGCCGATCCTGTCGCCGCGGGCGGCCGCGGGCGACACCCTGCGCGACGCCACGAACACGCTGATCATCGACAAGGCGGAGCTGGTACTGCGGAAGATCGAGCTCGAGCCTACGGGTACCAGTACCTGCACCCCCAACCCCGAGGGCTGCCCCGACGTGGAGGCGGGACCGGTCCTGGTGAACTTGCCACTCACCCCCGGTGCGCAAACGACGTTCAGCGTCCAGGTGCCGGCCGGTACCTACGGGAAGGTCAAGTTCGAGATTCACAAGGTGAGCAGCGACGATCCCGCGGAGGCGGCCTTCCGGGCTGCCAATCCCGATTTCGTGGGCAAGAGCATCCGGGTTCAGGGAAAGTACAACGGTCAGGCGTTCATCTACGTGAGCGAGATGGACGTGGAACAGGAGCTGACCATGTCGCCCGGCCTGGTGGTCAGCGCGGACGCGGCGAGCGCAAACCTGACCATTCGGCTCACCATCTCTCAATGGTTCCGCACCCTCGCCGGCGGACTGCTCGACCCGGGCACCGCCAACAAGGGCGGCCAGAACGAGAGTCTGGTCAACAACAACATTCAGAACTCGATGAAGGCCTTCGAGGACAAGGATCACGATGGCGACGAACGCGACGGCTGAGTAAAGCGTGCCTGACTCGCTGGTGCTTGCCGTGGTCGCACTCTCCGATTCGTTCGCGGCCGCCTGGCCCGATCTGGCGGAAGAGCTGGAGATTCGTCACGAGCTGGTGGAACCGTCCGCGCCGCCGGGCGCGGGCACCGTCGCCATCGTGCTCGCCGCAGGCGGGGAAGAAGAGCGGGCCATCGACCTGCTCCCTTCGGTGATCGGCAATGCCGGCGGCATTCCGGTGTACCTGGTGGGCGCCCTGCCCTCCCATCGGTTCGCCGCGGAGGCGCTACGCCGGGGCGCCGCCGACTACTTCGTTTTGCCGGGCGACCTCGATCTCCTCGGCCGGACCCTCGCGCTCCGGGTCCAGACGGCCCGGCAACGCGCCCGCAAGTCGGGCGAAACCCGCCGCGCGGCAGAAACCTTCCGCGAGCTGGTCGGCACCAGCCCGGCACTGCGGCAGACCCTGGAGATGGCGCGCCGGGTGCTCCGGCACGAGGGTGTCACGGTGCTGATTACCGGAGAGACCGGCACCGGCAAGGAGCTGCTGGCGCGCGCCCTGCACGAGGGCAGCCCCCGGGCGGTGGAACCGTTCGTGGCGGTGAATTGCGCCGCGATTCCCGGCAACCTGCTGGAGAGTGAGCTGTTCGGGCACGAGCGCGGTGCCTTCACCGATGCGCATCAGTCGAAGCCCGGATTATTCGAAGAAGCCGATCGCGGAACGCTGTTTCTGGACGAGGTCGGTCATCTGCCGCTGCCGCTCCAGGGAAAACTGCTGCGGGTCCTGGA
>JACQVB010000256.1 GCA_016209985.1 Gemmatimonadota bacterium | reverse complement strand
CGAGCTGGCCGAGCAGGAGCACAATCGGCCACCGCAGCGGTTGTCCCGCGAAGGACTGGGTTGGAAGGGCCTGCTGTGGATGCTGGAATCGGATCCCACGGGCGCGCCCGGTGAGTGGCAAGCCGGGTCGGTGCTGCTCGCGGATCACGGGTTGGCCGTGCTTCGCCACCGGGAACGCTACCTCAGCATGGAATGCGGCGGCCGGCCCGGCGGTCATGGGCACCCGGACCTGCTCCACGTGACCCTCTATTGGTCAGCGCCCTGGCTGGTCGATTTCGGAACGGGATCGTACGTGTCGGCCTCGCTGCAGTGGTACCGTTCGACCCTCGCGCACAACGCTCCCGGAGTTTCCGGACGGGGTCAGCTCTCGCGGCTGGGCTGGTGTGTCGCTTTTGACGATCGGGGGGACTGGGCCTGGTCGCAGGCTCAGGCCTCCGGGCTTCTCGGCCCGCGGTCGTCGGCCGTACGCACGCTGGTCGCGGGTCCCGATTGGGTGCTCGACGTGCTCGACGTGGAGACACCGGCCGGAATCGAAGTCGATCTGGCCATGCATTTGCTGGGAACGTTTGCCCTGCCGCCCGGCATCGACCGATTGCCCGGATCGCTCGCGCCGCCCGCTACGAGCGAGTACGAAACCGGATACGAAGCGCTTCTCGCGTCATCTTCACTCTCGGCGACGCCCCCGCAATTATTGGCGCGCCAACGTGGGCAGGAGCTGTTTGTGGGCTTGGCGCCGCGGGCGGGGGAGCGATGCCATCTTGCGTCCGCGGTGGGTCCGCCCAACCTCGATCTCGCCGAGGGCCCACCGCTGGACTTTCTCGTGCGCCGCGCCCGGGACAGCGGCCGTTGGGTTTGTGTCTACGCCCGCTCGCCCGTAGCCCTCGAAACGCGGGGCTCGGAAATCGCCGTGACCCGCGGTGATCGTACGGATATCGTCCGGATCGCCGATGGTGATGCCCGCATTCGGACCGCCTCAGGGGCGAGAGTACAACTCTCGGGGAAGCGTCCTGCTCCGATCGGCGCTCCGCCGCGGGCTGTCCGGCGCGCGGTGATGCCATCTCTCATTCTCAAAGAGGCGCCGAGCGTATCGACGTGGCTCGAGACCGTTCCGGGTCCGGCAGTTCTCGCGCTGGGCGCGATACATTACCGAAGATCGGAGGAGGCGTATGATCCGACCGATTTCGCCGCCCGCGTGGCGGTGTTCGGGGCGAAAAGCACGCTATGCTTCGGGGTGGACGTTACTACGTCCCCGCTCGTCGTTCGGCGCCCGGATGCGCCCGATCCCGAGCTCGACAACGAGTCGGCCGACATCCATTCCGACGGGGTCCAATGTTATGTGGAGTGCGACGGGTGGCAGGGCTTTCTGTTGCTACCCGACCTCGACTCCTCCCGCGTATACATTCGGCCGGTGAAGGGCACCATGGCCGATCCGGCACGGATCACTGCGGAGTGGGAACGCACACCGACAGGTTACCGGATGCTCGCCGAATTCGAGGTTGGCCGTCCTATCCGCCGCGGCGATCGTTTCCCGGTCAACGTGGTGATCAACCGCATGCGTCCGGGTCGCCAGCGCCGGGCCGGACAGCTCGCACTTTCGGGCGGAGGATGGGTCTACCTCCGGGGCGACCGCGAATCGCCCGATGCGGCCATCGTCGCGGAGATGAAATGAGCCTGGTCGTGGTGCTGCACCGGCCGCAGGACCTGGTCAACATCGCTGGCGTGGTGCGTGCCATGAAGAATTTCGAGCTGCGGGATCTTCGTCTGGTGGACCCCGCCGAGTACGAGCCCTATCGCGTCGAGGGCATCGCTCACAACACCGGGGACCTGCTCCAGCGCGTTCGTCTCTTCGAGACGCTGGAAGACGCCTTGGGCGACTGCGTCCAGGTGGTGGGTCTGACCGCTCGGCAGCGGAGCGCCAAACGAAATGTCCGGCGCCCTCGCGATGCGGCTCCGGAAATTCTGGAGGTCGCCCGGTCCGGGCTCACCGCAATCCTGCTGGGGCCGGAAGACACCGGGCTGAATAATGAGGAGCTGGATCGGTGCGATCGTACCGTGACCATCCCGACCAACCCGGGCTACGCGTCGCTCAACCTGGTCCAGGCCTTTTCCATCATGGCGTACGAGCTGTTGTTGGCGCGGAACGAGGCGCGGCCGTTCAAGGCGCCCCGTCGTGAGGCTCCTCCGGCGACCCACGATGACATGGAGCGGCTGTTCGCCGATGCCGAGCGCGCGCTGGCGACCATCGACTTCTTCAAGACCCGCCAGCGGGAGGGCGTGATGCGATCGTTGCGCGAGGTGCTGCACCGGACGCCGCTCGATCAGCGGGAAGCTAAGCTGATTCGGGCGATGTGGATTGAAGTGGTGCGGTTCTTCGAGCGGGTCGCCGGCAGCCGAATCTCATCTTCCATCCCGTCTTCATCCTCGAAGGCGCCCGTTATCCCGAGCGAAGCGAGGGAGCCGTAGCCGTGGATCAGACAATTCCCGGCTTCACCTCCACCCGCAGCAAGCGTCCCGAGGTGCTCTTCGGTACCAGGACCGGCGGGCCCACGCGCATGACGCGCTCGGAGGGCTGCAGGGTGTGGGATGATCAGGGTCGCGAATACATCGACACGGTCATGGCGCTGGGCGCGGTGGCGCTCGGCTACGGCCATCGTGCGGTAGTCGCGGCCGCCGAGAGGGCGCTGCGGGACGGCGTGGTGGGCCCGCTGCCGCCAGTCCTCGAGCAGGAGACGGCCGAGCTGCTCGCGGCAACCCTGCCCGGCGGCGAAGCCGTCCGATTCTTCAAGACCGGTGCCGAAGCCGTCGCCGCGGCGGTCCGGATCGCCAGGACCTATACCAGCCGTGATCGCGTGCTGACCTGCGGATACCATGGCTGGCTCGATTGGTGCCAGGACGGTCCGGGCGTGCCGAAACAGGTCGCTGAGCTGCGGCGGGAGATCGCATTCAACGACCCGGGATCGCTGAAGCGAGCCATGGCGGAGTTTGCGCCGGTCGCCGCAGTGGTGGTCGAGCCGGTGATCGACGCCGCCCCCACTGCCGCGTGGCTGCGAGCGCTGCGACAGGCCACGAGTAGCTCCTCGGTGGTGCTGATTTTCGACGAGATCAAGACGGCCTTCCGGATCGAAGCGGGCGGAATGGCCGAGCGGATGGGAGTGACGCCCGACCTGATGGTGGTGGGGAAGGCGCTCGGCAACGGATTGCCGATCGCCGCGGTGTCGGGCCGGCGGGAGCTGATGGAGGCCGCCACCCAAACGATGATCTCTTCAACCCTGGCCACCGAATACGTGAGTCTGGCTGCCGCGCGCGCCGTACTGGACACGTATCGCACCCAGCCCGTCATCGATGGTATTGCGGCCGCCGGTGGCCGCTTCTTCGCGGGGCTCGATCTGCTGGTCACGCGGTACCCCCGGGTGGTCCGCGCCGTTCGCGGCATTCCCGAGATGTGCTATCTCGAGTTTACGGATGAGGCCACGTCGTCCGCCGTGGCGCTCACCGCCGCTCACCGTGGGCTGCTCCTCAAGCGAACGGCGTACAACTTCATGTCCTTCGCGCATTCCGATCAGGTAGTGGACGAAATTCTGGTCCGGCTGGAATCGGCGCTCGACGCGGTGAACCGCACGTGCTGATCGACGTTCACGCCCATTTCTACACCGAGGGATCCCGGGGCGACTGGCGCAGGGTCAACGCGTCACGGCTGGACGCGGGACGGCGGATCGGCATCACGGCGCATGTGGCGTCGATCCTGGGAAGCTGGGGAGTACGCTCGCCCATCTACTTTCCCTCGCCCACTGACGTGACCGACGCCAACGAGAAGATGCTCGCGCTGCAGAAGGAGCATCCGGGGCTGATCTTCGGATACTGCGTGGTGAATCCCAATTTCACCGACGACGCCGTCCGCGAAATCGATACCCGGATCAAGCAGGGGCTGATCGGGATCAAGCTCGCCGCGAGCCGCCGTGCCAACGATCGATTGCTCGATCCCATCGCCGAACGTGCGGCGGCCCTCGGCGTGCCCATCCTGCATCACATCTGGCAGCATCGGCGCCGTGACTGGCCGGGTCAGGAGGCTTCCGATGCGGTGGAGCTCGGCGCCCTGGCCGAACGCCACCCCCGCGCGCGCTTTCTGCTAGCGCACCTCGGCGGCGGCGGCGATTGGGCCCACTCCCTGCGCGCTGTCGCGCAGCTCCCCAACGTCTGGATCGACCTCTCGGGTAGCGGGCTGGATGTGGGAATGCTGGAAGGCGCGCTGGAAGATGTGGGCGTGGCGCGGCTGGTCTGGGGCGCCGATATCACGCTGGACACCGGATGGGCCAAGCTGCGCTACCTCAAATCGCTCGGGTTGTCCGACGAAGATCTCGAGCGCATTGCCAGCGGCAACGCGCGGGAGATTTTTCCCAAGGGGGTCTTCGATGCCGGTGGTTGATGTGGCCGCCTTCGTGGGCGGTTATCCCTACCGGCACCTCAAAGATCCCTCGGCCGAGTGGCTGATCAGGCAAATGGATCGCCTGGGCATCGAGCGCGCTTGGGTGGCTTACCTGCCCGCGCTGTTGCATCGGGATCCCGCTGCCTCGACGCCCGAGCTGCTGGAGCTCATCAAGCACCACCGCGACCGACTGCAGCCGGTCCCGACCATTCATCCTGGCCTTCCCCGTTGGGAGGAGGATCTGAACGATGCAGTGGCGCTCGGAGCGCCCGCCGTACGGGTCCATCCCAGGTACCTGGGTCTCGACCCGGTCGGGGGAGAGATGCGGGTGCTCGCCGCCGCCGCCGGAGCCGCCGGAATGCCGCTACTCCTCGCGGTGCGGCTGGAAGACCCTCGCCAGTTGCATCCGCTGGATCCGGCCGGCGAGCTGCCCGGAGCGGCGATCCGCGGGCTCATCCGCAGCGATCCACAGCTCAAGCTGATCGTGAGCCACGCCGAGCGCGCCATAATCGAAGAAGTGCATTGGGGACTCACGCCGCAGGAATCCTCGCGAATTCTCTGGGACATCGCGTGGGTGTGGGGACCGCCGGAAGATCACCTCGCGCTGCTGATCGAGACCATGGGGGTGGAGCGGTTCGTGCTGGGAACCGGCATGCCGCTCAGGATTCCGGACACGCCGTTTGCGCGGCTGGACTTGTTGAATCTGTCCGCGCAGGACCGCGAGAAGATCCTCAGCAAGAATCTGGAAACGTGGTAAACCTCACCCCCAACCCCTCTCCCCTTCGCTCCGCGCAGGGCAGGCTCTACGGGAGAGGGGGGATTTCCAACCGCAGTAATGGCCTCGAAACCACACGCTTGGGAGTCTGGTCCGTGGGTGCAAGAAGAAGATTCCCACTCGAGATTTCCCCTTTCCTGAAGGGAGAGGGGTTAGGGGTGAGGTCAGGGGTCGGGGGCGAGGGCGATGTTCGAGCATAAGGTCATTCCCGCCGTCCCTATTCCATTCGATGCTCGCGGCCGAATCGACCAGGACGCCCAGGAACGTTACGTCCGCTGGATGGCCGGCCAGCGGATCGGCGGGGTGGCCGTTTGGGCGCATACCGGCCGCGGTCTCCGAATCACCGACCACCAGCGTGCCCAGGTGCTGCAGTCGTGGCGGTCCGGCCTGCCCCAGACGCCGATCATCTGCGGCGTCGGCGTGCCCCGCGGCGTACGGTTGCCCAGCGGACCGGCGGCCCGGACCACGGCGGTGATCGAGCGCACGGTGCGCCTCACGGAGAATGCGAAAAACGGCGGCGCGCAGGCGGTCATGGTCCATCCGCCCACTGCCTTGCGCGACATGCGCGGCCTCGACCGGCGGGTGCTGGATCTCCATCGTGCGGTGGCCGAGGTGGGAGTGCCGGTCATCGCCTTTTATCTGTACCAGGCCGCCGGCGGGATCGCGTACTCGCCGGCGCTGGTGGGTCGCGTTCTCGCCATTCATCGCGTCATGGGAATCAAGATTGCGACGCTCGACAGCGTGATGACGTTCCGGAGCATCGCCGCGGTCGTACGCCAGATTCCCGGCGCGCTGCTCATCACCGGTGAAGACCGGTTCCTGGGACACTCGCTCATGCTCGGCGCGGGGGCGGCGCTGATCGGCTTGGGAGCGGCCTGCACCGACGTGGCGGTCGACCTGCTCGATGCCTGGTTTGTGGGCGATCACAAACGCTTCATTGCCCAGAGCGGGCGGGTGGACCGGTTCGCGGAGGAGACGTTCAGGTCGCCCATGGAGGGGTACGTGCAGCGCATGCTCTGGGCGCTCGAGGCGGATGGCGTGCTCGAGCGGGGCGCCTATGATCGG
>JACQVB010000257.1 GCA_016209985.1 Gemmatimonadota bacterium | reverse complement strand
GCCGAGTTCGGCTTCTTGGGTGTGGTGGTATAGACGCGAGTGCAGACGCCACGCTTTTGGGGACTGCCCCGGAGCGCCGGCGCTTTCTCTTTTTGTGCAACGTCTTTCCGCCCTTGGCGGACCAGCTGATTGATCGTCGGCATTCACCACTTCGGTCGGCACCGCGGGTTGGTGCGGCGCATCACAAAAAGTTCTGCAACAGACTGGGAAAAGTAGACGGGACAGCAGCTTGGGTCAAGCCATGCCCCAGGGAAAACGTCTCATGGCAGCGTATGCTCGGGCCTCTCCGCCGCCCCACCCCCGAACGCCGCTTCGACTGCGCGGCGAAAGGACGGAGCATCGACGGCCGGAAACCGGTAGAGCTCCGGCTCGATGCGTCCGAAGTAGACCAGCGCCTCAGCCGGCCGGATGAGCGCGCGGTCCAGCAGCTCCCGCACGTCGGTCAGGTCTTGGGGGTGGCCCCGCTCGACCTTCGCCAGCGCCTGGGCGTACAGATCGAAATGGTAAAAGGAAAGGTGCCGGTATTGCGCAATGAATGGACTCCGGTCTTGCCACTCGGGAATCACCGGGATGAAGTCGGCCGGGGAGGCCAGCTCGACGTTGAGGTGCAGGCGATTCTTCAATTCCGGAATGGCCCGCAGCAGCTCGTCTTGTTCGGGCACGAGCTTGAGGTCCACGTCGATGGTGCTGTCCCGCCATCCCATCAGCACCGCGGTTCCGCCGCCGGTCAGGTACACCCGCCCCGGAGACCTGGCCACCGCGTCCAGCGCTTCCATGAAGCGCCGGATCCGATCCGCGCTCGCTAGCTCGCGCACTCCGCCGCGCGCTCGAAGCTCACCAGCCGCCGAATCAATCCGTTGTAGCGCGAGTGTGCGGCGTCTCCCTCCGTTTCCTGCAGCCGCTCATACAGCCGCCGTTCTGGGAAGGGGATCTGGTCCGGAACGGTGAAGCCCAACCGTCGCAGTCGGAGGGCGCCGATCGAGACCAGCAGCGCCGGCACCGACTCGCGGCCGCGGGCCAGATCCTCGAGCCCGGCATCGATCAGGTCCTGACCGGGGAGATGGGACATGGGTGAAGTATAGCGGCTGATCGGCGCGCCACATCAAGGAATCAGCTACCGAGAAGCAAGCCGCGGCCCCCTCCGGTACCGTCAGCTCCCGGGCCGTTTCGTCCAGATGGCCACGACCCCACAGCGGGAGATTCCAAATGCCACCGGGGTGGTCGAGGGCCCCAAATAGATTCCGATGGCCGCGATCCAGTCCAATGGGATCTCGTCAGCCTTGAGTGAGCTGCGCTGGCCGTCCAGGAAAATGTCCATCTCGCAGCGCAGAAGATTGTATCCAGCTGCATTCGGGGTCCTCGCCTCAAGGCCTCGCTGGTACGCCGGACCCCCGACCGTTCCAGGTCCTCCCGCGTGATGAACTGACCGGCGAAGCCTTCCTGCTTGCGGCGGTAGAAGTCAGCCAACTGCGGAAATAGGCGAGTTTCTTCGGCTTCGACTGCGATCCGGTCCAGCTCAGTCGCGATGGCCGCAAGTAGATGCTGCCTAGGTCAACGACTTCATCCGCAGTGAAGCGAGGTATCGAGACCTCCGCGGTACATAACCGATGCGACGCAAGACCAACCTGGCCAGATGCCTGCTCTGAAGGAGCCGTGAAGGAGAAGCTCGAGGACCCCCACGCCCCGCGCCGGCACGCGAGCCTAGGGTATGGAGATCGGGACAGGCACCGCGCTTGCGTTACCGGACCCTGTGCCAAGTTGTCCCAAGGACCCCTGGCCCCAGCAGAGAACGGTTCCGATGGTCGTCAAACCGCAGGCGTGATTCAATCCGGTCCCTACGGCGACGTGGGTGTCCGATCCGGCCACCGGCACCGGGACCGCGCTCGATGTGTTGGCTCCATCTCCCAGGCGGCCGTCGCCGCCGTAGCCCCAGCAGTAGAGCTGTCCCCCCGCGGCAATGCCGCAGGTGAACATGCTTCCGGTGCTCAGGCTGGTGAGATTCAGGCCGCCACTGACCGCCGTCGGCGCCAGGCTTGGCGCGGTGGTGCCGTCTCCCAGCTCCCCGTAGTAATTCCGACCCCAGCAGTAGGCCTCGCCCAAGCTCGTCAGGGCGCAGGCGTGGTATTGTCCGGCCCAGGCCGAGCGGAACGAGAGCCCTCCCTGAACGGCCGCCGGCGTGAGCGTACACGGGATCGGCACCGGCTCGCCGGGGTTGCAGGCCTCGGTCGAGATACTCCCTAGCTGCCCCCGGTCGTTGATCCCCCAACAGTAGGCCGCGCCCGTCGTGGTGACGGCGCAGGTGAAGTCTTCGCCCGCCGATATCGACTGGAAGCGCAGTCCCCCGAGCACCGGCCCGGGTGCGATGTTGTTGCCCCGGGCTCCCAGGTCAGGAGCGTTCCCCAACGCGCCCCACGCTCCATTCCCCCAGCAATAGGCGGCGCCGTCGGCGTCGAGCGCACACACGTGGTTCATTCCCACCGTCAAGGTGGTGAAGGTGTAGCCGTCGGCGACCGGCACGGGCGCCGTTGAGCTTCCGTCAGTCCCATCTCCCAGAAAGCCGTCGCTTCCCCACCCCCAGCAGTAGGCTGCGCCGGCCGGCGTCAGGCCGCACGCGCGGGCCAGACTGGGGCCTCCCGGAGTGCTTCCGGCGGCAATCATCGCAAACCAGACACCTCCCGGGACCGGCGTCGGGGTGTAGAAGCTGCCGTAGGGCGTATCCCCCCAGCAGAAACCCAGGTGCGCGGTAGAAACGGCACAGGACTGGGAGAAACCGGCGTCAACGGCTGCAAACACGGGTGTCGCCGGGATGGCCCCTTCCTCGATGCGGAACGCGATCGGGAGTGTCCGGCCGTCAACCAGCGCAACGAACTCGCCGGTGCTCACGCTGCGGAGCTCGCGGCCACTATCCACCACATCCACATCGGCAAAGCCCAGCGGGGTGCCCTCCACGGAAACCAGGATGCGATAGATCACCGAGCTATTCAACGTGAACTGGTCGGTGTGCCAGTTGACGAGGTACCGCTCGTCTTTCGGCGCCACCCGCACGGTTTCGGATCCGGGACCGGAGGTCATGGAGAACTCCGCGATCACGGATCCACA
The DNA here is from genome assembly GCA_016209985.1 of Gemmatimonadota bacterium. Taxonomy (GTDB): domain Bacteria; phylum Gemmatimonadota; class Gemmatimonadetes; order Gemmatimonadales; family GWC2-71-9; genus SHZT01. The sequence continues at coordinate 5,151 of JACQVB010000257.1, read as the reverse complement.
CCCCCCGGCTTCAAGGGCGCAGATCACCACCGTCGGGGAGCGCTGGGCGTCGAAGGTCCCGGTAAACGCCGGCGCGGACACCACCGGGGGCAAAAAGTAGAAGTGCCCGTTGCCGGCGTCGTGCGCGCCGTCCGAGATGGCAAGACTCGGCGCGGCTGCCGAGGGTGCCGCTGCGTCGCGCCCGCAGGCTGCCAGGAGGGTGGCGGCGATGAGCGTGAGAACCCGGGAGAACCGTTGCACTGGAGCTACCTCCGGCGGTTGAGGTCGAAGGCATCCGGCAATCATGAGCGTTCTACTTGACCAGCGCGCAACGACGACGTTGTCCGCCACGACTCCCGCTCCCTAGCGCACTTGGATGTTCCCATGCTCCACCGGCAACAGCTTCATGCGAAATCCGCTCGCGCAATGGAAAGCCACCTGAGCAGGTGTGGTAAGGAGCAGATCGCTGGTGAGATCCGGAGCGCCGTTTGCGCCCTCACCCCGATCCACCACGGTCCATAATGCGCCACGGTTCAGCCACCTCGGATCGGTGCTTTGGTCGATCACCCCTCCCAGGCGCGCCGTGTCCCCCACCACCGTGATGCAGGTGATCGATCCGTGCCGGCGCACCCCGCCGGCCTGTTCACTGAACAGTTCCAACTGCCCGTGCGCCTCACCGCCCGCGTGTCCGAGCGCGCTGAACGAAAACCGCTCGGGCGTCGCACCACCGAAGATGATGATGTGGGCGTCCCCGGTGGCGCTCCGCGTCACCGGCGAGCCGGGCGCCGCTACCGACAGAGGGGATCCGTTCCGAGCGAAGTCGCCGCGTCAGAGCCACATGCCGCCACGACGGCACTCAGCATGCACAGCAGGACATGCTTCATGTGTGCCTCGCCAGGAAAAGGGTCGTCCGCAGACAGCACCCGACTTCGCTCCGCCGAGGTTAGTTGACCGGACCTCGACCACGCTGGTCCACGTCCGTCGCGGCAGCGGCCGCGGCCTGCGTCAGATCCGCCAGGCTGTGCCCGGCGACCACGGCAAGCCACAGGTTCGCCGAGTGTCCTTTCCGCAACGTGAATGGTCCAGCTCCGTGGATGTAGCGGTGATCTCCCCCGGCAGGCACGCTCAGCAGGACGGACGCTCCGCGCAACGCATCCACCTGCGCCGCGGGAGAAACGACCCCCGTGCCGGCCGTGAAGAACCGGTCGCCGGTGACCGGCGCTCCCAGGAGGACTGTCCCCGCGTACGTGCCGGCGCCGCTCGTGCTGGCCTGGTACATCAGGCGCCCATCGAGCGCGGTTTGGCCGATGTCGTCCAGAGGCGTACCATCCACGTCCCAGTCGGCCCAGACACCGGCCCAAAACGTGGTCGTCTGCTCGCCACCGTTCTGGAACCGGTAGTGGTAAAGCACATAGTTTGTCCCATCGCCGTCGAACGACTCCTGCGTGACTTGGAGGCCGACGCCCTCGGGCGAGCCAGCATCGGTCATCCGCCACCGAATGAACTTCCCGTGTGGATCCGGCGCCGCCGTGTGCCCCGAGGCGTCGGCCACGAGATCCTGGCAAGAGCCGCCACACTGATACTCGTAACCGGCGAGGCTCACGCCGGTCAGCACCACGTCTGGCGCGACCCCGACCATGAGTCCTCCCCGAAACAGGTGCGACGTGGCCACTGGTGCGACCGCCGGGCCCGACGGGCCAATCGGGAACTGGACGCCGAAGCCACGACCCCGCACGGTCCAGAAAGCCGGTGACTGTCCGCCGATGTCTCCGGCGTAGGAAGTGACCGCGAGCGCGTTCCGGTCGTGGGTGAACGGCTCGGCGTCGGCAGTCTCTATCTGGCAGGTGACGTCGGTTGCGTCGGTCGGGAAGACGAAGGGCGAGGCCGGCGACACGCCGAGCGCGCGGGTCCCGAGCAGCGTGCAATCGATGCTGAACCGGTAGCCGATCCCGCCCTGGATGGGCGCGGGATGGCGGCCGAAGTTATCAAACCATCCACCTGACGCTGAGGAGGTCAGGAGCGCCGCCTGCAGCTGGCCCGCGGGCTGGAGGTTCGGCTGTTGATAGACCAGGGTGAAGCCGACGCCGCCCACCGGATTCCCGTCGAGCAGGACGCCGCCGCCCAACGGGAGACCCGTCTCTACAGGGATGTCCCGCGTGGCATCGCCACCGCCGTGCAACAGGGGAGTCTGATCCAGGAACCGCCACGGAAGGGGACTCAGCGACGCGGACAATGGTTGTACTCGTAAATAGTACCGTCCGGGATTCAGATTCAGTGTGTAGGTATTGGTCGGGCAGGTGGCGACCGTTACTGCAGAGGGCCCGCCGGACTCGAACATAGCCCGAACCGCCACCTGGCCGCCCGGCGGCATGTCGTTGCAGATGCTGGTTCCACCCGGCCCGTAGACCGTGCCGGTGACGAGGTGCGGCACGACGCTGACCGAGAAATTGGGCGTGGAGGGAGCCAAGGGGCTCTTGTCCGTGGGGGCACACGCTACTGACAGTGTCACGGCGAGTAACGCGAAACGGTGGATTCACATGTGCATGCTCCGCGTGTTCCGAGGATTTCGCCGGCGACGAAGGCCGGCTACTAAGGAAGGTCCCTGACCGAAGCAAAACTGTGACACCCTCCCTCGGCTCGCGGGTTCGCCCACCGCTTCTTTCAGCGGTTCCTCACGGTCGCCGCCTTGCGGTTCGCTTGGGTCGCTACGACCAACTCCCCGGGGGACTCACACCCCCAAGTCACCATTCATGCTGGGCACACCACCACGAAAGGAGGGGCGCAACATGCGCCCCTCCTTCTGACCAACCGCAGCGACCTACTCCGTCTCCAGATCCACGCCAACCGGCTCCTTGAGGAACGGACTCGGCGGCCCCTCGGCCTCTGCGGGAGGCGGGGGCGGCGGCTCGAATCCCGCCGGCGGCTCGATCTCGATCTCCGAATACCGGTACACCCCGCTTCCAGCCGGGATGAGATGGCCGATGATGATGTTTTCCTTGAGCCCCAGCAGATCGTCCTTGGCCCCCCGGATGGCGGCATCCGTCAGGACGCGGGTGGTCTCCTGGAATGACGCCGCCGAAATGAACGACTGCGTCGTCAAGGATGCCTTGGTGATCCCCAAGAGCAGCGGCTCGGCCGTGGCGCCCTTCCCACCCTTCTTCACCACCCGCTCGTTCCGGTCCCGGAAGATGAGCCGGTCCACGCTCTCACCCTCGAGGAAATCGGTGTCGCCGGGATCGACGACGCGCACCTTCTGCAGCATCTGGCGCACGATGACGCCGATGTGCTTGTCGTTGATCTTGACCCCCTGCAGCCGGTAGACCTCCTGCACCTCGTTGAGCAGGTATTCCTGCACCGCCCGCGGGCCCTTGATCTGCAGGATATCGTGCGGATTCACCGGGCCTTCGGTGAGACGGTCCCCCGCCCGCACCTTGTCGCCCTCGTGGACCCGCAAGTGCTTGCCGGCCGGCACTTCGTAGAGCTGCGGCTCCCCCTGATCGGGATGTACCAGGATCTCCCGCTTGCCGCGCTTGATCTCGCCGAACTTGACGGTACCGTCGATCTCGGAGATCGTGGCCGGGTCCTTGGGCCGGCGGGCCTCGAACAGCTCGGCCACCCGGGGCAACCCGCCGGTGATGTCGCGCGTCTTGTACGCCTCGCGCGAGATCTTGGCCAGCGTCTCGCCGGCATGCACGGTCTGCCCGTCTTCCACCGTGATCTGGGCGCCCTCAGGGATGACGTAGTCGCGGATCTTCCGCTCCTTTTCACCCTTGGCCTGCACGATCTCGATGTGCGGGTGCAGCTTCTTGTCCCGGTCTTCGGTGACCACCCGCTGGCGCAGCCCGGTGATCTCGTCGAACTCCTCGCGGATGGTTTCATCCTCCACGATATCGACGAAGCGCACCTTCCCCGGCACGTCGGTGATGATGGGGTTGGTGTACGGGTCCCAGGTGAAGAGCAGATCGTCGCGCTTCACTTCCTGGCCGTCCTTGACCGCCAGCGTGGCCCCCAGCGGCACCTGGAACCGCGACCGCACCTGGTCGTCGGCGTCCTTGAGAATGAGCTCGCCGTCGTAGCCGGTCACGATGTTGCGGCCGTCCGGCATCTCCACCAGCGCCAGCCGGTCGCCGTACTCGAGGGTACCCTCGAGCTTGGTCTTCCGGGCGGTCTGCTCGGCGATACGCGCCGCCGTGCCGCCGATGTGGAAGGTCCGGAGCGTGAGCTGCGTCCCCGGCTCGCCGATGGACTGGGCGGCCAGAATGCCGACCGCCTCGCCCAGATCCACGATGTCCATGATGGCCAGATTGCGCCCATAGCACATCCGGCAGATGCCCCGGCGCGCCTCGCAGGTCAGCACCGACCGAATTTTCATGGTCTCGATGCCCGCGTCCTCGATGCCCGCGGCGATGTCTTCCTCGATCATTTGCCCGGCGGCCGCCAGCATTTTGGGGTCGCCATGCTCATCCAGCTCATGCGGATCATAGACGTCGTCCGCCGCGACGCAGCCGACAATGCGCTCGCGCAGCGGCTCGATGATGTCCTCGCCCTCCTTGAGCGGCGAGATTTCGAGGCCGCGAATGGTTCCGCAATCTTCTTCCGTAATGGTGACGTCCTGCGCCACGTCGACCAGGCGCCGGGTCAGGTAGCCGGCATCCGCGGTTTTGAGGGCCGTGTCCGCCAGACCCTTCCGGGCGCCGTGGGTCGAGATGAAGTACTCCAGCACCGTGAGGCCTTCACGGAAATTCGACTTGATCGGGCTCTCGATGACTTCGCCGATGCCACCGGTCAGCTTCTTCTGCGGCTTGGCCATCAGTCCGCGCATGCCGGCGAGCTGCCGGATCTGATCGCGGCTGCCCCGGCTGCCCGAATCGAACATCATGAACACCGGGTTGAACCCGCGTTGCGAGCGCGCCAGGCCCTGCACCATCGCCTCGGCCGTGTCGTTGTTGGCGTGGGTCCAGGCATCGATCACCTTGTTGTAGCGCTCGCCGAAGGTGATCTGGCCGGTCGCATAGGCCCGCTGGAAGCGGCTGACCCGCTCGTCGGCGCCACCCAGAATTTCCGGTTTCTCCTTGGGAATCTCGAGATCCTCGATGCCGATGGAGACGCCGCCCATGGTGGCGTAACGGAACCCGAACTCCTTTAACCGGTCGAGGAACGGCACGGTCTCCG
>JACQVB010000251.1 GCA_016209985.1 Gemmatimonadota bacterium | reverse complement strand
GCGCATTCATGACCTTCCACGCCTGGCCGGGATACTGATTGTCGATGCTGACGAAGACGAGATTGTGGAAAATCCCCGGCGCCGGCATATGGTAATCGACGATTTCGGGAACGTTGATCTTGAGCAGCGGCAGGAAGATCCGTTCCGTCGCGTGGCCCAGGTAGTAGTCCTCCATCGGGGGCCGGCCCACGATGATGGTCGGGTAAATGGGCGAGCGGCGGGTGGTGATCGCGGTGACGTGGACTGCCGGATACTGGTCCGCCAGGGAGTAGAACCCGGTGTGGTCGCCGAACGGCCCTTCGAGCACCAGCGGTTCGGCGGGATCGATAAATCCCTCGATCACGATTTCGGCTTCGGCCGGGACGTCCAAATCGACCGTTACGGCTTTCGCCAGCGCGACCGGCCTCGTTCGCAGGAAGCCGGCGAACAGGTACTCGTCGATGGTGGGCGGCAAGGGGGCGGAGGCCGAGTAGATGGAAGCCGGATCGCCGCCGAGTGCGATGGCGACCGGCATCCGTTCTCCCCGCGCCGCCATATCGCGCCAGTGCGCCGCACCCACCTTGTGTCGTTGCCAGTGCATCGCGAGCAGGTCTTTCCCCAGCACCTGCACCCGGTACATCCCCACGTTCCGGACCGAGGTCCGGGGGTCCACCGTGATCACCTGGGGCAGCGTTATGTACGGACCGCCGTCCTCGGGCCAACAGGTGATGATGGGGAGTTCGCGAAGATCGATCTCCCCGCCCCGACGTACCACTTCCTGGCAGGGCGCCGAGCCGCTCACCGCGCGGGGAGGATACTTCGCCAGCTCCAGCAACTTGGGCACCAGGGCCAGCTTTTCACGCCAGCCTTCGGGCACCTTGACCTTGAGCATCTCGGCAATTCGTGCGCCGATCTCGTCCAGGGCGCCGACCTGGAGCGCCAGCGACATGCGCCGGTGCGAGCCGAACAGGTTGATCGCCACCGGGATCGGGCTGGTTCGCCCATCGGCGAGGGTGGGCCGCTCGAAGAGCAGAGCCGGGCCGCCGCCGGGACTTTTCATGCAGCGGTCGGCGATCTCGGTGATTTCCAGGGCTACCGAAACCGGCCGGTTAATGCGGACCAGCTCGCCCGCCTCTTCGATGGCGGCGATGAAGTCCGCGAGGTTGTCGAGCCGGGCGGTCACCGGTGCGCCCGAAGGACGAGGGCAATGGGAAGGTGCGGGGCCATACGGGGATGAAACGTAGCACGGCGAGTGGGTTCTGGGAGCAAAGGGGGGATCAGGTCCAAAGACTTCTGGCCGAGTATCGGCCCGAACCGTATGCTTGTGGCCGTCCTGCCCCGCGGGTTTTGCCAAGTGTCTGATCTCTTCGACCGCTTGAACACAGCCTTGGCACCCGAGCTTCCACATGTGGGACCGAGTCAAGCACTGGCTGGCTGACCGGGGGTTGGCGGCCCGCGGTCCGGGAAAAGGGGCGCTCCGCTGGTACGACCCCGGCCCCGAAAATCCGTTCGGAATCCGCGTCCTCGGCTGCCGCCCGCTCACATGGAATCTGGTCTCGACCACGGGTGATCCGGCGATTGCTGCCAGCTACGTGCGGCTCCGGAAGACCGACGGACGCGAGTTGATCGATCAGGCCATCAAGGACGCCGTTCGACTGCCCGTCTCGCTGGAGTTCCCCCATGACGGTGCTCGCCTCGAAGGAATCGTCTGCAAGTCGGATTCCATGGAGGTCAAGTGGGACATCTACATCTACGACTCGGTGTTTCTCTTTGCGCGGAGCTGGACCGGCGAGCCGCTCCATCGCGCCTGGGCCACCGTCGGCTCGACCGCGATTCGCGTCACGCAGATCGAATGCTCGCAAGGCAACCGCGACCTCGCGGCTGAGCATGTGTATTTTCTGATCGCGAGCCACGCGATGAAGCGGGTGCTGTCACACTGTGTGCCCTGCGAACCATCGGCCGACCCCACGCAGATCGCGACCCTCTCGTTTGCCCTCTTCGGCAGACTCGGCTGCTACGCGGCATTCGAGGACATCACCCGCCTTCCGATCGAATTCGATGGTCGGCGCGATCGTCGGTGACTTCGTGGGCTCGGTCTACGAATTCGCCGCTCCGAAGCGGAAGGATTTCCTGCTGCCCCACCCCAGGTCCTTCGTGACCGATGACAGCCTGCTCACGATTGCGGTGGCCGAGTGGGTGCTCGAAGGCAGGGACCTCGTGACTCGATTCCACCAGCTGGTAAGGACGCATCCGGGGGCCGGCTGGGGCGGGATGTTCGCCCGCTGGGCCAGTCTCGGCCGCCGCGAGCCGTACAACTCCTTCGGCAACGGCGCGGCGATGCGGGTGAGTCCGGTCGGCTGGGCTTTTGCGACGCTGGAGGAGACGCTGGTAGCCGCGCGGCGGTCGGCCGAGGTCACCCACAATCACCCGGAGGGCGTCAAGGGGGCGCAGGCGACGGCGGCGGCCGTATTCCTTGCGCGGACCACACACGACAAGGAGACCATCCGGACGGAAGTCACCCGCCGGTTCGGGTACGACCTCGATCGGCAGCTCGACACCGTCCGGCAGACTTACACCTTCGACGAAACCTGCCAGCGAACCGTGCCGGAGGCGATCATCGCCTTTCTCGAAGCCCGCGATTTCGAAGATGCCCTGCGAAATGCGGTGTCACTCGGCGGCGACGCGGATACCCTCGCATGCATCGCCGGGGGGATTGCCCATGCGTACTTCGGAGGTGTGCCAGCGAGGCTGAGGGAGCGGGCCTTGGCGGCGCTCGGAGCGCCGCTCGATGCTGTCTGGCACGAGTTCCGGAGCAGATACGAGGTGCCGGAATGAGGTACCGGAACACCGGCGACACGCCGCAGTCAGAGGCGAAGCTGCCCAGCTCGTGGGCGCCGGCCTCGGCATCGCCCCAGTGAGGTGACGGACCGATCAGCGAGAGCAGCCAGGCATCCGAAACGCGCCGATCCTGGTCGAGTAGCTCGTCGCGTCTTTCTTGAGATAGTCCCCCACGTACCAGACCGTGCAGTCATCGGTCGGATCCACGGCGGTCTGGGTGTAGTCCTGCCAGCGCAGATTGCGCCACTCCGGCGCGGTGCCGGGCTGCGCGGCCTCTCCCTCGGCGAGAATGGTCTCCGCAAAGCTGAGCTGGCCGAGCGGATCGCCTGGCTCTCGGCCGGTGAAGCGCTGCCCGGGAAAATGATCGGGGCCGCCGAACGAGTAGCCGACTCCGATGTTGCCGAACTTGTCCATCGTCCCGCTGGCCATCCAGCGGTACTGGCCGTCGGAGAGATAGGTCCCCTGCTGATACAGCGTGACCTCGCGGTTCTTGCCGACTCGGAACTCGTACCAGCGTAGGCCCCCGCCGCCGCTCGAGGTGTTGATCGAGTGGGTCGCCAGAATGGATTCCCGGTCCCCGATACGGCGGTAGACCACGCGCGCCATGATCTTGTCACCCTGGGCGTCGAGCCGCTGCTCGGTCCCCCGCTGGGGCACGCATTTGGTGAGCTGACCATTGCACAGATAGTGATACGGCGCTACCGGAATCGCGATCGGTCCGGTGACCCGCGTTTTCGCTGGATCTTTCCAGTCAACGTGGAACTGCCACACATTGATGACGCTGTCTTCAAAGATGCTGTCCAGTTGCCGGCCGCCAGCCGCGAGCATGATGTTAGGCGCACCGCGGGGCGGCAGCTTGGTCCCATCCACATCCGCGTTGTTGAGGAAATTGACATCGTGGATGATGACACACTGCTCGCGCGCCGGCTCGCCGCGTAACATCTTGTCGCGCTCAGCCACACAGGCGTGCTTCTGCGTGGCCACGCTGTCGGAAATGCGGTTGTCGCTGGTGCTGGTCGGGACATAGTACCCGTCGGGCCAGATGGCCGGGCGCGGGTAATCCGGAAAGAGCGGCCGCAGGAACTCATAGCGATACCACGAGCCTAGCGGATCGGGACCAGCGCTGACCGCATAGCACAGCGAGTACGGGCCCTGCGGGCCCTCGACACCGGGAGCGCGGCGTGGTGGCGGCGGCGCCGTGGTGTCCGCAGGCGGCGGCGGTTGATACAGCACCGCCGCCGGCCCCGGCTGGCCCGCGACGCCGATGACGCTCGCCCGTGCCCCATCCTGAGGCCGGTGTGGCACCGGCTGGTCCGGCCGCACCGAACCGCGCGAGAAGAGCGGCATGACCATGAGCCAGCGGTCGGCGAGTTGATCGTATCGCACGACCACATCGCCGCTGCTGCGCTGCTCGCAGCTGCCGCCGAAGCCTTTGAACACGTTGTTTGCCCGCACCGGCCCGTACAGCACCCTGCCGGTGCTATCGAAACGCTTGCCCTTCTTGGTGAAGATGGCGAGGCCGCGGCCGTTGACGGTCTGGAGAATATGGTCCGGGCCCACGGCGAGGCTGTTGTCCGACGGATTGCCGCCGCGGCCGGTCCCCTGAGGCCCGCGGAACCCCAGCCCCAGCCCCTCGAAGCTCTCGACGAGGAGGGCTGCCGGTTTGCTACCCGGCGCCTTCTGTTCGACCTCGCTACCGCTCAGACCCCGCAGCTCGCGTGGCGCCCGAACCCCTGCCGGAGCGGGAAGGGTCCCAGTTAGCTCGCGAACTGATGCCGCAAGCGGTGCGGAGACGTCGTGCGCGAATGCCGGCTGCACCGTCACCGAACTCACGACCTGCCGTAGCACCGCGCCGCCTGGCGTTCGGTCGGACTGGGCGTGGGCAACGGCGAGTGGCATCGCGACAGTCGCCAGCCAAACGAGTTTGAGTCGCACGGTCAATCTCCAAGCGAGGCGAGATTTCAATTCTTCAGCAGCGCTTCAAATCGAGCGTTTCCTCTGAGTGATTTGAACCACGGATCGACCAATAGAAGAGCTTGCCGAGACTACCGCTATAAAGCAAACCGGGCCAGCCAACACCGACCACGTCGCTCCGTTCAAGGAAGTAGGTCACATAGGTGCATTGTCTCCTCAGACCTTGCAAGAGGCTACGAGCTATGGAACTGCGATGAAACGTAGCACCGTCCTTGGGTTCCGCGAGCGAGATCGCGGGCCGAGGAGGCGCTGGCGCATCTGTATTGTTCCTACTGGTTTTCGGGGTGTTATTGTTCATTGGAGCGCTGAACTTGGAGAGGAGGCGTCGCCATGTGGGGTAATATCGCGGTCGGCTTCGGCGGGCTGGCGTTGCTCGCCATCATCGGGTTCATCGCCGCGTGGCGCGGACTCGAACACGACCGCCGAGAACAACAGCAAGGTGGTCCGGCCCCGCTCGAGGCCCGCGAGTAGGTCGGCAGTCGAGCGACCTGCCGCCTCGGCATCATTCCCCTGCGCCGGCCCATCATCGGCCCGGCTTTCTCCTCCACCCGTTCAGCCCTTCAGGCCAGGTCAAGCAGCCTGCCCTGAGCGAAGTCGAAGCGCGGGCTTGAGCCCGCGCCTTTCGTCTCGCGATGGAGTCGACAGGTTGTCGAGCGCGCACGTGTCACGCTCGGATGCCAGAATGCAGCGTAGCGATTCCCAACGAAAGGCTGTCCCACCGGACCTCGGTGAACCCCGCCCGGCGCAGCCGGTCCGACATCTCCCCCGGCTCAGGAAACCGGTCCACCGACGCTGGCAGATAGGAATAGGCGGTCGTATGTTTGGACACCAACCACCCGATGAACGGCAGAACGCGACGGAAGTAGAAGCGGTAGAGCGGGCGGACCGGCCAGACCCGAGGAGTGGATAATTCCAGGATCACGACGCGTCCACCGCGCTTGAGCACCCGCGCGATCTCCCCCAGGCCTCGATCCAGGTCAGCGAAGTTCCTCACGCCAAAACCGATCATGCACCCATCGAAGGATTGCGACTGAAACGGGAGATCCAGCGCATCCGCGCCCACCGCCGCCACCCGCCCCGCCTTCCGGCGGCCGAGCCGCAGCATCGGAACCACAAAGTCGGCCCCGACGATGCGGCCGCGGAATCCCGGCCGGCTCGAAAGCTCCACCGCGAGGTCGAGCGTGCCGGCGCACAGATCGAGATAGCGTCCCGCCGGCGCATGCTGCCAGCTGAGGGTGGCGACCGCGCGCCGGCGCCAGCGCCGATCGATGTTGAGACTGAGAACGTGGTTGAGGAAGTCGTAGCGCGGCGCGATGGCCGTGAACATCTGCCGCACGTACGACCGCTTCGCGTCGCCGCCCAACTGCTCGAGGATCGGGGGCGCCGGCGTCATAGGCGCGAAACATACCGGCCCGCGAGACCAGGCCGCAATCCGGCGACGACGGCGCGACGGCACAACGGGACGACGGCACACCGGCACCGGAGTACGTGCCGTCATGCCGTCATGCCGTCGTGCCGTGGTGAGGGGTGGGGGGAAGGGCGGGTGCCGTCATGCCGTGGGGCGGAGTGCGGGGCGGCGGGGATGCCGTCGTGCCGTCCATGAGCCACCCCTCCGACCTGAGCACCCTCACCGACCAGGACGTCGTCCGCCTCGCGTGCGATGGGCACGAGGGAGCCTACCGCGAACTGGTGCGTCGGTACGAACGGCCGATTTTTTCATTGGTCTACCGGATGGTGCGCGATCGGGAGCTGGCGGAGGATCTGGCGCAGGAGACGTTCGTCAAGGCGTTGAACGCGATCGGCAGCTACCGACCCGAGTTCAAGTTCTCTTCCTGGATCTTCAAGATCGCCAATAACGCGGCCATCGATCATCTCCGGAAGCGCGAGCTCAACACGCTGTCTCTCGAGGGCTCGCGCGACGCGACCTCGCCCGAGCGGGTAGAGGCGACCGCGCTGCAGATCGGCGATCGCGGAGAATCACCCCTTCAGGAAATGGAGGCACGCGAGCTCGGCAGCGCCATCGAGCAGGCCATCGGCCAGCTCAGACCGGAATACCGGTCGTGCATCCTGCTGCGGCACGTCGAGGACCGGTCGTACGAGGAAATCGCCCAGATCCTCGACCTGCCTCTGGGCACCGTGAAGACCTACATCCACCGCGCGCGGACCGAGCTGAAAGCGGTCCTGGGCGACCTGCGCGAATGAAACCCATGCCATCACCATCCGTAGGAGAGGGAAATGATTGATCGTGACGAATTCGAGACCTCGGCGGAAGACCTCGCCCTCAACAGGCATCTCCTTACCCTTAAACGATTTACACCAAGTCCGGGGTTCGAGAACCGGGTGCTCGCCCGAGTTCGCCGGCAGGCTCCTGTTTTGGTGCCGAGACCGGTGCCCGCCGCAAAGGTGCTCACTGCGCGGCGGGTGTGGTGGGCGAGCGGTCTGGCCGCCGCCAGCTCGACCGCCTGGATCGTGGCGCTGGCAAGCTGGCTCTCGGCCACCGGCTGGGAAACCATGGCCCTCAGGTTTACGGGCTCCGTCCTCTTGCCGGCGTGGGGAGTGGCGTTGCAAGGTGTAGCGCTCGCCGCAAAGGCGGCGGCCACAGCCTACGCGCTGGGCAATGCCTGGCAGGGGGCGGCCGCGGCGGCACTGATCGTTCCGGTCCTCAGCACATGGGGACTGTATTTCACGCTGAAACAGCCCAGTGGCAGAAGGATCGCGGCATATGCGGCACGGTAAGGCCGACATCGTTTCGCTCATCGCGCTCTCCGCGGCGCTGACGCTGACCTCTGCGGCGGCCGGACAGGAAAACCCGGTGGCCGGCCATTCCGTGGACGTCTCACGGAGCCACGCCTCCCTGCAGCTGCAGATGTCCGATGATGAAGTGCTGGATATCACGCTGTCGGGTGGTGAGGTCCGCATCAACGGCGACGACGTGGGCAGGTACGAACCGAGCGGTGCCCTCGAGCGCGGCTGGCGCGCGTTCCTCGATAGCGCCTCGTCGCTCGGTACTCCCGAGGTGATGCGGGCCGCTAGACGCTGGACGGTTGCCGGACTGAGTGGTACGGACGAAACCAGCCGGCAGGCCATCGCGAGCGCGATGACCGGTTTGCGGTCGGTGCTGCGCGAAGCCGTGCGCGATCGGCTGCCGGCGATCGAGCCTCCGGCACCACCGGAGATCCGCGTCCCGGTCGGGCTGCCCCGGCGCTGGCCGGCGTTTGCCGGAATCGGACCGACGCTGGCCGGCGTATTCGGCGCGTTCGTGGCGCTCGCGAGCATCGCGTTCGGGATGCTGTCGTTTGCGCCCCGTCAATTACAGATCGTGTCCGAAACCGTTCAGCATTCGTTCCTGCGCTCGTTCTTCGCCGGGCTGTTCGCTCAGCCGTTGCTGCTGCCCGCGCTCGTGACACTGATCATCGCGCTCGTCCTCACCGTGGTCGGCATCCTGGTGATACCGGTGGCCGTGGTGGCATTCGTCCTCGCCGTCGTGGCGGCGGTGGTCGGCGGCTACATCGCCGCCGCCCGCGCCCTGGGAGAGAGCTACCTGCGGCGAAAAATGGCCCACGGCATGCCGGTTTCGGCGGACCCGACGTTCCGGGCCACGGTCATCGGCCTGATCGGTCTGCTGATGATCTGGACGCCGTTCGCGCTGCTCGGCTGGGTACCGGGCATCGGGATCGCACTGCTGGTGGCCGCCATCCTCTTCACCTGGATCATGGCGACCGTGGGGCTGGGTGCCACCATCCTGTCGCGCGCGGGACTGCGCGGCACGTTCCGCCGCCGGATCGACCCCCAGCTTTCCGGCGAGCTGTCCTGGTCCACCGTCGACGAAATAGCGCCATCCAAACACGCTGGAGAGGGGACACGGTCGTGAACCGGTTCGTGCTACTCGCCCTGCTGATCACGGCGGCGGCCCCGCTCGACGCGCAATCCTTCCGGACGTTGTCGACCACGCGGCAGCGGCGCGGTGAAAAGACGCTCACCGTCAATGTGGAGTTCGCGGCCGGCAAGTTCCGCATGCTCCGTGAAGCCGGTGGTGCGCTCTACCGGTCCAGGATCACCTACAACGAAGCCCGATTCCGGCCGGTCGCGGACTACGACGACGGCGATCTTTCCCTCGGCCTCAAGACGCTGTCGGCCAAGTCCAACATGAGTCGGCGGTCTCATGAGTACGAGCGGCAGACCATGGACTTCAGCATCTCGCCGGAAGTACCGGCCCGCCTCAACCTCCAGTTCGTCGCCGGCGAGGCGGAGCTGGAGCTCGGCGGGCTGAATCTGACGCGCGCGGAGATCAAGACCGGCGCCAGCCAAAGCCGGGTGTCGTTCTCCGTCCCGACCGTGGGCGTATGCGAGAGCCTGAGTTTTCAGGTCGGTGCGGCGGAGTTCCGGGGAGAGCAGTTGGGCAATGCACGCTGCCGGAACTTCGAGCTGTTGGGAGGCATCGGCGATCTCACTCTGGATTTCACCGGAGACTGGGGCCCGCTGACGGCGGTCAACGGGGACATCAAGGTCGGCATGGGCACGTTGCGGCTGGAATTACCCCGCGACGTGGGCGTGCAGATCGACGTCAGCCGGGTATTGTCCAGCTTCGACCAATCCGGCTTCGTGAAGCGCGGTAACGGCTACTACTCGAGCAACTGGCAGTCGGCCAAGAATCGGCTCCACCTCGACCTCACGACAGCGCTCGGGAGCATCGAGGTAGGTTGGCGATAGACCCGTGAGTGGTGCGTGGTGCGTGGGGGCCGACGATGTGGACGCAGGTTTCGGGACGTCTACTCACTACTCACCACGCACCACTCACCCCTAGTCCACTCGCACTTCCGTTCCCACTCCAGCGCCCAGCCTCTCCGCGGCCGAGGCATCACGCACCGCGATCTCGATGGTCCCTCCGGAACCGACGAACGCAATCAGTTGAACCGGGTCCACGTCGCCGAAGGTCCGTTTCAGCGGCCCCACCGTTCGCTCTCGCACCCGCACGACAGCGGCCCCACTGGCCCATCCGCCGGGAATATTGCTGATCAGCGTTCCGAACCGATCGACATAGACCACGGTGCCAACCACGCCTCGTTGTTCCTTCCGCGGCGCGGGAAACGGCACCCGGACCGGATCCACCACTCCCACCCCTAGCTGCGGAAGATCCGCCCCACCCGCGAGTTTGGCGGCGGCCGGGGCGAAGACGTCCCGACCATGAAACGTGGGCGAGGCATCCGGCGGAACCGCGAGCTCGACCACCGTGGCTCCTTCGAGGACTGGCGTCAGCACCCCACTGTCGGGGCCGACAAATCGATGGCCGTTGTTTTCCACGGCGATCGGGCGCCGATCGGTGCCGACGCCCGGATCTACCACGACCAGGTGCACCGTCCCACTGGGAAAACGGGGCCAGCAACGCCCCAGCAGGTATTGCGCGGCGAGGATGTTGCCGGGAGGAACGTCGTGCGAGATATCGATCAGGCGCACCGCGGGCAGCGCGGTGACCAGGACGGCCTTCACTTCCGCGACGTAACCGTCGCTCTGACCGAAGTCCGTGAGCAGGGTAATGACCGGCTGCATGTTGTGAGTCAGGTAGAGGGCATGAGGGGCAGGAGAGGCATGGGAGGCGTAAGAAGTGCGAGGGTGATGAACGGAGATGTACGCCTCATGCCACCCATGCCCCTCATGCCCCTCATGCAAGCAGCCTCTCTCACCCCGTGAGGATAGGCAACGCCACCGAGCGCGTGCCCACCACCTCGGCGACCTTCGCAGTCATGTCCGCGAGCGCGCGGGCGGCGGGCGAGTCGGGCTCGGCCACGATCACCGGCTTTCCGGAATCGGCCAGATCGGCCACGCCACTCTGCAGGGGGATTTGGCCGAGCAGGGGAACCCCCAGCTCCTTGGCGAGACGTTCGCCGCCGCCCTTCAGGAAGATTTCCGTGTGCTTCCCGCAGTGCGGGCAGGCGAAATAGCTCATGTTCTCGATGACGCCGAGAACGGGCACGTTCACCCGCTCGAACATTTTCGCACCGCGCAGGGCATCCCCGATGGCGACTTCCTGCGGGGTGGTGACGATCAGTCCCCCACGCAGCGGAACCGCCTGCGCCAGCGAGAGCTGGGCATCACCGGTACCCGGAGGGAGATCCACGATGAGGTAATCGAGGTCTCCCCAGTCGACATCGCGCAAGAACTGCTGGATGATCTTGGTAATGATGGGGCCCCGCCAGATGGCCGGCGCGTCGCGCTCAACCAGCAGGCCGAGGGACATGACTTTGACGCCGTAGCGCTCCAGAGGAACGATGTGAGTTCCGCGAACCGCCGGCTTGCCGGTCAAGCCAAACATGCGCGGGATGTTGGGCCCGTAGATGTCGGCGTCCATCAGGCCGACCCTTCCACCGCGTCGCGCCAGCTCGACGGCCAGATTGGCGGACACGGTGGACTTGCCGACGCCTCCCTTGCCGCTGGACACCGCCACGATCCTGCCGAGTCCGGCGAGGTCGGTCGCGGCGGCCTGCGGCGCGGGTGCTGCCGGAGCTCCGCGCGCGGGCGCCCCTCCCTGCGGCTCGACCACGTTGATTTTCACGTCGGTCACACCGGGAACTCCCTTCAACGCGCTTTTGGCTTCCCGCACCAGTCCGGCTGGATCTTCGGTGGAGAGGATGAACGTGAGCGACACGATTCCGTCCGGCAAGACCACGAGGTCGCGGACCATTCCCGCCGAAATCACGTCGTTGTCGACCCGAGGGTTCCGCACGTTGGTGAGCGCGCCGGCTACGCGAGCTTCGAGAGTGTTGGCCATGAGACAATGTAAGCTGAGTGGGGAGTGAGAAGTGAGAAGTAAGAAGTGAGAAGGAAGGGCGGCAGTCAGCCTCGCGTCCTTCTACTTCTTACTTCTTACTTCTCACTTGTTACTTCTCTCCATTCGCGGCTACGAACGTCCGCGCGGCGTCCAGTACCGTCGACTGCACCGCCGCGAGCGTGCCTTCAAGCGACGCGCCGGCTGCCTTGCGATGACCGCCTCCGCCGAACTGCGCGGCCAGTCTGGCGACGTCTACCTCTCCGACCGAGCGGAAGGAGACCTTGATCCGGCCGTTGGCGAGCTGCCGGAACAACAAGGCCAGCCGCGTGCCGCGCACCGATCGGGCGAACTCCACCACGCCCTCCAGATCTTCCGCGTCCACCCCGTACCGGTCCATGGCTCCCACCGGCACCGTTACCCACGAAATGCCGCGGTCCGGTTCCACCACGAGCGTGTCCAGCACCTCGGCGAGCAGCCGGATCCGCCCCTCGGAGGAAGTGGCGTACACCTCGGTGTAGACCTGCTCCGGGTCGACCCCGTGCTGCAGCAGATGGGCGGCCACTTGCAGGCAGCGCGGGCTGGTATTGCTGAAGCGGAATCCGCCGGTGTCGGTCATCATCGCCACATACAACGCGCGCGCCGCGTCCGGGCGGAGCGGCCAGCCCAGAGACCGCGCCAGATCGTAGATCAGCTCTCCGGTAGCGCACGCCTTGGCATCAACCAGCCGGGGACCGGGCGGAAGCGAGCCGTCGGTCATGTGATGATCGATGCACGCGACCGGTACCCCCGCCGCGGCCACCGCGGGCCCGAGCTGCCCGAGGCGACCGAGATCGGAAATGTCCAACACGATGATGGCGTCCGCCCGCTCGACGTGCTTCAGGGCCTGCGACGTCTTGTCGGCGTGTTCCACCCCGCGCAGCAGGAACCGGTAGCGCTCCGGGTAGGGGGTCGGGTTGGTGATGGCGACCCGGATGCCCCGCGCCGCGAGCAGATGCCAGAGACCCACTTCGCTTCCGCATCCGTCGCCGTCGGCATTGACGTGGGTGATCAGGGCGACGCGCAGGTCCCGCTTGAGCATGCGGGCGAGCGCGCGAGCCGCGGTGCGGCGGGCGGGCGGAATGCTCACGCCACGGCCGGTGACAGAACGCTTCGTTTTGGGCATCGGGGAGAAGATACTGAAGGTGCGAGGTGTCAGGTTTCAGGTGTCAGGGAGCTCACCATAAAGCCCTTACACCAGACACCTGACACCTGATACCTGATACCAGACACCTGGCACCTGACACCTGATACCACGTCAGGCGGCTCGCTCTTGC
>JACQVB010000250.1 GCA_016209985.1 Gemmatimonadota bacterium | reverse complement strand
TCGTTGTACCACTCGCTGAAATCCTTGGCGCGAGGCGTTATCCGAAGCTCGTCGCTCATGCGTCTCCCGCCGTCCCGCCCGCCAGATAGTCGGCCAGCGTCGCCACGGGCACCCGCTCTTCCGTTCCCGTACTCATGTCTCTGACCACCGCTGCTCCCTGTTTCCGTTCATCGGGCCCGATCACGACGGCCCGTTTGGCCGGCCGGCTGGCCGCGATTCTCAATTGCCGCGCCACGGCCTGCTCCTTCAAAGCGAACTCGATGCTGAGCCCCCGGTCCCGCAAGGCGTGCGCGAGGGCGAGGACTGTGGGACGATCTTCCACGGTGACCGCCACGAGAAAAGCGTCGAGACGTCTCAACGCCTCCCCGGCGGCCGAGCGGCTCTTTAGCAATTCCCCCAGCACGACGTCACCCATACCGAAGCCGACCGCGGGAAGGTCCACCCCTCCCAGCGCCTTCAGCAGGCCGTCATAGCGCCCGCCGCCGCAAATCGCCCGCAGCGACCTCTGAGCGTCGAACAGCTCGAATACGATACCCGTGTAGTACGCCAGCCCGCGCACGATCGACAGATCGATCTCGATGAACTCTCCCAATCCCATCGAGTCGAGCGCATCGATGGCTTCGATCAGCTCTTCGGACGCGGGCGCAGCCTCGGGATGCCGACCCAGGGCCTGATCCAGCGAGCCGCGGCCCCGCACCTCCGCCAGGGCCAGGACCCGTTCGGCAGCAGCGGGGTTGCCTCCGGCCGGCACCGCCTCCCGCAGCCGCCGCAGCAACTCCTCTCGCGGGACCCGTTCGATCTTGTCGATCGCTTCATAGGCGATCGAGACTCGGTCTTCCGGAAACCCCGCCGCCTCGATCAAGGCCGTCAGCAAACGGCGGTCCGAGACGCGCACCCGGACGTCGCCGGTCCCAAGACCAAGGGCGCGTTGAATGTCGATTGCCGCGGCGATGATCTCCGCATCGGCCAGCGGTCCAGGCTCACCGATCAGGTCCATGTTCAACTGAAAATGTTCGCGGAGACGGCCCTTCTGCTGCTTCTCGTATCGGAACAGCTGGGGAATGGAGAACCAGCGTATCGGTTTCTTGAGCGCTGGCGCACGGGCGGTCACCATCCGCGCCAGCGTCGGAGTCATCTCCGGCCGCAACGCCACATGACGATCGCCCTTGTCGATGAACTCGAACAGCTGGCTTACGATCTCCGGCCCACTCTTCTGGGTGTAGAGCTCCAGCGGCTCCAGCGGAGGCCCGTCGTACTCTTCAAACCCGTAGCGGGTGGCAACGGTGCGCCAGGCCGAAAAAATGTGATTTCGAAGTGCCGCATCGGGTGGATAAAACTCTCGAAATCCCGGCAGGGCCTTGACTTGCATGGGCCGAATCTACCCCAGCGGCGCAAATCCGGGCAACCGCGCTAGCGCGTCGCCGACCGTATGAAAAGAACCTGTCACCAGGACCCTCGCCGCCCCGCTCTGCACGTCCTGCAGCGCGCGCTCGAAGTCCGACTGCACCAGAAAGTCGGGCCCCACGGCTGCGACGACTTCACTGAGATTCCACCGCCGCTCATCCGGCGCTGTTGGCGGCTCGGTGAGCCACACCCGGTCGACCGCGTGGCGGAGCTTCCGGAGCATGGGCCGCCAGTCCTTGTCCCGCAGAATGGCCACCAGAGCGTGAACTGGACGGCGCGGTTGGAGCTCGGCGAGCGCTTCGAGCATGGCGTCAACCCCGTTGGAATTGTGCGCCACATCGAAGATCCACTTGCCCCTGACATCAAAGCGCCCCGGTATGCTCGTGGCAGCGAACGCCTGGGAAACGCATTCGTCCGACGGCCGCAACCCGGAAGGCAACTCCTCCAGGGCGCGTTTTGCGATCGCGGCGTTGCGGCGCTGAAATGGACCATACAAGCCCAGCGGCTGACCGTAGCGCGCTTCCGGAGCCACGGTGACCACCCTGGCGCCGGCGGCGCGCGCCACCTCCGCCATGACTCCCACCAGGTCGGGGTTCGTCTCTCCGATGATCAGCGGACGATCCGGTTTTGCTATGCCTGCCTTCTCCCGCGCGATTCCGGCCAGCGACTCGCCGAGGTAGTCGGTGTGGTCTCGTGCGATCTGGGTCACGACCGACACCAAGGGCTCCACGACATTGGTGGCGTCCAGTCTTCCGCCAAGCCCCACCTCGATGACCGCAATGTCCACCCCGCGAGCAGCGAAGTCGGCGAATGCCACGGCCGTGGTCGCTTCGAAGAAACTCGCTCCCGACTCCTCTACCGCAGGTAGGATGGCGTCGACCCATGCCGAAAAGGCATCCTCGGGAATGGGTCGCTCGTCGGCGATGAACCGTTCCCGAACATCGACCAGGTGGGGAGAGGTATAGAGTCCGACGCGGAAACCCGCCTGCCGCAATGTCCGGTAGACCAGATGGCACACCGATCCTTTGCCATTGGTCCCGCCGACGTGCACAACCGGAAACTGCCGTTCGGGATGGCCCAGACGTTCGAGGATGGCCTGGGTGGGGCGAAGCGACCACTCGATCACCGACGGGGATCGCGCCAGCAACTTCCGGCGCGCCTCGTCGAAGGTGGATCTCAGTCGACGACCTCTGCGGGAAGCCGCTGCATCAGCCGGAGAAGGTGCGCGACAGTGTCCGCCAGATCACCACGCGGCACGACGGCATCCACCATGCCGTGGTCCACCAGAAACTCGGCCGTCTGGAAGCCCTCCGGTAGGTCCTGGCCGATGGTCTGCTTAATCACCCGCGGACCGGCAAACCCGATCACCGCGCCCGGCTCCGCCAGGTTGACGTCTCCCTGCATGGCGTACGACGCCGACACCCCGCCGGTCGTGGGATTGGTCATGATCGAGACGTAGGGGATGCCGTCGTCGCGCAGCTGCGAGATCAGCGTCGATGTCTTCGCCATCTGCATCAGGCTGAGGATCCCCTCCTGCATGCGGGCGCCGCCGGACGTGGAAACCAGCACCAACGGTATCCGGTGCTCCAGCGAGCGGCCGGCCAACCGGGCAATCTTCTCGCCCACCACCGATCCCATCGACCCACCCATGAAGCCGAACTCCATGGCGCCCAGATGCAGCGGCGAGCCGCGGAGCGTCGCATATCCCGTGATGATTGCGTCGGCGTTCCCCACCCGTTTCTGGGTCGCGGCCAGGCGGTCGGCGTACGCCTCGAAGCGCAGCGGATCGACCGGTCGGATATCGGGGAATAGCTCCTCGAAGCTGTCCGGAT
This sequence comes from Gemmatimonadota bacterium, assembly GCA_016209985.1. GTDB lineage: Bacteria > Gemmatimonadota > Gemmatimonadetes > Gemmatimonadales > GWC2-71-9 > SHZT01. Next base: position 5,646 of record JACQVB010000250.1, on the reverse strand, counting down.
CGCTGAGAATCGCGATGTAGCGGCGGGCATCGATGCGCCGGTGGTGGCCGCATTGCGGGCACACCTGCAACGCCCGCTCGAATTTCTCGGTGATGTCCACATGGCCGCACTCCTCGCACTTGTCCCACGCGTCGGCCGGGATTTCCAGCCGCTCGCGACTCGAGGTTCTGATCTTGCGGTCTTTGCGGAACCATGCCATGGGAAAGAATCTCACGAGCCTGCCTGCCGGGCGCCAGACCCGGCCCGCGGGCTAGAGCTCGGAGTACCCTGCCAGCCGCCCTTCACGCGCGGCGCGCAGGGCCATGCCGATACCCATGCAGACGGTCAGCATGAACGAGCCGCCATAGGAAAAGAACGGGAGAGGAATGCCCGTGATCGGCATGATGCCGATCGTCATGCCGATATTCTCGACGATGTGGGTGAAAATCATGCCCATGACGCCGAAGACCACGACGCAGGAAAACGGGTCGGTCGCCCGGCGCGCGATCCGGATCAGCACCATCAGCAAGCCGGCGAACAGCGCCAGCGTAACCACCACCCCAAGAAAGCCGAACTCCTCGCCTACCACCGAGTACACGAAATCGGTGTGCTGGGCCGGCAGAAACGCGAGTCGTTTCTGCGTACCCTCAGTGAACCCCTTGCCCAGCAGCCCTCCAGAGCCGATGGCCACCTTGGACTGAATGACGTGCCAGCCGGTAGCGCGCGGATCGCTCTCGGGATTGAGAAAGGAGGTGAGGCGATTCTGCTGATAGGGAGCCAGTCGGCGCCACAGCTCCAGGGCCACCACGCCCATCAGCACGTTCGCCAGCCAGATCATCACCGCCTCGAATACGAACGGGCGCACCCAGATGAGCACCGCGGTGAGCAGCAGGATCCAGATGCCCCAGGACGGCGTGGAAAAGGCCATCAGCAAGCTGATGATGGGTGACGCCAGCAAGAGGAGCAGCCACGGGCTGGTTCCGACCCAGAACAGGACGGCAAAGAGAATTCCGATGAACACCAGCGCGCTGCCCAGGTCCGGCTGCAACGCCACCAGCACCGTCGGAATGCCGGCGATCACGCAGGCGGGAAACAGTGCCCGGAGGGTGTTCGGGGGATCCCGCAACCCCTCGGTGTGCCGCGCCAGCATTAGAATCGTCGCCAGCTTCGCGAGCTCCGCCGGCTGACCCACGCGTACTCCGAATACGCTGATCCAGGACTTGTTCCCCGCTGCCGTTCCCGCACCGGTTCCGAAAAAAAGCGTGGCGACCAGGAGCAGTAATCCCAAGGCGTAAATGCCGGGCGTCGCCCATTCCAGCAGTTGCGGTGAAATGCGATAGACCAGCACCGCGCCAATCCCACCGATCAGCAACCAGAGCGCCTGGCGCTCCCAGATGTCGGCCGCGACGGTGCGCACGTCGGTCTGGCCCGCCGAGTAGAGCACGGCGAGCCCGATCAGCGCGAGCGCGCCGCAGGTGCCGAGCAGCGGCTTATCGAGTTCCGGGGCCCGCATTGGCCGTTATCGGGGCGCTGGAGGTATCGGGCAGAATGAGCTGCGGCGGTGGCGCGGAGTCATCCGGAAGGATCAGCTGATAATCGGTCGCGCGGGCGGCACCGGGCCCGAGCAGGTAATACGAAATGATTCTGGTCACGAGTGGCGCCACGGCGGTTCCGTGACGCGCAAACTCCATGATACCGCCGACCACCACCTTGGGCGAGTCGACGGGCGCGAAGCCAATGAACCATCCATGATCCGGTCCGTGCGGATTCTGGGCGGTTCCGGTCTTGCCGCCGATCTTGAGCCCCGCCACCCGCGATCCCGCCGCCGTCCCCTGCTCCACGACCGCCAGCAAGGCCTCACGCAACCCGGCCAGCGCGGTATCGGAGACCCCGAGGGAACGGAGGGCCCCCGACGTATTGGCGACCAGGGTCGGCGTGGGCGCGACACCCGATTCGTTCGCGAGCATCGAATAGAAGCGCATCATGTTGACCAGGGTCTGGGCGTTTTCTCCCTGGCCGATGGCCAGGTTCAGCACCACGGCCTGAGTCCATCCCCGCCGCCCGTACAGGCGGTCGTAGTACGCGGTCGAAGGGGGAAACGCAGGCCAGGCTTCGGCGGGCAAGTCGATGCCCGAGCGTTGCCGGAAGCCCATTTCGGTGGCGTCTTCCAGCACGTTGCTGAGCCCCAGCTTCAACCCGAGCTGGTAGAAGTAGACGTCGCACGACACCTTGATCGCCTCGGCCAGCGAGATATCGCCGTGGCCGTCGGCCTTCCAGCAATGGAAGTAGCGGTTGTAATACTGGAGGCCGCCGCGGCACGGCGTCGGCATGTGGGTGTTGAGATTGGCCACTCCCCGTTTGATCGCCATCGCCGCCATCACCAGCTTCCAGGGCGACGCCGGCGGGTAGCGGGCCTGAATCGCGCGATCGAGCAGCGGATGGGCGTCGGAGGTGAACAGCTCGTTCAGCACCTTGGGATCCGCGCCGCCGATGAAGAGATTCGGATCGTAGCTCGGCGAGGAATACAGGGCCAGCAATTCCCCGGTCCGCGGGTCCATGGCCATGACCGCGCCGCGCATGTTCGCCGGGAACGAGCTCGCGACAAACTGCTGCAGTGGCGCGTCCAGCGAGGTGCGCAACGTCGCCCCCTGGCGCGGCTCGAGTTGGGAGCCGACACCGGCTGCCGGAACCGTGTGTCCCAGCGCGTCCACCTCCACGAACCGGACGCCGTCTTCACCTCGCAGCTCGTCATCGTATTGCCGCTCCAGCCCGTCGCGCCCCACCAGCGCGCCGGCCCGCACGCTGGCGAACTTTGCGGATGACAGCTCACGCTCGGTGACCTCGTTCACGTAGCCTACGACGTGAGCCGTGGAGGGCCCCAGAGGGTAGCGCCGCTTGGGCTCGGCCTGGATCACCAGCCCGGGAATCCGCATGCGCCGCTCTTCCAGCGACGAAACCAGACTGAAGGGAGCATCCCGCGCGATGACGACCGGCTCATACGGGCGCCGGCGGAACCGGCGGACCAGCATGTCGAAGGTGCTGGAATCGAGACCAACCACCGGGGCGATCCGCCGGAGCATGGCGCGCAGCGAGTCTCCTGAGGAGGCAATCAGCCCCACGGAGTATCCCGGAACGTTTTCCGCGAGCACCACGCCGTTCCGATCGGTCACCAGCCCTCGTGCTGCCGGGATCGGAATCGGGCGCAACCGGTTTTCCTCCGATTGCAGGCGGTAGCGACTCGATCCGATCACCTGTACCCGGAAGAACACCACCGCGAGCAAGCCGAGGAACAGCCAGACCACCCGGCTCGTCACGGCGGCCCGCCGGGCGATGCTGTAGGGATGGTGCCAGCTCATTCAGCGATTCTCATTTCCAGCCAGCGCTGAAATACGATCAGCACGCCCACACCGACGATCGCGGTGCTCAACGCTTTGAGGGGCGACCACACGGCTATCTGCCAGAAGAAGGCCGATCCCCCTCCATAGCCGCCGGCCAGCAGGACCAGCACATCACGAATCCAGGTCCCGACGAAGAAGAAGCCGCCGCTTACCAGCGCGTTCTCGGCAAAGAACACCGCCTTGCCCCAGGCCGCGAGATAGCCGACGATCGTGTGGGCCAGAGCCCCGGAGCCGAATGCCACCGGCGTCAATGCGTCGCCCAGCAATCCTACCAGAAAGCCGGCGATCGAGGCACGCCCGGGGGTGGTACGGATGGAGTACACCAGGAGCGCCAACAGCAGGAAATCGGGCGCCCAGCGTGGATCGCCCAACCAGGGACGAAGCCCGAAATGCGAGGCCACCAGCAGCAGGAGGACCGCTGCGAACCGGTAGCGGCTGCGCCCATAGATCATTGAGGCGGGGCCTTGGGCGGGAAGGCGGGCCGAAGGTCGCCGGCGCTCCCGCTCAGAAGGATCATGACGTGGCTCACCTGGGCAGGGTGCACGATCGGAAGAACGAGGTAGGTACGAGACCAACCGGCCCCTTCCGACCCCACCTCGAGCACGGTTCCCAACGGAATCCCCTTGGGATAGACGTCACCCAGACCGGAGGTGTAGACCATGGTGCCCGGCGGGACCTGCTCGCGGTACGGAATCCCGGAAAGCTCCATCAGCATCTCATTGGGGCCGCGGCTCCCGTACGGCGCCACGATTCCGAAGACCGACCCATCGAGCGTCATCGCGCTGGCACGGAAGTCCGGGTGGGCCCACAGCATGGCGACCGACGTATTCGCCTCGACGTTGTCCACCACACCGAACAGGCCGTTGGGGGCAAGCACCGGCGCGAGCGGGCGGACTCCCTGCGCCCTCCCCGCCGACAACGTCACCATGAACGCATTGGTCGGAAGCGATTGGTGCAGCACTTCCGCGGCGACATGGGTCACCGGCAGTCGGCCGCGAAGCCCCAGCACCGCGCGCAACTGATCGTTTTCCGCGCGGAGCGCCGGAACCGAGTCGGCCAGCAGCGCGAAGGAATCGCGCTCGGTCACCACCGCCGCGAACCGCTTTCGGGAGGTCTTGGTGAGCTCAGCCTGATTCTGCAGCGCCAGAAACGGAACCAGGAGGGTACTGCGGAAGCCGGATGCCACCGCGAAACCCCAATCGCGCGGCACGCTCCGGGCGATAATGGCAAGCAGGAGACAAGCGACGAAAATCAGCGTGTCGCGGCGCGAAGCGGTCCGCTCGGACGCGAACGTCACGTCGCTAGGTCGTCAGGACCGATCGATACTTCTCGGGATCGTCCAGGATGCGCCCGGTCCCTCGCACCACGCATGTCAGCGGATCCTCGTCCACCCGAATGGGCAACGCCGTTTCCTGTGACAGGAGCACGTCCAGGCCGCGAATCAACGCTCCCCCGCCGGCCATCACAATGCCGCGGTCGACGATGTCGCTGGCGAGCTCGGGTGGGGTGATCTCCAGCGCTCGCCGCACCGCATCCACGATCTGTTGAACGGGTTCCTGAATCGCTTCCCGGATTTCGCTCGAATGCACCCGCACGACCTTGGGAATCCCGGAAACCAGATCCCGACCCTTGGCCTCCATCTCTTTTTCCTCGCCCACCGGCGCCGCCGACCCAATGGCGATCTTGATCGCCTCGGCCGTCGGTTCGCCGATCAGCAGGTTGTAATTCTTCCGCATGAACTGGACGATGGCCTGATCCAGCTCGTCGCCGCCGGTGCGAATCGAGGTGTCGCTCACGATGCCAGCCAACGCAATCACCGCGATCTCAGTGGTGCCGCCACCGATATCGATCACCATGTTGCCAGTCGGCGTCTCCACCGGCAGCCCCACTCCGATGGCCGCGGCCATCGGCTCCGCCACCATGTAGACTTCTTTGGCCCCGGCCGATTGGGCGCTGTCCCGCACCGCGCGCTTTTCCACCTCGGTGATCCCGCTCGGCACGCAGACGATCACCTTGGGCTTCACCCGGAACACGTGCTTGTTGATGATCGACGAGAGGAAGTAGCGCAGCATCTTCTCGCAGACATCGAAGTCCGCGATCACGCCGTCTTTCAGCGGCCGCACCGCCACGATCCCGTCCGGCGTGCGGCCCAGCATCCGTTTCGCCTCGAGCCCGATTCCCTTCACCTTGCCGGTGGCCTTCTCCACGGCGACCACCGATGGCTCGTTCAGCACGATGCCTTCGCCCCGAACATAAATGAGTGTGTTGG